>NZ_JBFTSG010000011.1:0-152030 GCF_056399885.1 Cupriavidus sp. 01L45 | reverse complement strand
CGCGACCGGCTTCGTCGAGTCATCTATCAATCGAATCGTTGGCCGTCGGATGTGTAAAAGCCAACATATGCGTTGGAGTCGTGCGGGAGCACACAGTGTCGTGCAAGTGCGCGTCGCCCTCTTGAACCAGGAATTCCACGAACTCGCTCGGCGGCAGTTTCCATGGATTGGCCAGAGACGTGTGTCTTGGCCCTGGCAAAGATCGCCCCGGGCTTTTTAACGGCTTCCCTCAACTCCAGCAGCCGTGGCGATACATTTTGGAGGGGCCCGCTGCTCGGAGATTCCTCTCGGCTTTTTCCTCCGTGGCCCGCTCAGCACTCTGGGTGGCCACCCCAAATCCGTTCACCTAAACCCATCCGTGCGCTTAGGTGCCTTTACGGGTGCGCAATCGGACGGCAGATCAAGCAGTCGGTGGTGGCGCAATGGAACGGGTTCATGAACGCACACGCGGCCGCGCAAGTAGTGTGGGTGGTGGAGATCCCAGTTGACTACTTCATCCCTCGCGAGCGTTGGCGATGCGCCGCGACCCACGCGTTGAGCTTGCTGATTGGGTTGCTCGGATCGAGGACCCGGGTAGCACTGCGGACCAGCTACCGTTGGCGCCGCGGAAGGCTCGCCCACAATCGGCGCAGCGGTAGCGGAGTCAGCCGCTCGCAATCGCGAAGCAGTTCATGCGATCCGGCTTCTGCCATCGCGCCGAACGTCGTACCGTGCAAGGCCACCACCCTACCGTGGCTAGCAACTGACGATTTGCACCAGCAGCCGGGGCGATTCAATAGCGAGGCCCGCTGCTCGGAATTTCCTCTCGGCTTCTTCCTCAATGGCCCCGCTCGGCACTCTGGGTGGGCACCCCAAATCCGTTCACCTAAACCCATCTGAGCGCTTGGGTGCCTTCACGGGTGCGCAATCGGACGGCAGATCAAGCAGTCGGTGGTGCGGCGGATACTACGATCACAACCGTCGCAGTCTGCGCTTCGAACCCCTTCACGTGCTGGCGCAAGACATGCGGTGCTCATCACGACGCACCGAAGATCGTGCGCATTCGTTCGGTGGCTATGATCTTCGGCTTAAGCTGCGGCCGCACGAGTCGCAACCGGCGAACACACCGATGAAATGCTATGCAGGGTCGTTGTACTGATTATCGGCATAGCATTCTGCTTGACAGTTTGGGCCTGTTAAATGCGGTAAGTGTCAGTTCATAATATAAATCAAATACTTACAGCTGGATTCCCGCCCAGGCTCACGAGCTGCGAGTTGCATGACGCTAGAAGTGGCTTCAGACCGTCAGCGCGCAATCAATACCTGCACCGGTTGGGGAACCATATCGGCCCGCCCCTTCTTTTAGGGCCGGTGGGCCTTTTAGGGAATCCAGATCGGCGACAGTGGTCAGGCCCCCGTTGTGCTGTTGTGCGCCCGCGCACTTCAGCGCCCGGCCCTTTGCCCGGATTTCACTGGCGCAAGGGTGCTTCTGTGCCGGACGAAACGAGGCTGACTGCCGTCCAAGATGATTCGGGCTCGTTTCGCCTTAGCACCCGGCACAGTGGATTTAGGTGAACGGATTTGGGGAAGGACTTCTCCCAGCACAGCTCTCGATTCATGGCACATTGACATCCTTCCGTCGCTCAGCTTTTGGCTGCTGCGCTTTGCGCGGAAAGGGAGGGTGGGAATTCCATCTATGAGCAGCACTTTGTCAAGCCATTTGGCGGAACTGGCTAGTCGATTTCGATCAAACTCCAGTATCTCCACTGCAGCGACCGATGGTGCGATATAACACAGGCGGCAACCCCTCGATGACCGAAAGATCACTGGTGCCCGCAAGCGACGTCACCGGACGCCGCGTGGCGAGCCCGGTACATAGCATGGTCCGAGAATCGTCGGTGACATTAGTGAGCGGCGCGAGCCGCATCCCGTTTGAGAGATCGGGTCGATTCTGATGCTTCCGCTGGTGCTGCCCTCAACCAACCAGCCGGGAGCAGGACATGGCCATGTGCACACGGGAAGACGATGAGATGCATCCGAACCCCATTACTATCTTCATGCCCCGATAATTGGGGCTTTGGCCAGCCAGGCCCAGCATGAATCTCGCCCCCAGTCGTCCATGATCCGGGGGGTGTTGTCACCGGGCCTGGTGGGTGACTGGTGATCGCTATTAGGGACTCGGCCGGAACATCCTGAGGCCGTCCGTAACGTGGACGCCGAGACTTGCCACCGTTGTTGCAGGCCAACCCGCTCAATCCGCCTAAACTTCGATGCAAGAAAACCAACAACATGACTCCGTCGATGTCTTCGTCGGCGTTGATGTAGGCAAAGGCCATCATGACGCTGTCGCGCTCGATCGGACCGGAAAGCGTCTGTACAACAAAGCGCTGCCCAACGATGAGGCCAAGCTGCGCGCCCTCATCACCGACCTCAAGGCGCACGGCCAACTCCTGTTCGTCGTCGATCAACCCGCCACCATTTGCGCGCTGCCGGTCGCAGCCGCCCGAGACGAAGGCGTCCTGGTCGCCTATCTGCCGGGTCCGGCCATGCGCCGCATCGCCGATCTGCACGCGGGCGAAGCCAAGACCGATGCCCGCGATGCCGCGATCATCGCCGAGGCCGCGCGATCGATGCCGCATACGCTGCGCTCGCTTCGACTCGCTGACGAGCCACTCGCTGGACTCACCGTGCTGTACCGTTTCGACGACGATCTGGCTGCCCAAATCACCCAAACCATTAACCGCATTCGCGGCCTGCTCACCCAGATACATCCCGCATCGGAACGGGTTCTGGGGCCTCGCCTGGACCATCCGGCCGTGCTCGATCTGCTCGAGCGCTACCCGTCGCCCGCCGAGCTTGCCTCGACCAGCGAGAAGACGCTCGCCAACCGCCTGACCAAACTCGCCCCGCGTATGGGCAAAGGCCTTGCGGGCGAAATCGTTCAGGCGCTCGGTGATCACGCTGTGGTCGCACCCGGCACGCAGGCAGCCACCACCGTCATGCCGCGTCTGGCCCAGCAACTCGCCGCCTTACGCAAACAGCGCGACGAGGTCGCCAGCGAAGTCGAGCGCCTGGTACATGCACACCCTCTTTGGCCGGTCCTGACCAGCATGCCTGGAGTCGGCGTCAGGACCGCCGCCAGACTCCTCACTGAGGTCGCACACAAAGCCTTCGCTTCGGCCGCGCATCTTGCCGCCTACGCCGGTCTCGCCCCGGTCACCCGCCGCTCAGGCTCGTCTATCTGCGGCGAACATCCGTCCGGGCGGGGCAACAAGGTACTCAAGAGAGCGCTGTTCCTCTCAGCCTTTGCAGCCTTGCGAGATCGGATATCGAGGGGCTATTACGCTCGCAAGGTCCAGCAGGGAAAGCGCCACAATCAGGCGCTCATCGCTCTTGCCAGAAGACGCTACGACGTGTTGTTCGTCATGCTGCGCGACGGCACCTTCTACCAGCCGAAATCTGCCCCGGGTGCTTGACGAAACGCATAGGGGCGCCCCTCAGTTCGACGCGCGTGCCGCGCTCGCGCGCTGGGCCGGCGTGGACCTGACCCGCATCAACGGGTTGGCCGTCACCTCGGTGCTATCGGAGATCGGGCCTGACTTGAGCCGCTTTACCAACGTCAAGCACTTCTGTTCCTGGCTGGGGCTGTGCCCCGGCACCAAGATCGGTGGCGGCAAGACGCTATCTTCCGGCACCCGACCCTCCGCTAACCGCGCCCGGCAGGCACTGAAAATGGCAGCCATGAGCCTGTCGCGCAGCCACTCGGCGCTCGGCGCCTTCTACCGCCAGCTTTGCGCCCGCATGACCTGCGTGGCTGCGGGGCCCTCAAGCGCCGCGCTGCCACGCTGGGCTTCCAAATCACCCCAACAGCCCCAACCCCAACGCCCTAAAAACCCGCCGTTTCCATTTGTTTCTCATGAGAGGATCTACGGCGCTACGGGAGGATCTGTTCAGTCGCTTCGATGGCAAGGACTTTCCCGATCTCGTGGCATAGCGATGAGCCAAGATAGTGGGTGTTGGGTAACCCATCTGAGCAGGGGACGGCCATGGACAAGATTGCTCGTATAGGCGTGGATCTAGCCAAGAACCTGATCGTGATACACGGCGTGGATCGCATTAAGAAATGCGCTCTCACGGCGGACGCTTCTCGATCGGTTTGCGAGCCTCCAGCCCTGCCTGGTCGCGATGGAAGCGTGCAACGCAGCCCATTACTGTGACGCAAGCTGTACGCGCTCGACCATGAAGTCCGCCTGATCGCGCCGCAGTTCGCAGCGCCGTACCGCAAAGGCGGTCAGCACGTGAAGAACGACAAGCTGGATGCCGAAGCGATCTACGAGGCCGCAGGCCAGCCGCACATGCGCTTCATGCCGCTCAAAACGGCGGATCAGCAAAACGCGCTGGTGCTACACGCCGCCTTGAACCTACCTTCGATAGACGTCCGCCTACCCTCCCCTATGGCATTCGGGTCACTCGATGAATTTCTACTAGAAAACACTTAAAAATCAATGACTTAAGAAAATAACAAGATAGATGCCGTCTTGCTCCCCACTGTCTAGCAAGCGGGAAATAAATTTAAGTGATTGATTATAAACGACTTTCTAGTAGAAACGTCTTGGTAAGCCATCTACATCAACTTTACGGCTGTCCAACTCGAGCACCTTGCGCGCTAACAGCGTGGAGGCGCGCGGAAAGCCTGTCGACGTCATCCATCGCGGCGACGAGCGCGTCATCATCGAGGCTAGGGGACGGCAGGGGGCAGCTGACCGTCAACGACCCCAGCGCATTTCTGCGGCAGACGCTCCAATCCAGATGCGACAAAATGGGCCAAGCGCCCTACTTCCTAGCATYACGCATCTCGCGCAACCAACTCGCGCAAGCGCATTGCATGAACGAATCTGAATGGGCCGAAATCGCCCCAACGCCTCAGGCATTTCAAGGAAGCGTTTGCGGCCCATCGGAGGCTACACAGGTGAGCAGGTTAGCGCGCAGCACAACAATGAGGGTCCGGCACTGTCCACTTCTCAATTTCTGCTTGGGCATAAGGTCGGCTTTGGGACGGCCACGGCCTTGCCAACTAAGAACTCGGCGTTGAAATCGTCCCCGCCCTCAGCCGTCGGCCGCCGCAGTTTGCGCGGAATTGGGGAGGACGTCTCCTACGGCCCAGTGCCGGCATGACGCCGCTCGTTGAGTCCACTTCGGTTGGTTTCTGCTGCTGGCGGCATCACTGCACCTTTCACTTCACAGGCGAACTTGGCGGGTCCCTCCCTTACAACATTGACCGCCTCATCATCTGCAAGGCCAGTGCCTTGCTACATGAAGCGGCACCGATCCAGCGAAGCGGCGGATGTCGAGCGGCTGCTCGCCATCGGGCATCGGTTCGTATTCGAAGGTTTGATGTCATCGCATAGGTAATTCGCGACAGCAATCGACCCCAGTCAAGGATGGCTCCGCCCTGCGCGCTATCCCTCCGTGCCCAGATGGACGAGCATTGCCCCCTGAGCACCGCGTGACCCAGCAAACCGGGGCGCGCTCAAGCAGACTTCTATCCGGCCTAATGCAGACCAAGCCTGCCGCCCCGAACGGCTCATTGCCCACCAGCACGGCCCATGCAGTTCGCGCCGCCTTGTTGGCTAGCCACTACCGTCACGTTGGTAGTGCGACGGCACGCCGGCTGTTCACAACATAAGCCTTTGTCCTTGGCCCGGAACAGAACTGCCCTGGCTCCGTGGATTAGCAGCATGCGTAGATAGCGGCACCGTGTTAGCTGATCGCGCCGAGGCGCACCTTGCCCCCGTGCGATGCTGACGCGGCACCAGCCTGAGGTAGGCCGACAGTTACTGCCACGATTGGAAGTCGCGTGCATCGCCGATAGTGGTGACTAGCGCCGATGCCGTGAGCATGCCAATCCCTGAAATCGTCACCAAGCGCTGGCACTCTGGTTGCGTCTGGGACCAAGCCTCTATTTGTCCCTTCAGCCCGGCACTGTCTTTCGACGTCTCCCGCTTCATGGGGGGGCGAGGAGGCGGTGGTATCTGAACGTCACGGCGGATATGGCGCACCGGATGATGCCACCTAATACACGCCCGTGTCGGTGAAGTGGAGGGGACGGATAAGCAATGGCCTTGGTGTGCGGGGCGCAAGCATCGTGAGGCAAAATGAGAAAGGCCTGGATGAAAATCCAGGCCTTTCGTATTCAATCGAGAAGGGAAACTTATCGCACCATCATCTTATGGGACTCTCTTCCGCCGCGAAGGGCGTTAGTTTGCATCTCTGGACAGAGAAATCTCCTTCTCCAAGAAATCGACCAAGCGGGCCTCCCATTTCGCCGCATCCGCCACGTCTTTAAAGCGGATGGCAATCACGCCGTTCCGGCTTCCCACAACGCATATCTGTTTTTTGCCCAACTTGATGGTGCGAGTTTGACCCGGCTCCCTTGCGGATTTTGCCACCGCGGTCACAAAAGCCAAAGCCTGTTTTTGCGAGAACTTGGCATCGGTAGCCAAACGCTGTATGGCATCGACAACGAGGTCGGTCTTTTCGGGACGTTCCGCAATCACTGCAGCTAATTCGTAAGCGGCATTGGCGCCCAGACATCCTCGATCCGGGGCATTTCGGAGTGCTTGCAGCGCTTCCTCCGGAAGGCGCGCATAGGCGAACAGCTTAGTTAGTTGCGCCTCGCTGATCCCAGCACCAGCGGCGATGTCCCGCTGGCTACGGCCGGTCTGTTGCTGATGGCGATAAAAACCCTCGAATTTCTCAAAATCGGGAAGTGAAGGGGATAGCAGATTTGAGTAGAAAGCTGCTAGCTCGTGCTCCTCAGTACCCTCAAGGTGGGAGAAGATCGCCGGAATTGTCGTTCGCCCCAACTCTTTGAAGATGTGGAACCGATTGTGGCCAGCGATCAACTCAAGAGTGCCATCTGGTCGCCTAAACAGGGTCACGGGGTGCACGAGTGGGTTGACACGCAGGTTCTCTTTCAGTTCACAGTACTGCTCTGCGGTTAGCTTCCGGCGGCGCCCTGGTATCTCAACCACCTCCGTTATAGACACGTCGACCGCCTTCCCGAGGTTCGACTCCAGGTCGGCTGCCCGTTTCTCCGCAGCAGCGACCGCTGACTGGACTGCCAGCATGCGACCAGGTGAAGTCTTTGGTGCCGCGCCTGCAGGTGTAGGACTGGCCCCCGGTTTGACAGTGACGTTCGCAGTCTTCGCTAGCAATCTATCGCCGATACCCATTACTTATTCCTTAATTTTCCAAGCCCTTGTGAGCTTATCGTCGACGTGCAGCGCTAGCCGATCAAGCGGCTCGCGGAAGCGCTGGTAGGCTTCGACGCTTCCGTCCGGTTTGGAGAGGTCATAAACTGTGGACAGTTGTGCCGATGCCCCTTTCGGTACCGATGACTCGGGTATCTCGATATCCAGAACGCGTGAGCCGTAAGCCTTAACCATCCACTCGCGGACGACTTTGGATACGGCATCCGCCTTGACCTTGGTCAGGACAATATTGATGAAGTCGAAGCGCTTCGACTCGAGCAGACCTGGCAGCTTTTTCGCAATATCGGAGAACAAATGCCAGAACTGCGTAGAGCTGGCGAAGTCAAGTCCATCGGGCGGGCAAGGCATCAAAATGCCATCCGAGGCGATCAACGCGTTAATAGTGATGTAGCTAAGGGCAGGGGGAGTGTCTATCACGATCACATCGTATTTTTCGGAAAGCGGCAAGAGCCCCTTCCTCAAAATGTCCCAAAACTCGAAACCAGATTGCGAGAGGACTTTCGACGGGATTTCGAACTCGGCATCAAACAATGCTGAAGATGCTGGGATGAGGTCCAGGTTATGCCAGTATGTCGATTGGACCGCATAGTTCAATGTGGACTGGTCGCCGTAAATAAGCGGAAGTAACGTCTGGCTTTCGTCGATTTCCGCGTCTGGCGCCCAGCCGCAAAGCTGTGTGGTTGTACCTTGCGGATCGCAATCCACGATTAGCACCTTGCGTCCGAGCAGAGTTAACGCCTGGGCCAGACAGACTGCTGTCGTGGTCTTTGCCACGCCACCTTTGAAGTTGCCAACCGTGATCACGCGGCCCCGCGCACCATCTGGACGCGACATGCGGCCAGCCGCCGATTTCGCCCACGTAATGGTGTCTTCCAGGGTGAAGACTTTGGTCCGACCGTTTCCTTGCGATGTCCCTGAAGGCAAGCCGCCCTTTGACGCCAGGTAGTGAAAACGCGCCTTGTCTATCCCGCACATGCTAGCGATTTGCGTGCTCGTAAACGTCGGGGCTATTTTCCTAGGATAGGGCTCTAGCATTGCATCACGGATTTGACTGAATACGTCATTCGCCTGGGCAGCGACTTCGGCCAGCCCATCAATGGTAAGCGCCTCGTCACCTGTATTGTCCGGACGCGGGAACTCCGCTTTAAGTAGGCTGGTTCTTGCCATAGATTTGAAGGTTTCCTAGAAACAACCCAAAATGCTAAAAGTAGACGGTTTTCCTCGATTCGGAGGTTGGCCGTAGAATAGCTGTCAACTAGGTAAACCGCAAGCAGTTTACGTCACCTCCGTAACCACAGCAGCGACACGACCGGTCAGTTTTAAGGGACAAAGTCCTTGGTATAAGGGAAATACTGACATGCGATCTGAGATCAAAGGTTGCTGACCAATAGGAAGGGTGAAGCTTCAATGAGCACCTTGGAACGGCCTTTGGGCGAGTGGCTAGCTTCAGGAAAACATCTCATCCTGGCTAACCTTGTTTAAGTGCTTTAGTAAACACTGTAAACCTTTAAGTAAACCTTTAGCGCCTCAAGAACCGCGCCAGTAAAGGGCTGCAGGGTAGATAGGTGAAATCTCTTAGGGATTGGGTGAACTCTGTTGGGGCCAAGGGGTTGTGGATTTGGGGGACAGGTGAAACTGATTGGGTTGGGAAGGCTGTGGATTTGGGGAATTGGTGAAGTGTATTGAGGGGAAACCGGATCACCATCTCCAATGGCTCGAGGGTGAACTGTATTGGGGATATGCCAGGGTGAACGAATTTGGGGGGTGGCGTTACCAATCTGGGGCCGGTGCTAGGTGGCGGTTGTGAAGGGTGAAAGGATTTAGGGTGACCCTAAGGTGAAGGGTTTTGAGGCGGTGCGATGCTCGCATTTGGACCAATGCCCAAGGGCCGAGCCATAGGTGAAGTAATTTGGGGGCTTTGAAGGTGAAAGCCTTTGAGGCGGCACTTTGTAAGTGGTCACTCTCATTCATCCCACAAAGATAGATCATTGGTGAATGAATTTGGGGTAGATGAGGGTGAAGGTTTTTGGGGACCGAGAGCAAGTCAGCATCAGAATAGTTGCGTATGCATCACTAAATTTGTGATGAGGAGCATCAGGACTTGAGAACTGCCTTGTGAGTGCAGTAAAGGCCGCTTTGTGAACGCGCTAAATTCAAAAGCTACCCAAAAACCTTCACCTTTCGAGCCGCGCGCACCAGGGAGCCCAGCAGATTGCCCCTGCCTCCCCAAAAGGTGAATGAATTTGGGTGCCTTTCAGGCCTTAGGTGAAGTGTTTTGGGGATGAAGCAACTTAGGCAGGGGATGAGAAACCGCTTGTAAGTGCCAGATTTCAAACGCAAGGAAGCCTCTCGTTCTTTGTGCTCCGCCCATTCGAGCAGCCCCGGAGCACAAAGCCTTGATAGGTGAACGAATGGCAACTAAGATTTCACCAATTCACCGTCAACCCTTTCCTATGACGAAACCAGCCGCGGGTCAGAAGGGCGCGCAGATCGCCCTGTTCCAGCAACCCGAAGTGCCAGAGCCATTCAAGAAGGCTGTCCAGGCAATTCATCTCTCGCCCGTCGGAGGGGCTCTCACTCTTCAGCAGCGGCGCCTCTTCAACGCTCTTATCAAAAACGCGATCGAGCATAGGCTTTCGAAGAGCGATGCGCCCAACATCTTCCAGATCTCGATTCCGGAGATGATGGCTGGTCTCGGCTTGACCACTAAGGACACAGGCTACATCAAGGAGACTGCCAAATCCCTGATGCGCACGGTTGTGGACTGGGACCAACTGAACAGCGATGGGACTGCGACCTGGACCGGTTCGACGCTGGTGGCCGGTGCAAAGATCACCGGCTCTCAGCTTTCCTATTCCTTTGCGCCTCAGATCTCGGAGGAACTGCTCAACCCGGAGCGATTCGCCATGATCGACATGCGCATCGCAAAGCTGTTTCGTCGTGCTCACTCGCTAGCTCTCTGGGAGAACACAGTTCGCTATGAGAGAGTAGGGGTCACTGCTCGTATTCCATTGCCCGTTTTTCGCAATCTGATCCTGGGTCGAGAGGAGAGCGAGACAAAGTACAAGGAATATAAGATCTTCAAGCGTGCTGTGCTCAATCCGTGTATCTCAGAGATCAACACCGTCTCAGATCATCTGATCGAGCTCATCGAACACAAGAACGGCAGGTCAGTGACTGATTTGCAGTTCAAGATCAACCGCAAGGAACCCACGTCCCAGGAGGAGCAGCAGCACTCTGACCTGGTCCAGGCAGTAGTAAAGCTTGGAGTACCTCTCACCGAGGCAAAGAAGATGGTTCGCACCTATGGGGCGGACCGAGTCAAGCAAGCGGTCGCGTACACGCGCGCTCGGGTCGCAAAGAAGAACTCTCCTGCCGTGGATAACGTGGCCGCCTACTTCCGCAAATCGCTGACTGAGGATTGGGGCAAGGGCGCTGAGATAGGCGAGGAAAAGCGTGGTGAGGCACGGGCCTCCAAGACAGCAAGTGCCAGAACTCCCGCCGAAGCGAAGGATCAGTATATTGCTGCGCGTCTTCCCGACGCACAGCGGTATTTCCTGGAACTGTCGGCCGAGGAACAGGCCTCGCTGATCACCGAGTACAACGAGCAATGCGCCGCCGCGGATCTACGGCTTGTCACTTCAAAGAAGCCCACCAAACTTGCGCAGTCCAGCTTCTTTCGCTGGCTTGCTGCTCGCACTTGGGGAGAGCCGTCATCGGACGACATCCTTTCGTACATCTTGAGCGGACAGGTTTAACACCGCATGCCTGTTTGTAATCCAAGTTTTCGCGGAGTCTGCCGTTTCAATCAATTGGTATGGCGCGCCTTCGGTCTGCGGCATGTCAAAGGGCCAAAGGTGGCAGGCTCTCGGGCAGAAGTGATAGCCGCGTCAAGAGTCCCTGGCGCGACCCCAGCAGATACAGGCACGCTAGCCGATCGGTGAAAGCGCCGGCGGCAAAAGAGCGCTGCTATGACGCGGGAAAGAAGATCGTCGGGCGCAAGCGGCATATTGCCGTGGATACGAATGGCCGGTTTCTGATGGTGAACCTGACTGCGGACATCGCCGATAGTACCGGGGCATTGGCGGTTCTGGAGGCGCTAAAGAAGCGCTGGCCGGGACTGAAGCATCTGTTTGTAGATGGTGCGTACGATCGTCGCACTTTGATAGCTAAGGCTGCGACGCTCGATTTCGTCGTACAGGTGGTGCGCCGTCACGAGTATCAGGTAGGCTTCGCGGTGGGTGGTGGAACGTATCTTCGGTTGGATGATTCGCTGGCGTCGCCTTGTCAGGGACTACGAGCGGCGTCCTGATGTGTCCGAGGCCATGGTCTATATCGCAATGGGCGGTGCTGTAACGCAAAGTCGCCCATCCTTGAATTATCCAAACGGGCTCCGAACGGTTGTGGCGGCTCCAAATCAACCRCCGGTATGCCTAGTATCCCATGCCCTTGCTAGGCCAAGTCGGCCTCGATCACAAATCGTGAAGTTGGGTTCTTCTTTGCAGTGCTTACATAAAGCCAGTCCTTGGCGCGTGTGAGTGCTACGTAGAACAGCCTGCGCTCGTCAGCTTCGGTGCTGCCATCATCTGGTATTACCGTTTCCTCGGCACGAATCACTCCCACGGCTGACCGGGGCGCGTAGCGACCGCGATGCGAAGACTGCCGATGGCGCGAAGCTCCTGCAGGAGCGCGCGACACTGGCGGCCAAGCAAAGCGCAAGCGCGGCTACCGAAGCGCGTCTGCGCGAACTCAGGCAACGGGAAACCGAGCTGGGAGCGCGCCGGCGGCAGTTGGATGCTGACCAGCGTGTTGCGGCCACCCGCGCCGCCACGAGGCGCCGGGAGTTGGAGCAGCTGATCGCCGGCCGCAAGCTGATGTTGGCCGAAGGGCCGGCCATCCTCGCGGCCGCCGAGCAGCGCGACGCCTTGCAAATGATCATCGGCCAGAAGCAGGGCGAGTTTGCCACGCTACAGCAGGCGGTCAGCAGCTTGGACGCACAGCAGGCGCAGCATGCCGCGCTCGCGACCGAGTTGCAGGGACTAGAAGCGCGCGGAAGGTCCGCCGCCCAGTTCGCCACCTCGTTGAAGGGCCAGGCCGATGTCATTGAGACGGTGCCATGCCGGGCCGATCCCATGCACAGCACGTGCCCGTTGCTCGCGCAGGCGCGTGACGCCAAGGGCAAGCTGGCCGAGCAGGTCATCCTCGTGAAGGATCTGCGGGCCAGCTACCAGGCGAAGCAGCAGTCGATGAAGCCGATGGCGGAAGCCCTGGGTGAGTTGCCAGCCCAACGCGCCGCCCTGGCGGCCTTGCAGACGGCACTGGCACGCGATCAGCAGGAGTTGCAACGGTTGACCGCCCTCGCGGCCAAGAAGCCGATGTTGGATGTGGCGCAGGAAGGGTTGGCGCAGGCACAACGCGACGCGACCGCTCTGCCTGACGAGGAAGCCACCAGCACGGCCCGGTATGACCGGGACGTTGCCGAAGCCGAGTCGCAGTTGTCGGTGGTGCAGCGCGAGTTGTCCGGGCTGGCAACTGAGGACGTCACCGGCCTCATCGCCGCCTTGGACACCCGTCTGCGACAGAGCCGCGAGGCAGTGGTTGCGCTGGATGCCCGGATCGAGGCATTGATTCGCCAGCAAACCGGTCTTGCGACCGAGCGCGAACGCTTGGAGTTGGTGCTGTCCGGCCAGCCTGCGGTACAGGGCAAGGCCGATCGGCTCTCCGACGAAATCGCGCAGTGGAAGCTGCTGGCGAAGGCGCTCGGCAACGACGGCGTGATCGCGCTGTCCATCGACGACGCCGGTCCGGCGCTCACGCGGATCGTCAACGACCTGTTGCTCGCCTGCTATGGAGCGCGATTCACCATCGCGACTCAGACGCAGACGACGCTGGCCAATGGCGAGAAGCGTGAGGGCTTCGAGATCGAGGTGAATGACGCCGACCGGGACAGCGTGAAGAACTTCGCTTTGCTGTCTGGCGGGCAAAAGATCTGGATCAATGAGTGTTTGACCCGTGGTATTGCGCTCTACCGGGCGCAGGACTCGGGTCAGCCCTTCCAGACGCTGTTCACAGATGAGGCCGACGGCCCGCTCGACCCGGAGCGCAAACGCGCCTTCATGCAAATGAAGCGCGAGGTGCTCCGTCAGGGCGGCTATGAGCGGGAATTCTTCATTTCCCACACGCCTGAGTCGGTTGATGAGGCCGACGCAGTGATTGACCTGGTGGCGCTCGCTGCCTAGTTTTTGTCTTTAACCCGATGGGGCACGCCCCATCGGGGCTGCCCTGTCCCCCGTACAGGGCATCCCATGAAACTCGTGAAATCTCTTTTCCTGCTCTACCTCGTCCTGCGCGTGCTGGCCGCTTGTGACCATCACACGCAGCCGGGAAGCAAGGAGCCGATGCGGTGACCCGTCGTCTATGCCATTGGCAGTTCCATCGTCTCGGCCGCACTCGGCTGACCCCAGCCCCCGGCCATTCTTAACCTTCGGCGCTCCCTCGGGAGCGCCATTTTCTTTCCTACGAGGGGTCTCTACCATGTGTCAGACCATTTAGCTGTTTCCACAGGGCGCGTTCGATCCAATGAGCGGAAGATAGACCGTGCTTTAGGTGCGATCCTTCGCCTGTTGCAAGCTGCGCATCCGGTGGTCATTGCCTACAGCGGTGGCAAGGACAGTAGTGTCGTGGTGGCGTTGGTGCTGCACGCGGCGCTTGGATTTTCATACCATTGCCTGCTAAGTTTGCAGGAAGGCCCCAATCCACGAGGCCTCGCCAAGCAGGAACACTGGTGAGCTACTTGTGCATACCTAGAGGCCGGCACTTCGTCATCGGGCTCGTGGCGGCCGCAGTGTCGATCTGGTACGCATTTGAGGAGGCGCGCGACCGCCAGGATGATGGACTGCGGGAAATCGCTGGCTCGACTCTCCTGGCTATGCCAAGGTTCTCTCCTCCCAGTGCGGGTTCGCTCAGGCCGATGAGCTGGAGATGCGAATCTGGGCGCTCAAGATATCCAAGCGGGCGCGCAAACACTCGTGAACGATTGAGGGTGGGTCGTCAGTGCGGAGCGGCATGGGAGCAGGCGCCCGGCCAAAATCGGATGACGAGCGGGATGCGGCATACTTGCGACTGGAGGCCGCCCCCCCTTGCGAACCATAGGTAGGATGACCGGTAAATGAGGATGAGCTCTCGTCTTGCGTTTGTGCGTCGCTACTATCGTTGGCTGATTCTGCTAGCCCTGCTGCCACTAGGGATACTACTAGCGATGGTGATCATAGCTTATGCATACGGTATGCGTGCCCAGGGCCTCAACTGGCAGGGCGGACTGGAACTGGCGCAGTGGCAAAGACTGAAAAATGGCTGTGTCAGCGCACTTGGCGAACGATTGCGGGTCACCGGCTGGCGCCCGGTGACGATCACCATGACCAGCATGAGCCTGCCCAAATGCGAAACAGCAGGTGCGGAAGAGCTGATTCCACCCCCCTGGATGCCGCCCTTCGATCTCTCAATCGACGCCTTCTCCATTCCCGGCTTGCCGCCCCTAGCGGTGGTCATTCGCCAGCGCGAGCAGCGCTGGCAAGTACAGGCATCGTATCGGCGCAGCATAGCGGCCGCTGCCTATGACCGCATTTCCGGGCGTTGGACCGCGCAAGGGCAAGTTCAGGCGGCTGACATTGCCCCCGAGCTCCTGGGCGGGCTGACCTTCATGAGCAATGGATTGTGGCAGGCCAATCGGCTGGACGGCACTTTGCAGGCGCAGGGGCAACAATTGGGTTATAGGGGGCAGTCGGAACGGACAGATACGACCATTGAGGCCAGCCTCGCTGCCAAGCAATGGCAGTTGAACGCGGTGCTGGGGGCACCGGTTGCGATCGGGGGCGGCTGGAGCCTGGACGCTCGGCAAGGGCTCCAGGCCAGCGGGAACTTGGACGGGGTGAATGCCTTGAGCCTGGACCTGCGGGCGACAGGCCCGCAAGGTACAGTGCAGCTAAACCTGAATACGGAGGGCGGCGGCGTGGCACGCGGCCAGGGCATGTTGACGCTGGACGGACCCAAGCTGGCCGGTACGGTGCCGCTACGCTGGAATCAGCAGGAACTGGCGGTGTTGCCTGCGGCGATACGGCTCCCAGACGAACTGCGCCTGAGCTGGCCTCGTCCGGTGGTTCTGCCGCTGGCACTAGTCGGCAAGAGTACCGTCTCTGCCGACCTTCGATATCGAGACTTCAGCGTTAGAACCGTCGACAGCTTATTGTCCTGGCAGCAAGTCCAGTGGGRCTGGCAAGGGCGGCTTGAGCTGGCCGGCAAAGCGGCCGGCCATGACCTGACTGGGTCTTGGCAGGGGCGTATCGATGCCGCAGGCCTCACGGGCGAGCCGGCCAGCCTGACTGTCAAGGGGCCAAGCCTCCTGCTGGCGCTGCATTTGCCAGTAGCCGACTTTCACGCGCCGCGCTGGGCGACACAGGCGAAGTTCAATGGTCACTATGGCAACCAACCCATCGCGGGAGTGCTCAACGCCAGCTATACACTGGGAAACTGGAAAGGCTCGGTCGAGTGCAGCTCTCGGCCTCCGTTATATATGAAGGGCGGAACCCTGACGCTGGTTGCGCCTTGGTATGGCAAAGGCGACCAGTGGTTTCTAGGCGCTGGCAGCCGCGCCACGATAAGTGAGGGGCTGATCGGAACCACGCTGATCAAGCCAATAACGATTATCGCTACGACCCCATTACGCCTTAGCCCACAGGGGATATTCGGTGACTTGCAGATCAAGGCCGGTGGAGCGGTGACAACGCGCGGTGCATTGCCGGGCATCGACGGACAGTTGGCTGTCGAAGGCCGGCAGGGCAACGCCAAGCTGCGCGTGCCCGCCTGGCAGTCGGAGTTGGCTCTGACCGCATTGCTGACTAGTTATGGAAGGAAAACAGGTGCGCAAGGCACGGTGCAGATAACGACCCCCCTGTCCACTGGCATGAGCCGCAGCTTTGGCGTCACCTTCCAGAATGGGCAACTCAAAGGCCAAGGCCGCTGGGAGTGGCAGGATCACTGGCAGTTGCGAGGGGATATTACCGCGTCCGGGCTCGCGTTGGACTGGGGAGGCATTCTGGCGGCAGGCGGCGATGGGACCGTGCATGTCGAATGGCGGCAAGACGGGCTGACTCTCGCCAGCATTGGGCCGATCATGCTGGCCGAGTTAGATGTGGGCACCCCGGTACGCAACGTGCACATGACGATGCAATCGGACCTGGCCACCTGGAGCCTGACGGACGTTTACGCCGAAGTACTGGGCGGCAACTTGCGCGCCCCTGCCCTGCAATGGCCCTCCCCGCAGTTTCAGCCCGTGACCGTGAGCCGCATCGACCTCGCGGAGGTAGCCGCCCTGCAGAACGACCCGAACCCGACAGTTCAGCTCGTGGGCCGCGTGGGCGGGGTTTTGCCACTGCAGTTGATGAAGGATTCTCTGGCCTTGCAAGGAGGGATCATGCGCAATGAAGGCCTGCTATCGCTTAAGGTTTCGCCATCCGCGGGCGTCACCGCCATGGGCCAGTCCAACCGTGCGGCCCAGTTTGCGCTGGATACGCTGAGTAACGTGGCAATCCATGATTTTCAGGCGCGCGTGAATATGAAACCGGATGGCTGGCTGGATGCTGCCGTGACCATCAAGGGCCAGAACCCACTGCAAGATAACCAGCCGATAGTACTAAACTACACGCACCAGGAAAATGTGCTGGAACTATTACGCAGCTTGCGTATTGCTGATGAACTATCCCGACGGGCATTGGAGCGAAAACCGGCGGAAGGCTCACGCTGACATTGTGCGAAGGACTCATCATGAAAATCTTTTGGCTCGGGGCTTTACTGCCACTGGCAGCCTGTACTCCACGGATCGCATTGGAGGCACCCAAAGATCCAATCACCATCAATCTCAATGTGAAGATCGATCACGAGATCCGCCTCAAGGTGGAAAAGGATGTTGATAAACTTACCGAAGACAGCAAATTGTTTTAGGAGCGGTTAATGAAAACCACGGCACGACTGATAGCGGTGCTCTTACTGGCCTGCAGTACATTGGCTCTGGCGCTTGACTTGGACAGCGCCAAGTCACAAGGGCTGGTCGGCGAACAACCCAATGGTTTTCTAGGGGTGGTCAACCCARCCCCGGACGCCGTAAAGCTTGCCGCCGATATCAATGCCCAACGTCGCGCCGCCTACGAGGCGATTGCTAAGAAGAATGGCGCCACTCTGGATCAAGTAGCCGTCCTGGCTGGGCAGAAAGCCATAGATAAAGCGGCGCCGGGGGCTTACGTGAAAACTTCTGACGGGCAGTGGGTTAGAAAATAGTGCCTCGCGCCTACCACGGTCAGGACGTGAGGGGGAGGATGTCAATAAGGCTGCTCAAACTCAGAGTTCCTCTTGCAACTGAGGTCGAACGCCTGCCTCGCCTGTTCAATGGCCGGGAGATGCGCGATGGCCCATAGGCCAAGGGCTTCCACAGGGGTCCTTAGCGAATGCCCGAGAGAGGTCAGCGCGTAATCAACGCGCGGCGGAATCGTGGCGTATACGGTTCGCGTAACCAGTCTGTCTCGTTCCAATCCCCGCAAAGTCAGCGTCAGCATTCGCTGCGAGATGCCGCCGATCTTCCGCTTCAGTTCATTGAACCGCATGGTCCCCTGCCTGGTCGCACCGGACAAGGCGCGCGCGCTATCGCCGGCGGGACTGGCGGCCGAGATGGCTGCAACCCAGGGGGGTCTCCCGGTTCAGCATCGTACCCGTGCGCAATTGATTCTGGTGTCAGATCTCACGCAGCGTCCCCCGGAGTCACCACTTCTGCGCCCATCTTTGTCGCCTCCTCGTTTGAAGTCGTCACGGTGTATCCGCAACCTTCTCGCCGCCTGGATCGGCGGGCGTTTGTAGAGCAGCAATGAAGATTTGTTCCGTGCCTCGCCTATTCGAGGGCCGGTGCCACGTGCGGCGCCCGCAGATCGCTGCATAGCATGCCAGCGCCTCCGCATTGGCCTGGATGGCGCGCCAGCCAGGCAGTTTGTCGGACACGTTGTACACCGCGCGCCACTTGGCAAAGCGTGCGCCCTGCTGGCGATAACCGGCAAGGCGCTTGGCCAGCCCGTCGAGGCCCTCGGTGATCTCGTCGCCGGGAGCGTGGAGACGGGCGTGGTGCCCATCGTCGAACCCGAGGTGCCGATGGATGGCGCGCACTGCATGGCGCGTTGCGCCGAGGTCACCGAGACGTGCTGCACGAAGTCTTTCACGCCTTGCACCGGCATGCGGTGGTGCTCGAACACATGCTGCTGAAGCCCAGCATGGTGCTCCCCGGCAAGGAGACCAGGCACGCCGCACCGGCTGAGGTTGCCGCGGAGACTGTGCAGGTGCTCAAGCGCACGGTGCAGGCGGCGGTGCCGGGCGTCTTCTTCCTGTCCGGCGGCCAAACGCCCACTGAGGCCACCGCCAATTTCGATGCCATGAACCGGCTCGCCCCGCTGCCTTGGCGGCTGGCCTTCTCCTACGGGCGCGCCTTGCAGGAGCCGCCCCTGCTGGCCTGGCACGGCGAGGCCGCTAGCGCAACGGACGCTACTGCAGCGCTCACGGATGAATGGCATGGCTTGCCTGGGGCAATACGAAGCGGCGCTAGAGACCGCTGTGGGCTGAGCTCTCGGCAGGCGCAAGATGGAAAAACCCCCGCCGCCACGTGGACGACGGAGGCGGATAAGAGGGATGGCCGGAATTCGCAAATATCTGAAGCTTAAGATATTCGCCATTGTGACGCTTCACATATCTGCGAATCCCGGCCGACCCTCCTCAAGGCGATCGTCGCCAATGCTGTGCAATCGATCTGGCAGGCCGCCAACGAGGCGGCCACCGGCGAGCTGGCCGCCTTGCGGGCCGAAGCGCGGCTGCAGGCGAGCGAGGCGGAGGCGCAGCGCGACCAGGCGCGGGCCGCGGTGGTGGTGGCCGAGCAGGAAACCGCCGCCACGCAGGCCGGGCTCGACGCGGAGCAGAGCGCACGCGCGGCGCTGCAGGGGGAACTGGACGCCGAGCGCCAGGCCCACGCCGCCGCGCGGGCACGTCTGGAGGCGGGGCAGCGGCAGATCGAGGCACTGGAGCGGCAATTGGGAGAGTTGCGTACCCAATTTTCGACGGAGCTGGAGCACACCCGCGAGCAGGTGGCCGTCGCGCAGGAGCGGACCAGTGCCACCGAACGCCGCGCGCTGCGCGAGATCGACCAGGAGCGCACGCTGCGTCAGAAGGGCGAGCAGGCGCTCGCGGACCTGCGCGCTGAGCTGGCGGCGGTGCAGGCGAGGGCGCAAGACGCCGCTGTGGCCGGCGCCGAGGAGCGGGCGCAGTTGCAGGCCGAGCGCGCGCAAGCGGAAGCCAATGCGACGCGCCACTTGGCGACCGCCAGGCGCCGGGCGCCGACGACACGCACCAAGTTCAAGCCCGGGCCGGCCTGAGGGGGACGGGAGGTGTCGGATGGAATTTATCCACCGCACGCAGGGACAAGCCTGTGGACAAGCCGCGCGGGGCCGAGTGCCGACGGCATCAGCGGGTTTGACTAAAATTTAAGCAATGAGGGCGGCCACGTCCTCCCGCCGGCGCGGATTCCCACTGCAGCCATCACCTAGAACAACCCCGAAATCCAACGCTGCCGTCAGACGGCACCACGTGGGACCCGGCGCCGTCCCAAATCTATTCACCTACGCCATGTCGATTGAAATCGAGCGCGCCGAAGCAATTGCCTTGGATCCGCATGCAGGGCTGGGACGGCTGCGGCGCCATGCCGGACTGGCTGCAGCGGGCGATCCACGCCGGGCAGACCGTGGAACATTTCCGGGTGCCCATCGCGGGAGTCACAGGGCGCGCCGTGAAGGGGGAGTTCCGATCTGAAATCGAACGGTTAGCGAGCGGCGCGGAATGCGCCACTACCCAGTGGGTGAGGATTGGTACGCGTTCGTATGCGGTCCGCTATAGTGGAACCCGTCATCTGCAAATTGCAAACGAGCTGTTTCCCGTGAAGAAACCCGACCTGCAAGCCAAGCTAGCCTACTGCGCCAAGACGCGCCGTTCCAACTATGCGGCAAGCCTGCGTCTTGAGGGCTATGACGTCACGCCAGCTGAGTCAAAGCGCAAGCTGCCCTCGCGTGAAGCCGTCCTGCAGACCTATCGCAAACCAGCTTGACCTTGGACAAGTACGGCACCGGCCAGGATCGTACTGCTACCCGGAGACGCACATGCTGCGTAACCGGCTGGACATCCAGGACGATGCGCTGCTTGCGCAAGCCGAGCGTGATCTCTCCGAGATTGCCGCCAGCCAGATCGATTTTTCGCTTCCCCCCTACGATCTGGCCTACCTGAAGCATATCCACCACACGCTGTTTCTCGATGTCTACGACTGGGCGGGCGATCTTCGCACCATCGACATCTCGAAGGGAAGCACACGCTTCTGCAACGTCAGCCGCATCGAGCCGGAGGCCGACAAGATCTTCCGTGCCATGGCGCAGCAAGCATGGTTCGAGGATTGGGAACGCCCTCAACTGGTCTGCGCCATGGCTGAGCATTTCGGTGACCTCAACATGATCCACCCCTTCCGGGAAGGGAACGGGCGCGCCCAGCGCATCCTGTTCGAGCACATCATCGTCAATGTCGGCTTCGAAATCAGTTGGTGGGCCGTCGAAGCGTCCGAGTGGATCGACGCCAATGTCGCGGCGGTCGTGTGCGACTATCGCCCGCTGGAAGCGGTGTTCGAACGGTGCATCGGACAGCGGATTGGCGATTGATTGGGGCTTGCCGCCCCCTCGCTGAAGGCGAAGGCGGGTAAGACCGGCGCCAGCCATAGGGCGGAGGGGGCACTGCGCGGAGACCGCGCCAGATTGCGGCCAACCCTCAGGTAGACCTTCCGCCGGAACGATGGATCAAGGTGTCGGACATAGCACAGGCGGGGCAGGAGGGTGTGGGACCGGTCAGAGCCGCCGAGGTTCAGGCGGCAGGCTTACCGGGCCGAGCGCAATGCGCCGGCCGGCCGGGCGGCGCTTCTGGAAGAGGAATAAAGACCGCCCGCCGGTACCGACGCCTGCGCGGCCGCGGCTGGTCCCGGACTGGGCTGCTGGGCGCTTACCAGTCCCTTCAAAGCACGAAGTCGTGGCACGGCGGCAAGGCATAATCAAGCTTTCCAGCACTGCGACTGAACTGACAGGCGTCCGTGGGCATGGTTTCCTGCTTGGCAAAGCCGCAGTGCGGGCAGGTCAGCACGGATTCAAGAATGACGGCACTCATCGCGTCCTCACAATCGCAACGCCCCTCGTCGTCAAACGCAATGGCCACCACCACGGGACGGCAGCGCAGGGAGAAAGGCAACGTGGGGTACGTATTACTCGATCTCGAAATGGCAGCCGTCGCCGCGCGGAACGGTTTTCCGCTCCGATAGCTACATGGGGGAGAGGTCGGCCAGCTTCGGCGCCGGCGCGCGCGGTGGCATGGTTGGTCCTATGGGATGGTCCTTCTGTTGTAGGCGCGCCGGCAGAATAGCGCCATAGGGCAAATGGCAAAGCCGAATGCGATCTCACGTTGGAATCCGATGGGTGGAAAATTGCCGGTCTTACCTTATAGAAAGCGGATCGCCGTATCGGCAAAGCCCTTCCAGCGTCGAATCTTGCCGTCGACGACCGTAAAGATGTGCAGCCATTCGGTTTCAACCAACTTGCCTTCGGGACGCGCGGTCCCACGTAAGAAGCCGAGTACAACCACATGCTCGCCTGACTCGATAAACTCCCGCGGCTCGAAAATTTCTGTGTCGTCCGCCTGTGCGAGCTGTGCGAAGAAGCTGGCGACTTCGGCTTTGTTGGTACGTTGCCCGGTGTAGGGAATCTGCGGTGGCCCTACCATCTTCCAGTCGACCTGGTCGGCCACCAGATCGAGGATGGCATTGACGTCGCCACGGCCATACGCCTCATAGGCTGCTTTCACGACAGAAATCGGGGTTGTCATTATTGTCTCCGATTGCACATTCCGGCCTGACTTCGCAGGGGCGGATGTTTCCAACTTAGTGCGAAAGGGTGTCCCATTCAAGGGTCGTGTTGCCGGGTTTGACGTCTGGCTTTGACTGCGGGCGACTCGTAAAGATTATGCGTTGCTCCCTGGGGCGGCGTTCCACACGCCAGTCCGGCATGTCGATTATTTCACGATTGTAAAATAATGCTCTGGACTTGCCTGCCAAGGAGCATTACCGCCCGTGCTGGTGGCTGGCAAAGACGAACCGGTCGGTCGTGCGAACGAGGCTGCGGTAGATGAGGCCCATGGGCCGAAAATTACCGGGGATTGTGTTCAAAATGGCCTTCGGCGAGGCCGGGGAGATGTCTCTGGCCGAGAGGAGGGGTGCATGTTGTGTTGGACCATGCCTGCCGCACCGCGGCGCACACCGCAGTCAAGGTAGCCGCCGCCGGGCTCTGGGCTGCGCCGCAGGTGGGAGCGCTCAACTGATTGGACGCGCGTGATGATCGAGAGCGCGCTCTGTGTCCGCCTTGGTGGAGGAAACAGTCCGTCATGATCGCGCCGCTTTTGCTCACCGTCGTCTGCTCACCTAACCATTCTCCGCAAGCCGATCATGGGCAAGCCAGCGGGGGTTTCCTTTGGCGTCGGCCGCCTGGGGGGGGCGAAGCCTATGGCTTGCTAAAGAGAGGTCCTGGCAAATAGTCTGCCCGAGGCCGGCCACCCGGCGATGCTCGCAGTACCTACTGGGTTTGACGGCGGGAAAGTGGCGAGGCGCTTGTTGCAATGCCAGAAACACGGAAAACGAGAGAGCATATGGAGACGACACTTGCCCCGAGGTAGCCGTGGTGGACGACGAACACACGCTCAGCCAACTGGTAAAGCCGGCCATGAGCGATACCGCCAACCGGGGGTCACTGGCGGATCCGAATCGGGGTCATCGTGGACTTTTCCCRCATCGCAACTAGACTGGTGCAATCACACCTTTCTCTGCGCGACTGCGCGAAATCCGGGGCCATTCAATGGAGGGACGGATCATGCACACTGTTATCAGAGCCTATTCCGGAAGCGGCGCCAGGGAGCTGTTCGATCTGCTGGAAAAGCGGACACCGGAAATCGAATCCCTGATGCGTTCGGTCCAGGGTTTTGTCAGCTACACGCTTGCGCGGACCGCCGATGGCGGCTTTTCTGTCACGACCTGCAATGACAAGGCGGGCGTGGATGAGAGCGTCAAGAAGGCGAAGGACTGGATCGCCGGGAACGCAGCCGGCACGGGCACAAGCGCGCCGACGATTTCCGAGGGAACCGTCATCCTGCACTCGAAATAGCAGCACGTGGCATCTCCCAGCGCTTCCCTCGTCGAGCCATCCTGAACGCTGCTGTTCTTCCGCTATGGTGTCACGCCCAACGCCAGCGAGCTCTACGGCATGGTGTGTAAGGGAGCAGGGGCATGCTGGCGTTGCGCGGGCGTACGCGCGTCACCATCGATCACGCGGACCGATCGTAACTCGACCGGGGGTGATCGAATGGACGGGACCTCCCCATCCCGGGGCTGCGGCGGAAGCCGCAAGTCGGCATCGAGGTGCCATGATGGCCTTGTCAAAATGCCATCACGACCACAGGAGGGGAAGTCCCATGTCCATTGTTACCGTGGGTATCGCGATCTGGCCAAAGCGTGTTTGCCGTTCATGGGGTCGAACTGCGTTAGCCGTCAGCAATGCCCCACGGCCGCGTTCGGTTCTGCTGCCCAGCTCGCTGAGGCAAAAATGAGTCGCAGCATGTGCGGCACTACGGCACCAGCCGTCACACAGTGAGGGCAGCGCTGGCCGAGCTACAGGAACTCGGCCTGGTGTCGAGGCGCAAGAATGTGGGGACTCGGGTGGAGGCATCCGCACCGACGAAAGCGTTTCGTCCCTCGCTGGCATCCGTGGAGGATCTGGTGCAATTCGGCGCCGCGCATCTGCGTGTGGTGCAGGCAATCGAGGAAGTGACGGTGAGCGGTGCGCAAGCCAAGGAACTGGGCTGTGCCAGCGGCGCGCACTGGCTACGCATCTCAAGCTTGCGCAGGGACGGCGATGCCAACACGCCGCCAATCGGCTGGACTGATGTGTATATCGATCCAACCTATGCGGAGATCGGCGAAATCGTACGCGCGTCGCCTGGTATCCTGATCAGTTCCCTGATCGAGGCGCGCTACGGCCGCTGCATTGCCGAGATACGCCAGGATGTGTGTGCCTTCAATGCCGGCGACACCGACATCTCACACGCCCTTGGGCTGACGCCGGGACAGGCGGCACTCAAGATCGTGCGCCGCTACTTCGATGCAAGCGGTCACGTGTTTGAGGTCTCGGTCACGGTGCATCCCGCCGACCGTTTTTCGCTATCTATGCGGCTGCAGCGTTCGAATGGATAAGCTGTCTTGTGAGATGGCATACGCCGCCGACCTGCTGCTTCGGCCAAGACGCGAGCGACGCAAACAACGTGAGCAAGCGGCAGGTTACGGACGGGYGGTGGCAAACCGCACCGTCGGCCATGAAAGCTATTGCGCCTTCTCTGCCCCATCAGCCAGTCGATTGCGAGCTGAGCCGAGGCATGACCGTCCGAAACGATGAAGAGACGATCACCGCCCTCGGCTCGGATGGCCGTTCGTGGGTGCTCACCGGACCTTCCGCAGCCAGAGTCCGGATGCCCGCTCGTTGATCGCCAAGCGGCGCGTGTCCGGCTCCATACTTTGCGCGGCGGTGGGACTTCGGGTGCTGCCTGAGGGGCTAAGTGCCGATGCGAACTGGAATTCGCCGCCGCCCGAATTGGCGGTTGAAGTGTCCAAATCGCCCGGCAATCGTCACGGAGCATTCGGGACAGTTGCCTGGCTGAGTGAGACGGTAGCTCTCAATGTTGTGCCAGTCGCGCACGATAAGCGGCGCACGACACGCCGGGCAGTAGGTCGTCGCGCCGTCGGGATCATGGACGTTGCCGGTGTAGACATACTGCAAGCCTTGCGCAATCGCGATCTTGCGGGCGCGGGAAAGCGTCAAGAACGGCGTCGGCGGCACATCGATCATCTTGTAGTCCGGATGGAATGCCGTGAAGTGCAGCGGCACGTCGCTGCCAAGCTCCTTCGCGATCCATTGCGCCTCGGCGCGAATCTCGACGTCGCTATCGTTCCTGCCAGGGATGAGCAGTGTCGTGATCTCGAGCCAGACATCAGTATCGTGTCTCAGATACTGGAGCGTCTCCAATACCGGCTGCAAACGAGCGCCAGTGAGCGTGAAATAAAACGCGTCGGTGAAGCCCTTCAGATCGACGTTCGCCGCATCCATCTTGGCGTAGAAGTCGCGCCGTGCTTCCGCGCCCATGTAGCCGGCGGTCACCGCCACTGTCTTGATGCCGCGCTTATGGCAAGCGTCGGCCACGTCCATCGCGTATTCGGCGAAGATTACCGGATCGTTGTAGGTGAATGCCACGCTCTTGCAGCCATGGGCCACTGCCGCGTCCGCGATCGATTCGGGCCTTGCCACAGCGGCAAGAGTCTCCATCTCGCGCGACTTGCTGACGTCCCAGTTCTGACAGAACTTGCACGCCAGGTTGCAGCCGGTCGTGCCGAACGACAGGACGCTGGTGCCGGGATAGAAATGGTTGAGCGGCTTTTTCTCGATCGGATCGATGCAGAAGCCCGATGAGCGGCCATAGGCCGTAAGGACCATCTGATCACCGACACGCCTGCGCACGAAACAAGCACCGCGCTGATCCCTATGCAGGCGACAGTTACGCGGACACAGGTCGCATTGCATGCGCCCATCATCGAGCAAATGCCCATAACGGCCAGGGTAAAGAGATTCCTTCATGGTAGTGGCAGCGGCAGGCGACTCCTAGACAGTGGGGTCGTGTCCGCTCATCCGGCAGCGCGTATCCGGAGCGACAAGCCCACCTCTGCCCATTATCCATCGAACGAATCCAATCCGCATCCGCTCCTTTTCCTGTACGGGGTGTCGCCAAAGTCTCAGATCCAGAGCGTGTTCCCGGTGCGGCAGCCATGGTCTTCGGCGAACCAGGGCTTCCCGCATCCGGCGTCGCAAGCGGAATCTACGCGCTGGCTCAAACCAGCTGGAGAGCATCGGACGATATTTGGGCACCGATGATTGCTGGAGGACCGTTCTCCGGTCGATGACGAGACGATCACGCATTCGGCTCGGATGACGGCTCGTTGCCACATACCGGGCGCTCGGTGGACAGAGACGGTATGCCCGCTCATCGGCCACTTCCGCTATTGGGCCGACTCTTGCGCCGGTTTCATGGCAGCACTCATTGAGGTTGCGGCGCCCGAGAAGACTGCTGAGGGACTCCACCTGCGCACGGATTGTGCCCCACGCGGCGCCTGGCTCAAGTTCGAGGGCAAGGTGGTGGCTCCACAAAGACTGCGCGGAGCCACCACCAACTGCGGGAGGAAACAATGCGTGTTGTTATCGCTGGCGTAGCGGGCGCTTGTTCAGGACGAAATCACCTAGACTGGACACAAGCCCGCCCTCAAGCCGTGCTGGATAAAAACAGTCCACTGGACTGGACGCCATATTGCACCGTTACGGTACTCCGCGCGTGCTGCCGCGTCCGCGGCCAAATCCTCCCTAATAGCCTCGATCACTACTCGCTCCCTCGACCTCGGTCGCATGTGAGCAATGGCCGAAGGACAGCCACTGTGCAGGCAGATGCGGCTTCAAGTCGGCAGGGAATGCATCAAGCGCTTTCGATCAAGCGCAGTACCGCAGCGGAAAGGGCGCCATTGCTGTCGCCAAGCAGGTCGACAGCGTCGAAATGATGGCCTCGCCTCTGTTCGACCACCTGCACGTCGAAGCCATGCGCTTCCAGTAGCGTCTGGTAGTCGCGCTGGAGCCGGTGATATTCCGGCGACTCATCGCCGCMCAAGGTAAGAATCATCGGCAGCTTCACCTTCGGCAGATGAGAGACGGGGCTGTAGGCGGCGACGTCCGCCTTGGTCAGTTGCACCACCTTGTTGAGATAGCAAAGCCGGATCGGTTCGAGGTCGTACAGCCCACTGATCGCGCAACCGCCCTTGAGTACGTTAGCCGGAACGCCGAAGTTCTCCCAGTTGGTGCCCGCCAGGATTGCTGTGAGATGTCCGCCAGCGGAGTGCCCCGAGACATAGATTCTGTTGGCATCGAAGCCACCGAGTTCCCCAGCGTTGCGATAGAGCCATATCACCGCGTCGCGATTGTCGCGGATGATCTCCGACATCCCCACTTCCGGCGCCAGCCGGTAGTTGACCACCGCAACGTTGATGTCGCGCTTCAGGTAGGGCGAGGCAATGTAGCTGAAGTCGGATTTGTCCAGAGACTGCCAGTATCCCCCGTGAATGAAGACCAGCAGCGGACGGCCCTTGTTGGCGGCCGGGAAAAAATCGAGCGTCTGCTTGGCGTCGGGTCCGTACGCGCGACTCTCCATGACGGGGTGGGTCAGGCGGAAGTTCTCGCTGACCTTCGCCCAGGTCTGGAAGATGTCCTGGAAGCCGGGAATACCCGCCCTGACGTTGTACTGCTTGTCCAGCTCTTCCTGATTGAAGTTTCGATACACTGACATTACTTTGGCTCCAGACTGTTGGAATCGATCGGCCGATTCCTTTTGCAAGATGCGACGCTCGTTGGCGTCCGACCAAAGATACTTGCCTGCGCCAGATCCTCGCGCGCCTGCAGATGACAGCGACTATCGCGGAGATGCCATGTTTGGAAAGAGCGAGAACCGGGATGACTATCAGGCCATAGGCCGGCCGATCGGCGGGATGGCGCGCACCCTTGCGGACGGCTTCTATATCGACACGCACTCACATCCGCGCGGCCAACTCATCTATGCTTACGTCGGCGCCATCTCGGTGTCGACCGACTATGGCTCATGGGTCGTGCCTCCCCAGCGCGCCGTCTGGGTGCCGTGCAATGTCCGGCACGCCATGCAGGCTTGCGGCGACGTCGAGATGCGCACCGTCTACATTCGCGAGAACGCCATCCCGGCGGAATTGCAGACGTGCTGCGTCGTTGCGGTGCCGCCGCTGCTCCGGGAACTGATTTCTGCCGTCGTGCGCATGCCGGTCGAGTACGAGCAGGACGGACGCGACGGCCTAGTGGTCCAGCTTCTGCTGCATGAGCTGCGCCCCCTCTCCGTGGTCCCCCTTCACTTGCCCATGCCCAAGGACAACCGGCTGCGCAAGATCTGCGCGAGGATCCTCGACGATCCTGCCGACGAAACGTCGGTACAGGAGTGGAGCCAGTTCGTTGGCGCCAGCGAGCGCACCATCATCCGTCTCTTTCCCGAAGAGACTGGACTGACCTATAGCCGCTGGAAACAGCAGGCGAGACTGATGGCTGCCGTTCGCCTCCTGGCGGAAGGATGCCACGTTACCGATATCGCACTGCAGCTCGGATACGAGAGTCCCAGCGCCTTCAGCGCCATGTTTCGCCGGGCGCTCGGTATGACGCCCACCGAGTATTTCCGGGATGCCGCAGGTGACTAACGCAGCCCCGCAGGCTGGATTGGCGTCTGCGCGACAGTAACTGGCGTCGGGACGCCGGTCACCGTCTCGGCCGTACGGCACAGTCAAGGGGCCGACGGTTGAGGCAGCGTGCTTTCTCCGTCGGTACTTGTTCAAATCGAGGAGTCAGCATGTCAGTCATCGATCGTATCGAGGCGGCCGGGATCGTCCTGCCAGCCGCCGAATTCCCCAGGGCTCTGTACGTGCCGTACACAGTACACAACGGCCTCCTGACGGTGTCGGGGCAGTTGCCGCTGAAAGGCGGAAAGCCAGAATTCGTCGGTAAGGTACCTGGTGAAGTCACCGTGGAAGATGCCCGCGCGGCGGCGCGGCTTTGCCTGGTCAATCTGCTCGGCTGGGCCGCGGCCGCAACGGACGGCGATCTCGAGCGGATCCGGGGCATCGTTCGTGTGGGTGGCTACGTGGCGGCGCAGCCGGGGTTTCATGACGCGCCCGCGGTGATCAACGCTGCTTCGGAGCTTCTCAATGAAATCTTTGGCGAAAAAGGGCGCCATGCCCGCGTGGCCATGGGGGTCGCGAGCCTGCCCTTCGACGCGCCAGTCGAAATCGAAGCCACGTTTGTCCTGGAAGCCTGAGCAATGGAAACACAGACAAAAGCCGGGTACGCCGACGTCCTGGTCGGATTGCAATACGGCGATGAAGGAAAGGCGCGGGTGGTGGATCATCTCGCCGGCGCTTATGACGTGATCGCGCGCTTCAACGGCGGTGCCAATGCGGGTCACACGATCGTCACTGCCAGCGGGGAATTGCGCTTGCGGCAGATCCCGTCAGGAGTATTGCATAGGCGGGTCGCACTCTATATCGGATCTGGCTGCGTCATCGGCTTGCAACAACTGGCGAGCGAGCTCGGGATGCTCGCCGCATACGGGATCGATCTCGCCGGTCGACTGACGATCAGCGACCGATGCCCACTTGTCCAGCCGGTCCACGTGCTGCGGGATCGCAATGAAGGCGGACAAATCGGCACGACGGGAAACGGCATTGGGCCCTGCTACGCGGACCTCGCTGTCCGGATGCACGACGGTGAGCGATGCTCCTTCCAGCTTCGGGACCTGTTGCGGGATGCCGAGGAGGTATTTGAAAAGCTGAATCGGGCTGCCGCATTGCGCGAGGAAGGCGAGCTCGCCAATGCCATGAACCGGATGCGCGAAGCGTGGGACGTCGTGCGGCCGTTCGTAACGGACGATCCACTCTGGCTGCCGCGTCGGGTGGAACAGGGGGCGAGGGTACTCTTCGAAGGCGCGCAGTCCGTGATGCTCGACGTCGTACATGGTGACCAGCCGTGGGTCACGTCCAGCCATACCTTGCCCTCGTATGCCTACGTGGGTGGCGATTTGCCGTGCAAGTACCACCGGAAGACGATCGGCGTGGCCAAGGCGATCGTCTCGCGCGTCGGCGGCGGACCGTTACCGACCGAACTCGGAGGAGAACGATCCGAGCGCTATTGTGCCGATGCCGCACGCTCAGGACGCGGCAAGGCCGACGAAGCCGCTGGGGCCAACGCCCTCGCGCTGCTCGCCGGGGACGACGATTTCGGCATCGGCATGGCACTCCGCATGCTGTCGAACGAGTACGGCACCGGAACAGGCAGGCCGCGCCGCGTCGGACTTCTAGATCTCGCGCAACTCCGGCTCGCCGTGCAACAGTTCGGCATCGACGAGGTCTTCGTGAATAAATGCGACAGCCTGGCGGCATTCGCCCGGTGCGCCGACCAAGGCATTCCGGTCATGGTCGGCAAGGGCTATGCCGGTGGCCGGCACACCATCCGCTTCCCCGCCTTCGGTGAAGCGGCGATTCCGAAGGATCCCGCTGCTCCGCTCCCTCCGCAGTTGGTGGCTCTGCTCACGCGCGTGGAAGAGGTTATCGGCCGGCCGCTGCGGGGGATCGGACTGGGCCCCGGGCGGGAGCAGATGCGCATGGTTGAAGAACACCAGGAAGATATGAAATGACCGATACAACACCATCCTATCTCGACAGCGCCATGCGTCGGACTGACCTCGCATGGACCGACTGGGAAGCAATCGAAGCGTTTCTGAAGGACGAACTGATCTGCAGGATTGCCGTCCACGATATGCCATACCCCTACGTCACGGCGCAGAGCTTCACATTTGCGGGTGACGCGTTCCTGATACACAGTTCGCGCTTCGGCAAGCTCGCCGCTGCAATCCGCGCCAATCCGCTGGTCACGATCGAAATCGACCGACCCATTGCGCTGCTTAAGGCACCCAAGGGCCAGAATACGAGCCTGGAGTACTACAGCGTCATCGCCCGGTGCGTGGTCGTGCTGCGCGATAGTACAGACGAGGTGCGCGCGCACCAGTATCAGGCACTCGACAAGTTCCGTCCCGAGAAGGATTACTCGCCGATCGAGGATGGCGCTGCCAATCAGATCGTGGCGTATCGATGCGAGATTCGCGAGATGACTGCAAAGAAACGCATCCTCGCCGACGGACAGTACTCGCCGCCTGGACAGCCGAAGGCGCCGTATCTTCGCTATCCCTTCCAGGCAGGCGCCACGCTATCCGGATTGGCGCCGGAGGCGTTCGATCCGCACAGGTTCGGCCGGGAAGGACGATAGCTATCACTCTAAATTTCTCTTTGCAACTCGCATGACAGGAGGGGTGCTCAGGCACCTCTTTTTTATCCTCAAGCCATCTTGCTTCGGCAATATTCCATGGCATCTGCGAGATAGAGCTTGGCGTTCCGGCACGCGCTTCGGAAGCGCATCCACGCGACAGTAGCAAGCGATAACGCGGCTTCGCGCTATCGCTTTCGGCCGGCACTCCCGGTGCCGGCACAAGAACTACTGGAGACAATATGAAGCTCACCCCCCTCGAGTTGATGCGCGTGCGCACCGGAGACCGTTTGGAACGGTTGCCGGTGTGCGGGTATCACCGATCGCTCTTCGCCATCATTGCGTTGGCGTTCTTCTTCGATAATCTCGACCTGGCTATGATGACGTATCTGCTGGGGTCTATTCGCACCGAGTTCGGGTTGACGTCCGCGCAGGCCGGCATGCTCGGGAGCGCCAGTTTCGTAGGGATGGGAATCGGTGCGCTAAGCTCCGGCGTGCTGGCGGACACGTTCGGCCGCAAACCGGTGTTCCAGGTCAGCATGATCATCTGGGGCGTCGGCAGCTATCTCTGTTCGACCGCCGACAGCCCGCAAGTGCTAGCCGCGTATCGATTGCTGCTCGGGCTCGGTATGGGCATGGAGCTGCCGTTGGCGCAGACCCTGATGTCGGAGTTCATCCCGGCGCGCCAGCGCGGCAAGTATCTGGCATTGATGGACGGCAACTGGCCGATCGCCTTTATCTGTGCCGGCCTGATGTCCTATTATGTGCTCAGTGCCTATACATGGCGAACGATGTTCCTGTTTGGGGCAATTCCCGCCCTCTTTCTGTTCGTCGTACGGCGGTATGTCCCCGAATCGCCGCGCTGGCTCGARTCGAAAGGCCGTCACGAGGAGGCCTCCGGCATCGTGGATCGTATCGAGAAAGTGGTCATGCGGAAATTGAAGCTGTCGTCGCTGCCGGAGATCATGCCTGCGCTGTCGGCTGCCGAGCCGGAGACCTCCGGTCTGCGCGTACTCTGGTCGCGCGAGTACCGGAGCCGGACATTGACGGTCTGGGGACTGTGGTTCTTCGCACTGCTGGGCTTCTACGGCCTGAACACGTGGATCGGCGCATTGCTGCAGCAGTCAGGGCTCGGCGTGAGCCAATCCGTGCTCTACACGGTCTACATTTCCATCGGCGGCATTCCAGGCTTCCTCTGGGCGGCGTTCGCCGTTGAGCGTTGGGGACGCAAGCCTGCATGCGTGACCACGCTCGTGGGCGGAGCCTGCATGGTATTCCTCTACGGAAAGGTCGCGGGCTCCAATCCGGACGCCATGATGCTCTTGATTTCGGGCGGCATGATGCAGTTCTTCATGTTCGGCATGTGGGCGGTGCTCTATACCTATACGCCCGAGCTCTATCCGACGCGGGCGCGGGCGTCTGGCTGCGGCATGGCGTCGACCATCGGGCGGATCGGCTCGTTGCTCGGGCCGACGCTGGTCGGGCTGGTATTGCCGATCGCCGGTCAGGCTGGCGTGTTCTGTCTCGGTGCGATGTGCTTTCTTGCTGCGGCAATGATCGTCTACAGGTTCGGCATCGAAACGCGAGGGAAGGCGCTGGAGACCATTGCCGAATGACGAGGCTGGCGGCGCGCTGTCTGTTGGACACCACCTCGGGTGGCGGCTGCTAGTGCCCGAGGTCGTGCTATCGACTGTAGTGTTGTTGCAACGAGCATCCAATTCGCCAGGTTCCCACCTCGCTGACCTGCTAGAGCTACTACGAGGCATGGGGCATATCCGAGGCGCGTTCGCTCGACTTCAAAATGTGGTTAGCACGGATTTGCACCTAGCGATGAAACTGGCAGAGTCGGCTGACATCACGCTATGGTTGCTGGATCGGGTGGTCTAGTATCTCGCTGCCACCGACAGCCACGCGATGCAACGATGGGGGCGGCACGGCAGCGTGGTGGCTTGAAGCCGGTCATCCGAGGTTGTCGGGACAGGGCATGTGACTTGGCGAGTGTCGGCTTTGGCCGATGAACCGACAAGTGCCGCCGACGCGCGAGTGGCCGTTGTTTAGTGTTGAAGCGACGCTCGAGCGTCCGAATGGACCACCGGGCCGACGGCCGGAACTGGTCAACGGCCGATGTGGTGACGGCACCGAAGCCGACCGATTCCGGCTGTTTGCACCTGGGGTCATCAGTGACCGGAGCTCGGCCGAAGCGACCGCGCGCATCTTGTACGCGCCGGGCGAGGCCGGCAACGCGGGCGGCGTAGCCACCGGGTGGAGATTTCGGCTGTACGCGATGAAGGACCTCCACGCCAACTGCATACACCTTGGCCAGAAGGACGACGGCTGCATCAACTATGTGGACGGGGCCAATATCGCCGGCTTTGTCACGGTGGCGGACGCCATGCTGGCGCAGGGCGTGATCCGACGCAGGCACTGCCGGCTCGCGGCAATGGGCCTGCGCCTTCGGGGCATCAATTCGGGCTGGGAAAGGCGCCGTTGACGCAGATCATATAGGTCAGTCCGTTGGGCGTGACCGAGCCCAGGTTCGGCAGCGCAAAGTTGGTCATGCCGTCGCCGCCGTATGTGGTGCCAAGCAGGCTGAACAACGCCGTGTACTGGTTGATGAGCAGCAGCTGGCCGTTTGCGGGCATGCCCTGCCCCCAGCGCGCGGCAGTTAGCCAGACCGAGCCCAGCACGCAATCGACGCCGGCATTGGCGGGGCCGGCTCCGCCGGGCGTGCCAAGGCCGGGCACGGTGCCGGTAGCGCCCGTTGCGCCCGTGGCACCGGTCGGACCCGTGGCCCCGGTGGCGCCCGTCACGCCGGTCGCACCGGCGGCACCCGTTGCGCCAGTGACACCGGTCGAACCCGCGGCCCCGGTGGCCCCCGTCACGCCGGCTGCGCCGGTGGCACCCGTTGCGCCGGTCGGACCCGTGGCGCCGGTGGCCCCCGTTGCGCCCGTGGCACCTTGCGGACCCGTGGTACCAGTGGGCCCCGTCACGCCGGTGGCGCCCGTGGCGCCGGTCGGACCGGTTCCCCCGGTTGCCCCGGCCGCGCCCGTGGCACCTTGCGGACCCGTGGCGCCGGTGGCGCCAGCTGCGCCATTCGCACCTGCCGCACCCGTGGCCCCGGTCGCTCCCACGTCGCCGCGCGCGATCTGGTTTGTCACCGCCGCCAGCGTGGTGTTGGTTGCGGCCAGGCGGGCGCTCAGTGCTTCGAGGCGGTCGTCATAGGCGTCGCCGTTCCTGGGCGAGAATTTCTGGTTTAGCAGGTCGAGGCTGCCGGCATCCACGCCGAGGTTGGTCAGGCGCTGCTTGACCAGCGTCAGCGCGGTCTGCAGGCGATCGCTGGTCGCGCCGGCGGAGACGGCCGAGAAGGTCGCGAAGAAGGCTTCGGTATCCGGATTCTGCGCGGCTGATGCCACCACCAGTTCGGTGATCGGCGTAATGTTGGTGGTACCAGGGCCCTGCAAAAAGGAGTGCAGCACCTGTCCGTTGGAGGTGACGACCCGCGCTGCGCACGGCAGCGTCAGCCCGGTGGTCGAGACCGACCAACTGCCGTCGGCGCCAGTGGTGGTGCGGATCTGGCCGCTGACGCACTTGATCAGCACTTCCGCGTTGGTGATGGGTGCGCCGGTCGCGGCGGTGCCGGACATCGTGGCGGCCGGCAGTGCGCCGGCGGAGACCGCCGCGCCCGCGTTGCCGCCGTCGCCACCGCCGCAGCCGGACAGGAGAATGGCCGTAGCGGCGGAAAGGCCGATGGCCCATTGGTGTTGTTTCATGATTCCCGACCCCTTCGATTAAGTAGTTCTGGATGTGCGCGCATTGGCGTGCTGTTGACATGGCACGCTGACCTTGCCGAAAAGACAGGATGTCTTTATCGGTGAATGCCATGGCCCTGTGGATAAAAATATGGCCGTTTCCGGACGCGAAAAATGGTAGCGTCAGAAATGGTTCCCATGTCCCCACTTTAGTAGGGGGTGTCGCATTTGAATTGACGGTATGCTCTCGCCTTTCTGACCCGCGACTACGGAGAACCGGCGGTGGCACGCATTTGCCTGAACATGATCGTCAAGGATGAAGCCCCTGTGATCACGCGCTGCCTGCAGAGCGTCAAGCCGTGGATCGACCACTGGGTCATCGTCGATACCGGTTCCTCCGACGGCACGCAAGAGGTCATCCGTCAGTTCATGGCCGACATTCCCGGCACGCTGCACGAACGTCCGTGGCGAGATTTCGCCCACAACCGCAATGAGGCCATGGCGCTGGCAAAGGACGAGATGACCGGCGCTGATGACTACCTGCTGTTCATCGATGCCGATGAAACCCTGCGCATGGACTTGGGGTTTCGGTGGCCGGCGCCCGGTGCCGACGGGTACCAGTTCCGCTGCGAACTCAATGGCTGGCAATACCTGCGCAATGCGCTGGTCTCGGCGCGCATGCCATGGCGCTGGGAGGGGGTGCTTCACGAATACCTGACGCAGGATCAGCCGCATCGCTGGGATGCACTGCCCGGTGCTGCCATCGTGGTGTCGCATGACGGCGCAAGGGCGCGCGCCTGGGATACCTATCTGCGCGATATCGCGGTACTCGAAAAAGCGGTACACGACGAGCCGGCCAATACGCGATATCGTTTCTATCTGGCACAGAGCTATCGCGATGCCGGCAAGTTCGACGAGAGCATTCGCGTTTATGGCGAACGCGCCGAAATGGGGGGCTGGGAAGAGGAAGTCTGGTTCGCTCGCTTCCAGATCGCGGCACTGCGGGAGCGTCGCGGCGATGCGCCTGCTGCCGTACGCGAGGCGTATCTGATCGCCTATCAGGCGCGCCCGACCCGGGCTGAACCATTGTGCGAGCTTGCCCGTTATCACCGGCTGCGCAACGAATATGCCCTTGCGCACTTGTTTGCCCAGCAGGCAGCAGCGCTGACGAGGCCAGCGGACGCACTGTTCGTGGATGAATCGGTCTACGTATGGCGCGCACTAGACGAACTTGCCGTGAGCGCCTACCACGTCGGTGCGATCGAACAGGGCAGGCTGGCCCTGGCGCGGCTGGTGGCCGAGGCACGGTTTCCTGCAGACCATCAGGCGCGCATCGAAGGCAATCGGCAGTACTTCGGCCTTTGACGCCCACCTGGCGCATCGTTCTACCCCCAGCGGGTGACACGCCGGGCCTGCAGAAAGTGGCCATCTTGCAAACTCGTTGAATGGCCGTCGTGGCCGATCTCAGCCGTCTGCCTGCGGCCATATCCACCCTGCGCCCATCCTTCGGACCACTAGGCATGGGCCGATTCTTTCGCCAGTCGGGATCGAAAAAATGGAGCCTCGCGGGCTCCATTCGTTCAGCAGGTCGGTACACCTTACAGGGCGGCGTCCTTCAGTTTCTTCAGCGGGCGGACCTTCACCTTGACGGTTGCGGGCTTTGCTGCGAACCACTGATCTTCGCCAGTGAACGGGTTCTTGCCGAAGCGCTTCTTGGTCGCCGCCACTTGCAGGGCCGTGACCTTGAGCAGGCCAGGGAGCGTGAATTCGCCCGCACCCTTCTTGTGCACCGCGCTCAGGACCGTGTTTTCCAGGTGGGCCAGCACGGTCTTGACGGTCTTGGCGTCGAGCTCGGTCTGGGCGACCAGGTGGGCCAGCAAGCTCGCCTTGGTGAAGGTTTCCTTCAGCGGCTTCGCCACCGGTGCAGCCGCAGCGGCCTTCTTTGCCGGTGCTACTGCCTTCTTGGCCGGCGCTGCCTTCTTGGCGGCAGGCTTGGCCGGGGTCTTTACGACAGCTTTCGCTTTGGTTGCCATGGATTCTTTCGTCTGGTTACTCGTTGATATTTCGCCGTAGAGGCGTCCGCGAGAATAGCAAACTCTATGCGGTATGTGGGACCTGGGGACACCAACACTTACAACTGAGCATCAATGGTGGCCCTGATCCGGTCGCAGGTTCTCGTGCTGGCCAGCCCAAGCAGCTTGCTGACTTCATCGCGGTTGCGCCCGGCAAGTAGCAGCCGCCGGCAGTAGGTGTTGCGCAGCACCCGCGGGCTCATGTCTTGCGCTTCGAAGTCGATCGCGAGGAGCGCCGCTCGCACGATCTTGCCAAGACTCATATCCGTGATCGGCTCGCCGCTGGCCTGGAGGGAGAACACGAGGTCGCCAACGACCGGAAGGGTCTGCCGGCGAACGCGGCGAGGTGGATCGTGCGGGTATCACGCGCGCCGTGGGCTGGCACGTGCAAGTAGGGCGGGGCAGCATCGGGCTGCAGGTCCTCCCGGCGGGCCGTGCGGCCTTCCAATGCCGTGACGCCGGTGCCTAGGAAGAGCGCCACGATGGCGCGGTTGCGCAAGGCCGCCGGATCATCCCCGGCGTGCGGCTGCACCCAAGCCTGCAGGCGGGCGTCCGCGTCCTCGGGCAGGTAGATGGGATCCGGCTCGGCCTTCGGCCACTGACCGTCGCGGACCAATTGACCGGCTGGATTGCTCTTGCGCACGCCGATGGCAACCAAGTGGCGGCACAACCGGTCCAGCAGTTTCAGATAGCGCATGCGCGTGGCGGCACTGTAGCCGCGCGCGTCGGGCGCCTGCCAGAAGGTATCGATATGGTCAGGACCGAAGGTGGCCACGGTGGCGTCGACGTCGAGCAGATGACGCCGGAAGTGCTCGAACATGGCCTGATGCTGGATGATCGAGCGGGCCGCGAAAGGGCGCCGGTCCGCGCCGGATGCCTCGCGGCGCTGCCAATCGGCGTAGGCGAGGGTGGGATTGGTGAGCCAGAGGCTGTCGACGGGTGTCATGACCGCATTTATATACTGAATTCCGCTTTCCCCGCACCCCAACCGCCTCTTCGAGGCGGACATAGCCTTCAGGTTAGCGGGGTGGAACCAGGCGGACAGATGCTCGCCGCCGTGTGGCTCTGGAGAAAAGGTCGCCACCATGCTCATGCGCGATGCGGATTGCGCTTGAGGCGGGCATAGCGCGGATAGCGGGCGTCGAGCATCTCTTCTATCATCTGCTGGCGGTCTCCGTCCTCAGGGTCGGGGGGGCACTCCAGCAGGTTTGTGTCTGCACAGAAACGCATGATTTCCAACAGCAACGCTTCGCGCCGCGGCGGTGGGAAATGCAGGCGTCTGGCTTTGGTCCAGTAGCGGTGGCCGCGATGGGTGAGGGCAAGCAGGGCGTCGGGCGTCCCATCGAGGTTGGCAGCGAGGGCCTTGGCTTCCAACTGCAGGGTGATGGTGATAGTCATTGATTTGGCTGGAGATTCGTCAGGGCGATCCAACGGGAAACGATGTGCGCGCGGTTTCCCGTTCCCTCCTCGACGTCGGCTTCGGCGGTCATGCCACTGGGTCCTTGGAAAATGCTCCGGATGGTTGCCCAACGGGGCGCAATGCCGGGCAGGTGGCGGTAGGCGTGAATGACGCGCTCGCCCACCGTGAACGGCCCAGCGCGGCGGAAGTAGGGCACCCCGTTGGGAAAGCGCCCGATCTCTTCGGTTAGTTGGCAGGACAAGCCGTCCAGGTACTGGCCGAGCTGGGAGCGCTGCATCCCGATGCCGCCGCTGGTTTCCACGATCGCCGGCGTAGCGCCAGCACCAACCTTGCGGGCCCACCGCTCAACGGCCGCGCGCATCACCCGACGGTAGTGCATGCCGCCGGCGAGGAAGACCGGGCCGACCTGGTCGGGCCACGCCGCACCGGCCATCGCCGTCGACAGGCCCGAGAGCATGGATCTCCGCGCGATCCGCGGTCATACGGGCATCGTAGGGGGCAATCTCCGCGTCCGGCTGGATAAAGCCATGCTGTGCCGAGAGGATGATGACTTGGGGCTGCGCATCGGCTCGCACGTGCGCGCGAAACGTTTCATACATGACGCCGCGATACAGATCCATGGCGGGGGCAGGGCGGTTGAGCTTCGTGGCCGAGCAGGCCATCAGTACCAACGGGCGAGCCGGCGATCGTGCGACGGTTGCGCGAGCGATTTCATCAAAGAGGCTGAGTTGCGTGGGGTGGGCTTGCATCGGAAGCACGGGGGTGATGGGACATACTTCCAATCTACAGGCGCAGGCTGGAAGTCAAGGCCGGACAGCCGGGGGGGCCGTCAAATGTCCCGTCCGGCGCGCTTGGCGTTGCGCGCCCCGACAAGCGAGGCCTCGCTGCGCGTTGCCAACTCGGGGATTGGCACCTGCATCATGTTTCGTGCGGCCTCGCGTATCGCGCTGGTGAGGCACTCACGTCTGCCACCCAGGTCAACATTCCCATGGTTCCGGATCAAGCGGGTCGCGTTGAAACGCCAAGCGGGAACCCGTGCGGTGGCTCCGGCCTCGGGGGCGGCGCTGATGCCGACGGTGGCGTGGCACACGCGGTCCATTCCCAGCTGTACCGTATCGTAGTGAATCACCAGGACCGTCCCGGCGGCACTAAAGAAGTGCTCGAACTCCGTCGAGATCAAATCCTGCACGACGGCGCCGGGATCACCCACCGGCTCGTCGCCGTAGGCGAGGACGCCGAGCGCTGACGCGGGCGAGGCGGAAAAGGTGAGGGCGGCGCCGATCGGGGCGATGGTGCTACGCATGTATTTCTCCTGACAGATGACGGTCCTTCGGCTTCCAAGCCGGAACCTTCAGCAGAACGGGCGTGCGTACGGGCGCGTGTTGCCGGCTCTGATGGCAGATGTAGTGACCGAAGGTCCTTCTACAGCCGGCCGATCAACGTCACAACTAGTTCGTTGAGGGCTAGATGGTCGATGATCTGGAAATCGGACATTTGTGCAAGGCCCAATCCCTGCACCACAGCATAAAAGCACGAGGTCGGAGTTGTTGACGGTGAAGCGGGATTCTGGAAGTAGCTTGTGCACTCCGCCATCGATTTGGAATTCTGAGTCGGGTGATCTGCCATTCGTGCCAGCGTGGCACCTGCGTTCATGCTTGGATATTTCCTCGCATGTTTCGGGAAGCCCATACCAGGCTACGAAGGAAGGGGCTGCAGAAGCCGCCCTGCGCATCGGCTCAAGCCGCCAGGACCGATCTGATGCGCGCATTCAACGACTTTGCGCGTGCGTTCAAAGTGAGGTCGGTGCGCGAAGTCGAACTTCAGCACATCGAGGGATGAATGGGGCTCGTGACTCCCTGGCCGCCCGCTGAAATCCTCCCCGCATGGCCAAGGACCTGTAAACGCCTGCTGCCCTGGGCCTTGTCCGACCCCTCGCCCCGTCGCTCGCTGTCTTCGCGAAATTCCGCAGGTACTGCCGCGCGCCCACAAAGGGGAGCCAAATTTTGGCATTCGACAAGTTTCGCAATCATGCGAGGGGATTGGCGCTGCGCGAACAACATGCTGTTTCTTCACGCGTGCCTAGTGCCTACTAAAAATGACGGCTAGGATTCAACGCAACACGTCAAGTATCTGGCCAGAACGCGCGCGACGCACTGCGCAGCAGCGCGCCAAGGACAAAAAATGAACTCTACGCCCTGCACGCGCCCGGGGTGGAGTGTGTTGCCAAGGGCAAGGTCCGTCATCCCTACGAATTCGGCGTGAAGGTGAGCCTGGCAATCACTGCCAAGCGGGGTCTCACCGTCCGTGCGCGCAGCTTCCCTGGCAATACCTCCGACAACCACACGCTACACGCAATTTGCTGTCTCCTTGACTAAGGCTGCTCAGACTCGGAGTTCCTCTTGCTGCTGAGATCGAACGCCTGCCTCGCCTGTTCAATGGCCGGGAGGTGCGCGATGGCCCATCGGCCAAGCGCTTCCACAGGGGTTCTTAGCGAATGCCCGAGGGAGGTCAGTGAGTAGTCAACGCGCGGCGGAATCGTGGCATAAACGGTCCGCGTAACCAGTCCGTCTCGTTCCAATCCCCGCAAAGTTAGCGTCAGCATTCGCTGCGAGATGCCGCCGATCTTCCGCTTCAGTTCGTTAAACCGCATGGGCCCCTCGGCAAGGAGCATGACGATGAGGACGCTCCACTTATCGCCAATGCGCGCGAGGACTATCCCCGCTCCCCGGCAGTCTCCAGGCAGATCTATCCCGTTACGTCTGTCCAACATTCCGGGCAAGTGGCCCTTGTGCTCGACAACCGTGCCAGTCGCATCGTCAGACTCCCGTTGAATGGTCGCAGGTAACATCGGTGTGCCTCCTTGTGGCGGACGCGAATGGTGGGTATGTTGGTCGCGAGCCATCACGCAATCGCGCCCATTGAATTCGGACTGTTCAACTCCGCGATGGGCAGCGCATACCATTGGAGATCCCCGAGTGACCACGAAGCTTCTTCACATTGATTCCAGCATCCTGGGAAACAATTCCGTCAGCCGTACCCTTTCGGCCGGCATCGTCAACAAGTTCAAGGCCGCGCATCCGAAAGTCGATGTCATATATCGCGACCTCGCCAGTTCACCCATTCCTCACTTGTCCGGCGCCTACTTCGCCGCATCCCGTGATCCCAAGGCGCCGAATGACGCAGCGCTTCTGCGGGATATTGAGTTGGGACGCGCCATCCTGGAAGAATTCCTGGCGGCCGACGTGGTGGTCATTGGTGTCGCATTTTACAATTTCAGTATCGCCAGCCAACTGAAGGCTTGGATCGACCGTATCGCCGTCGTGGGAAAGACCTTTCGCTATACGGACAGAGGTCCAGAAGGGCTCGTGACCGGCAAGCGCATCATCCTGGCCGTTGCACGCGGCGGGTACTATGGCCCCGGTTCGCGCAACGCGGCACTTGAGCACGCGGAAGCCTATCTCCGGAGCGTATTCTCGTTCGTGGGCGTGTCCCAGCTTGAAGTGGTCGCTGCTAACGGTGTGTCTGCAGGTGCCGAACAACGGCAAGTCGCTATCGAGCAGGCACAGCAACAGATTGACGATCTGCTTCCGACCTAAGTGGAACCGAGTTGTCAGGCCTAAGGAAACGGCAAGACACGATCACAGCTTTTCAGAGACCTTTCAAGTGCGAAACGTGTCGCACTTGAAAGGTCTCTTAGTCATCGTCGTCAAAACAGCTTGATCAAGCGGATCTGGCTAAAGCTGCCGACCTTTGCGTTGCGCGAAGTGGTTGTTGCCATGTATTGCAACGTCAGCGCCGCGTCAATGCCAGGCACCATCGCGGTATAGAACGCACCGGCATTGAGCGATCGGTATCGGCTCGGGCCCCAGGGATTGTTCGAGTCGTCCTGGTACTGTTGAACGAAGACGGTGTGCAGTCCGAATACACCAATCCCGGTCTTGTATGCTGCCGCGCCTTCCAGTCCGATCCAGTTTCCGCTGCGGAGGTCATTGTCCCGATTCTTCGTATTCAGGCCCAGGGTCACCTTTGCCGCGAAGGCGATGTCGGGCGTTGGCAGGTAGGCCATTTGCACCGACGGCCGCAGCGTATAGAAATTACCAGTGCCTATGTCGGGTGCAGGCGATGCGTTGTAGCGCCCTGTCGGAATGACGAGGGATGCGCCCAGCAATACGCGCAGCTGTTCGGTCGTATAGAGCCAGCCGCCTTGCAACTCCAGGTCGCCGATGCCCGATACGTCGCCACTGGAACTGGCTGCTTCGCCGGCAAGGGTTGACTGATATGTCGCCCCGAACTGGCTCGCGATGGCCCGCTGTGCGGCCGCGGGGACTGCAGGGTTCGCCTGCACGGCTGGCGTTGCGGCAGTAGCCCTGACCGATTGGGATTTGACGCCATACGGCAGAACGCCGCCGAACGCGAAGCGACCGCCGCCATAGTCCGCGTCGGTAATGTAGCCAACGCCGAGGTTGAACAGCTTGAAAGTGCCTGAGGCGGGGATCTGGGCGGTATTCGCGCCATAAGTGGGATACGCGCTCACGGGTGTCGGGGACGGAAGTGGAATGGCGCCACCGGGGATCGGCTTCGTCAGTGTGTTGCCGTCGTTGCCGGTCACCTTCCTGATGTCGATATAAGTTGCTGCGACGCCAACTGCGAGCCCGGCGGCATCTGGGGGTGTAAACATTTCCCCTCCGATGCTGCCTGCTATGTTGTACCGCACCTGAAAGTCTTCTCCGGCATGCGCGGTCATGCTTGCAAGGCAAATTATCGCCGAGATAGAAAGACAATAAACAGAAGTCTGCAACACAAGGGTCTCCTCCTTGTTATTCAGGTGGTGCAAAAAAAGCCCCGCCCGCCGAGGCCACGAACTGGCACCGGAAGGTTCTTATACTGTCTGCGGGGCGACTGGTGCCTTCAGGCGGCCTTGGGGAGGCGTATGTCGAGGCGTACCTGCGGCGGATCGATCAAATAAAGGGCGCGCTGGAGGATGTGCTCGGCTTGAGAGGCCGGGCCTTCGGCGAGCACGCATCGGTCAGGGCGGACCACCACCATCCAGTCGAGCGGGGCCACGCGGGGCAACACGACCTCGTCCAGTGCTTCAAGACGCCGGCCTTTGGGCGCGAGATGCTGCGCTTGGGCACGCTGGCACCATTGCCACACCTTGCCACCGGCGAGGGACCAGCGGACCATGAGCTCAGACGAGAGACGCGTCGCGGGGTCAAAGCCAAATCCGATGACTGCACACTCAAGCCCCAGGCAATCGTCGCTAAGTGTCGGGATTCCGCTTTCTGCCGGTCGGACCCACCCCTGTGGAAAGCTCGAACCGGCACGCAGCTTCTCGGTGCCGCGCACGCGCACAAACAGGCCTTTGTCGAAAGTGTTTGCCGGCTTCACTTTCAGGTCTTCGAACAGGGCACGGCCGCGCGGCAACAACCTTATCGCGCTCATGCACCCGTGTATAGCGAGTGCCGCAGCTCGGTTGCGTGGCATGACAAGTGCTCCAAGAAAGCGCGCCAGGTTGATGATCTTTCTTGCGTGAGGCCGGCGTTCCTGATCATAGCTGTCGAGAATCTGCTCGCTCGCCTGGCCGCGTAGCACCCACGCCAGCTTCCACCCAAGATTTGCCACGTCTCGCAGGCCGGCCACCAATCCTTGCCCGGCAAAAGGGGGGGTAATGTGAGCGGCATCACCGGCCAGGAAACATCGGCCTTTTGAGAACGATTTGGCTTCACGTGCGTGAAATCGATACACGGCGGTGCGTTCTATCTGGATCTTGTCTACATCGCACCACGGCGCGAGCAGATTGCGCACCGATTCAGGCCGCTCCATTTCCGCAGCGCTTTCGCCCGGCTTCAACATGAATTCCCAGCGCTGGCGGCCTCCTGGGGCGACCATATGCGGCGTTGGCCGCGCGGGGTCGCAGACGAACTCGCAATGGTCAATGGGATTCGGCACGCCAAGCGCGTCGACAATCAGCCAGTCCTGCTGGAATGTGCGGCCCTCGAAATCAAGCCCCAGCTCACGCCGGACCAGTGAACCTGCGCCATCGATGCCCACCATGTACTTCGCCCTGACCTGCAGGTCGGGGCCGCCAGCTGATTTCACGACGGCACGCACACAATGACCATCATCGACGAAGGACTGGAGTTCAGTCCCAAGGCGAACGTCCACGGTGCGGTACGCTGACAGCTTCTTGCGCAGCACGGCCTCCAGCTCTGGCTGGTAGAACGTGACGAGCGTCGGATGGCCGTCGACAATTCTCGCGCTATTGATGCGCGCAAAGCGGCCGAACAGTGGCGAGCGGTATTGCACCTTCGGAATCGCCACCGTGGCGAATTCGCCCTCCGCTACGCCCACGAGTTGCAGAATGCGCAGGGCCTCGTTGTCCAGCGCGATCGCGCGCGGTTTGGCAAAGATTTCCGTGGCGCGGTCGATGGCCAGGACGCGGATCCCGTAGCGGCCAAGCAGGTTGGCCAGCGCTGCCCCCACCGGCCCCAGTCCTACAAGCAGGACATCCGTATCAAGCATGTTCCCCTGCGGGGTCTTCGTGGTGTCCGTCATCATTGCTCCTGCCATGCGGGAATCACGGGATAGCGGGCTACCAGTGCTACCGCCGCCTCACGTGACGCGACCGGACCGGAGATATCGGCTATGGCGCCGCGCTCGGGGCAGAGGCGGGCCTTGACGCGGGTGTCGGACATGCCATCCTCGGCAAGCGCCGCCTGGATGACGTGCTCGATAGTGAGCAGCCGCAGGTCTGGCTTGGAGACCTTGCCGACGGCGGTAAGGGGCAGTGTAGGCATGATTTCGATGCGTACCGGCACCGCCGCACGTTCAGGAATCCTCTCCCGCGCGTATTCCATCAACGCCTCGCTGCAAGCCTGTCCGCCTGGCTTGAGTATCGCGAAGGCCACCGGCAATTCGCCCGCATGGATGTCCGGCTGCCCGACCGCGGCGACCATGGCGACCGCGGGGTGTGCGGCGATCGCATCCTCGATCATCGACGGATCAATGTTATGGCCGCCACGGATAATCAGGTCTTTCGCGCGGCCGCACAGCGTGAGAGCTCCGTCCGCGTCAAGGCGGCCCAGGTCACCCGTGTTGAACCATCCGCCCTCGATCCAGATGCCGCGGTTGTCGCCTTCCCTTAGGTAACCGGGAAACACATTGGGGCCGCGTATGCCGATCACGCCGGTCGTACCGGCTTCGGCAAGTTCGGCGGGCCTGCCGTCTGCGCATAGCTTGAACAGCTTCAATTCCTGATACGGAATGCGGATGCCAACCGTACCGGCCTTGGGCGCGGCTTGTGGCGGGTTGACGGTCGATACGCAACTACCTTCCGTCAGGCCATATCCCTCGTGAATGCGAACGCCGGTGAGCTTTTCRAACTCGTGTGCGACCTGACTGGGCAGCGGCGCGGCACCGCAGAGAACGTGGCGCAAGGTCGGGACCCCGTCCGCAGGCAAAGGTCTGGAAAGCAGGGCCGCCAGGATGGTTGGTACGGCGGAAAACGTGGTGGTCCCGAACCGGTTGGCAATTTCCCAGAAGGCGTCCAGCAGGCCGGGCGTCCGGTACCCGCCCGCTGTCAGCATGACGATTTCCGAACCACTGTGAAGTGCGCCGAGTCCGGTCACCATGGCTCCATTGACGTGGAAAAGGGGCAATCCAGCCAGCATCACGTTGCGCCGGTCATCGATCCGTTGAAGGACCCATGCCATCACAGCTTCGTTCAGGTGACTGTGCACGGCCACCTTGGGATACCCGGTGGTCCCGCCCGTATGAAAATAGGCACACGGCTCGGTGGGCGTGAATCGCCGCCCGCTGATCAGCCGCGTACTGTCCGATTCGGCCAGCGCGTCATGGAAGTCGAGCACTTGCACGCCGGTACGGGCCGGCATCTTGCCGCGCGGGGTGTGGCCGCCGGAGCAGATACGCCCCCCCAGCGCGGCCATCGGGTCAACCTGCAGGATCGTATGGACCCGAGGCAGCCGGTCCGCGACTTCCACGGCCTTTTCCCAGATATTCCCGTCCGTCGTGGGCCCCAGGGCGATGACCACCCTGGCCCCCGTCTCTTCGCAGATACGGGCAATGAAGCTGGATTCCAGCATCGGGTTGATGGGGCTGGCAATGCCGGTAGCTTCCGCGCCCCATAGCGCCAGGTGGCCCTCGATCAGGTTCGGTAACAGGATGGCGACTGGCACCCCCGGAGTGACACCCAGGCGGTGGAGCGTATTGGCGGTGCGATGGATGCCCTCGAGCAATTCGGCATAACGGACATCGCGCGTCGGCGCGGAAGCGCTGCCGTCCAGCAGCAGCCGCAGGGCCACGCGTTCCGGCCAGCGCTCGCAAGCGGTCCGTAGTACATCGTAAGTGTTTGTGGCGCGGATCGCGTCCCGCCAGGGCGTCCGTTCGATCTGTTCCACGTCCTCCAGTCGCCTGACGACCTCTGGCATGGCGTTGATTGCAAGGCTACTCATAAGACTTCACTCTCATTCCAAATGCTGCGATGGGATGCCACGTATTTCGTCGCAACCTGCGTGGTCGTCATGCCGTGGCGATAACGGTGGTCTGCTCACCCAGGTCGATGGTGCCGTCATCCGTGCGAATCGAGGCCCGGATGCTATCGCCGGGCCGAAGGTAGGCGGGATTGGTCATGCCGCGGCGCACAAACATGCGCCATTTTCCGGCGTCGCTGAGAAAATGTTTCGCCATGAACATGGCGAGCTTGCCCGGCGCGCGGGCCGCGCAACCGGCAGGCGTACCGGTGGCGATCAGGTCGCCGGTGTGAACGTCGTGCATGGATGCCAGTTCCGTCAAGGTTGAAGCCGGCGCGTGGATCATATCGGCGCAGTAGGCATCCTGCCGGGGCTGTCCGTTGACATCCAGGCGCATCCGCAATTCCGGCCAACGTTGCCACTCTTCCGGTGTCAGCAATATGAGCCCAGGGCCAACAGGTCCGAAGCCGCGATAGCTCTTGCCCTTGTAGAACTGACCCTGCGGCAATTGCACGTCACGCGCCGACAGGTCATTGACGATGGTCACGCCGGCAAGCCAATCACCGAGAGCGTCAGGGCTGACCTTCACGCCAGGTTGCAAATCCCGCCGCAGCACCAGCCCGAGCTCGATCTCGTAGTCGAGCAGCTTGACGTGGGCTGGGGAGGCAACCGGAGCATCCGCGGCCGTGATGCATGAGGATGCCTTCGTGAAGATGGTGTTGAAGGGAAAATTCTCGACACGCAGGCCGGATTCCATGACGTGGCTGCGGTAGTTGACCCCCTGGCAGAGGAATTGCTGGTTCTGCGTGACGGGAGCCAGAAGCTCGACGGCCTCGCGCGGAATCGTTGCCTGTGCCGCCGGCACTTGCCAGATGCTTTGCCAGTGTTTGGCAAGCAACTCGCCTGTGGTCGCGGCGTTGACCTGCAACGGCGCGATGCGTGCGCCAAAGAGAATGCCCCATTGCGGGCCATCCGTATGGATGTAGCGAATTACGGTACGAGACATGACACTTCCTAGGGAATTGCTTAGTTCTAAAGCCAGGGCCTGGCGGGTGCACCCAGCGCTGTTTCGATCAGCTTGAGCCGCGCCGGCGCAATTGCCTTTCGCTGTACCAGCCTCAGCACCTTCAGCACATTGCGCAAAGTCTTTCTTGGCTTCATGGAGGCTGGTGCGTCGGCACCCCAAGCCCAGATGCCGCCGAAATCAAGCGGCGAGTAAGCGGTTTCGAAATCCGCGGTGAACAGGTCGCCATCGGTGTAGTGCTCCAGCTCGAAGCCGTCCGGGTCGCGCCAGTAGTCGAACAGCTGGCTTCCCAGCAAGTGCCGCCCGATGCCCCACATGTGCGAATGGCCTTGCGCACGCAGCACCTGTTGACCTTGCCCGAGCGCATCGAGATCGATGACTTCGTACGCGCTGTGCTCGTATTTCTCTTCGATGCCACCCACCAGTACGAGGGTGTGGTGGTCAGCTGGCGCCTGGCCAAGGTCGAGCCGGCAGAAGGCCAGGTTGGGGCTGCCATCCGCGAGGTACTGCACATCGGTCGGAATGACACCAAGTACGGTCATGTACCACGCCGCCATGGCGGCAAAGTCCACGGTTTGAAAGACAACATGACCCAGCCGGACAATACTGGCCGGCTCAATCGGGGTGCGAACAGTGCGGTTGACTCGCGGCGCATGTTGCCCCGTGTTGGTCAATGTCATGGGCGGGCGCATGGGCAGAGCTTCGACACGCTGCTGGCCTTGCACGAGCCAGACGCTGCGCCCGGAAGGATCGAATAGCTCGACACCGCGCCCGCCTCCGGGAATCTGCTGTTCGGACAACCACGTGGCGCCAATGCGATCGATGTACCGATTCAAGTCGGTATCGTCCGACATACGAAAGGCGGGCCCAACGAAGCGGCTCGCCGCCGAACGTTCGGCCACCGCAATGCAAGGGGCCGTCCCGACGCCACGGGCCGTGATCCGGTCAGGCGAAACGCTGACCAGATGCATGCCGAAATCGCGCCAGAAGCGTTCAGTCGCCGGCAGGTCTTTCTTTTCCCAGCGAAGGAACGCCAGTTCCACTGCTCTACCGAGCGGCTTTGGGCGAGTGAGCCGTTGCACGCCAGGTGGCAGCCGGCTCTCCGGGTGAGACTCCGGCTGGCGGAGCATGACAGTCGATTTGGGCATGAGGTCTCCAACCGCTGAGCGGTCCGTTTGAGATTATTTTGGATCAGCACCATGCATGCAGGTGCTGCCAAGGAGGCGCCACGGCGCTTGCGACGTCGGAATGCGGGGGCAATCGACGTCGTGCATAGACGTGATAATAGTATATTTGTCATAATGACAAATAGCTCGTTAACACCTAGGGAGTGCGACAGGGGGGGCGGTCGCAGCGCCCCGCCGTGCGCAAGGTGCGGCGCGTTTCGCGTCGACCGGCCAAGGGATTGCATGCCGGCTGCCATACGAGCCGCATCGCCCGGAGCACTGGCGACCGAAATGGCTGCGGCCCAGGGTGTCTCCCGGTTCAGCACCGTACCGGTGCGCATTTGAGTCGGGTAAGCGACACACCGAAAGAGCCGGGTTGAGGACTTGGATACGCGATCGTCGGCGCGGGGCCGTGGCCCCCGGCCCCGCGCCGCGAGGACGGATTCTGTGGGGCAGCCAGCACTTCATCGAATACAAAGCCGGTTTGAACTGTGATGCGCGCTATCCAACACGGGCTGGGTAAGCCGAATCGCGGCCCAAAGTCCATGTGAGCAACGATCAGCTGAATACGATAAGCCGTATGGTGAGTGGCATTTTCGATAACCTATATCTTGCGACGGGCGGTCATTACGCTTCTAATGAGTTCGTGGCAGGCGAAGGCTGTCAGAGGGCGATATGCGCTGCACAAAATGCGGGTTCGAGAACCCCGCGGGAGGAAAATTCTGCGAGGAGTGCGGGCAAAGGCTTGCGCAGATCTGCCCGCAATGCGGCCATGAGTCCAGCCCCACAGCAAAGTTCTGCGGTTCTTGCGGCGCGCCCATGATGGAGCTGGCCGCAACGCCAGTCGCTGCCGCAGTGCCAACGCCCGCTGTCCCCGCACCGGTTCTTTACACGCCGCCCCATCTCGCCGAACGCATCCTCGCCGAGCAAGCCGCGATGGAGGCCAGGGGACAGGCTGCCGGCGAACGCAAGACCATTACGGCGCTGTTTGCGGACATGGCCGGCTCGACCGCCTTGATCCAGGACCTGGACCCCGAAGAGGCACGCGGGCTGATCGACCCCGTGATCGCGCTGATGATGGAGGCCGTGCATCACTACGAGGGATACGTTGCCAAATGCCTGGGCGACGGCATCCTGGCGCTGTTTGGCGCGCCGATTGCCCACGAGGACCACCCCTTGCGGGCGTTGTACGCGGCGCTGCGCATGCAGGAAGTGATGCGCCGCCATGGTGACCGGTACCGTCTGGAGCAGGGGGTCCCGCTGCAGATCCGGGTTGGCATCCATACCGGCGAAGTGGTGGTGCGCTCGATCCGCAAGGATGACTTGCGCGCGGACTACGACCCGGTGGGGCACACGATCCATATCGCCTCCCGGATGGAAGGCGTCGCAACACCGTCGTCGATCCTCGTTAGCGAGTCGACCCATAAGCTGACCGAGGGGTACTTCGCGTTCAAGGGCCTCGGGACCACCCACGTAAAGGGCATTCGGGACCCGCTTGCGGTCTATGAGGTGCTCGGCCTCGGCGCCATGCGCACGCGCCTGCAAGTGGCGGCCCATCGCGGTCTGGCGCGGTTTGTCGGCCGCCAGGCCGAATTGGAGCGCTTGCAGGAGGCGTCGGAGTCGGCCAGGGCTGGGCGAGGGCAGATCGTCGGGGTGGTGGGCGAGGCGGGTGTCGGCAAGTCGCGTCTGTACCACGAATTCAAGGCGCGCTCGCAGCGGGGCTGCATGGTGCTCGAAACCTTCTCGGTTTCGCATGGCAAGGCCTTTCCCTATCTGCCTTTGATCGACCTGTTGAGAAACTATTTTCAGATCACCGCGCAAGATGACGAACGGCTGTATCGCGAGAAAGTCACCGGCAGGTTGCTGACCCTGGATCGCACACTGGAGGACCATCTGCCCTATCTGCTTTACCTGCTCGGTATCAGCGAAGCGGGCTCGGCGCTGCCCAAGATGGATGCCACCATCCGGCGCCACCGCACCTTCGAAGCCATTGCACGGCTACTGGTGCGTGAGAGCCAGAATCAGCCGCTGATGGTCTTCTTCGAAGACTTGCAATGGCTGGACAGCGAGACCGAGGCCTTTCTCAATATCCTCATCGAGCATGTGCAGCGTACCAGGCTGCTTCTGCTCGTCAACTACCGTCCGGAATACGTGCATGATTGGGGCGGGAAACTTTACTACACCCAATTGCAACTGGAACCGCTGGGGCAAGCGGAGGCACAGGGCCTGCTCACGGCCCTGCTGGGAGACCATCCCTCGCTCGTGCCCCTGAAGCTGCTTATCCTGGCGAAGACGGAGGGCAACCCGTTCTTTATTGAGGAAGTCGTCAAGACGCTGGCCGAGGAGAGCGTCTTGCTTGGTCAGCCCGGCAGCTACCGGATCGAGAACGCCCCTTTGTCATTTCATATTCCGACGACCGTGCAGGGCGTGCTCGCCGCCCGTATCGACCGGCTCCCCGTCGCCCAGAAGGACTTGCTGCAGACCCTTGCGATCATCGGCAAAGAGTTTCCCTTAAGTCTGATCCAGCATGTCACAGCGCAACCGGAAGAGGAACTGCGCCCGCTTCTGGGTGACCTCCAGGCCGGCGATTTCATTTACGAGCGTCCCGCTTTCCCGGAAGTGGAATACGCGTTCAAACACGCGCTTACCCAGGAGGTGGCCGCTAACTCCCTGCTGACCGCTCAGCGCAGTGTGCTGCATGAACGCACGGCCCGGGCCATCGAGACACTGTTTCCAGGCCGGCTGAAGGACTATTGCAGCGAACTGGCTCACCATTACAGCAAGAGTGGCAATGTGCCGAAGGCCATCGAATACCTGCATCTGGCGGGCCAGCAAGCCTTGCAGCGTTCAGCACAGCTTGAAGCGATTCATCATCTCAGTGCAGCCCTCGAACTGCTCAAGTCCTTGGCAGACACCCCCGAACGCGCACGCGAGGAACTCACCCTGCTGCTGACCCTCGGTCCTGCCTGGATGGCCGCTCGAGGCTATGGTGCGCCAGAGGTGGAGGAGACCTACACGCGTGCATTGGCCTTGTGCGAACAGGGCGGGGAAATACCGCAGATCTTCTCGGCGCAGTTAGGACTGTGGTCGTTTTATCTATTGCGTGCGCAACTCAGTACTGCACACGCCTTGGCGCAGCGGCTGCTCGGTCTCGCGCAGGATAAACAAGATCCGGAACAGCTCGCGGAGGCGCACCGCATTCTCGGCGCCACCTTGTTCCGTCTGGGCGAGATCAGGATGGCCCGGACCCACATGGAGCAGGCGCTGGCACTGCACCGCCCCGATCGGAAAACATACAGCAAACTTCTACGTTATGCGCCGAACCTCGCCCTTCATATCGGGAGCACGCTAAGCTGGACGCTCTGGTTTCTGGGCTTGCCGGACCAGTCGCGTGCGCGCAGCGAGGAAGTGCTGGCGCTGGCCAGAAAGTCCTCTGATCCGTTCGGCCTTGCCTTGTGCCTGATCTTCGCGGCCGAATTGCACCAGTACCGGCGCGATGTGCAACTGGCGCGGGAGTACGCAGACGCCGCCATCGCGCTTTCAAGCGACCAGGGGTTCCCCCTCTATCTGGGTTGGGGAACGATCCTGCGCGGCTGGGCGCTGGCCGAGCAGGGTAGTCATGAGGAGGGCATCGCGCAAATACAACAAGGCCTCCGCGCCCACGAAGCCACCGGAGCGACACTGGGTCGGCCGAGGCTTCTGGGACTGCTCGCCAACGCTTATGAAAAGGCAGGGCAAGCCGAGGCAGGGCTTGCTGTGCTGAGTGAGGCGCTGGCTCTGGTGAAGAACACGGGCGAGCGGTTCGCTGAGCCGGTTCTGCTTCGGCTCAAGGGGGAACTGATTCTGATGTTGTCCGGCGACAAAGCCGGCTCGTCCATCAGGGCCAAAGAAGCCGAAGCATGTTTTCAGGCGGCTATTGCCACTGCTCATGACCAGGGAGCCAGGTCAGTCGAGCTGAAAGGCGCGCTGAGCGTGGCCCGGTTATGGCAACGCTGCGGCAAGACGGATGCTGCGCGCTCGATCCTGGCCGGTATTCATGGCACATTCACCGAGGGGTTCGATACCGTCGACTGGCAAGATGCCAAAGTACTGTTGGAAGAGCTGACGTAAGCAGTCTGACCAGGCTCGCGGAGGCGTTTGCCGACGACACGTGGCTGGCCCTTCGGATCGCTGCAGGTGCTCAGGCGCTTGGTGAGGCGTCCGATACGGTCGCAGATTGGCGCGGTGTTCCCCTGGCGCTGGTCGTGACAAGTGCCAATCAGTTGGATCGGGTCACCTTCGAAGTCCTGGTCCATGCAATACCAGCACTGCCCGGACTGTCCGGCCGAGTATTCTCGGGCCGCCGAAGGTGCGGGCTATTCCGGCTGGATGCCGGCGGCTTTGATCACCTCAGCCCATTTCGCGGTTTCGCTGCGCACGAACGCCGCCAACTCTTCTGGCGTCGATGGGGAGGGTTGGCCTCCAGTCTGGCTGAAGTGTTCGGTAGCCGCCGGGCTGGTCAGCCCCTGCAGAATCAGCTGACTCATACGCGCGATGACCGGTTTTGGCGTAGTGGCAGGGAAGAAGGCAGCAACCCAAGCCGTCATCTCGTACCCCGGCAGGCCGCTTTCCGCCATGGTCGGGACATTGTCGAGCAGGGGATGGCGCCTGGACGTGGTCACGGCGACTGCGCGCAGCTTGCCGTTCTGGATCAGGGGCAGGGCTGGATTGATGTCGGAAATCATGAAGTCGACCTGGTGGCCCATCAAGTCGGTCAGGGCCTGCGGCACGCCCTTGTAGGGCACATGCAGTGCCGGTGCGCCGCTCATGATCTTGTAGAGCTCACTGGCGACCCGGGTGGAGGAACTGCCGCTGGCGAAGGTCATCTTGCCTTGCCGGCTTTTCGCCAGCGTGGTCAGATCGGCCACCTTCTGCACGGGGCTGTCGAATGGCACCACCAAGACCAATCCGCTCTTGGCGATCAACGACACCGGCGCGTAGTCCTTGATGGGATCATAGGGCAGCTTCCTGAACAGGGACGCATTGGCCGCGTGGGTGGTATTTGTCGTGATGAGCATCGTGTAGCCATCTCCGGGCGCTCTCGCGACCGCCGTGGCCGCGATGAACCCGTTGGCACCGGGGCGGTTTTCCACGACCACGGACTGGCCGGTCTGGGCGGTGACGTTTCGCGCGATGTAGCGCGCGGTGTTGTCCGTGCCACTGCCTGCAGGGAACGGCACCACCACACGGATCGGTTTGTCCGGATACTCGTTCAGGCCAGCTGCCCACACCAGCTGCGACGCCGCGCAAGCAGCGGCTAGTCCGAACAGCAGGGCGAGCACGCGTCGCCGGGGAAATCGCTGGATCATCTTGTCTCCTCCCGCATCTTGGGATCTGATTGATTCACTTGGCCGAGCTTGCGTCAGGTCAGCGGATCGTGTGCGCGAATGACAATCAGCTCGCGCATCTCGTCCGCCGATTCGAGGCTGAGCTCCGCACCGTCGGGAACGTAGACCCACTCCCCAGTCCCGGCGGCGAAGCGCTCCCCTTCGATGCGCCCATGGAGCGTGCCGCTGCGCACGAAGAGCACCTGCTCGGTCTCGCCAAGCCTGTGCGGCTCGGCGCCGCCATCTGGATCAAGGTCGACCATGTAGATGTCGAGATACCGGGAATCGACGGTCTGGCGTGTGATGACCGGCCTGACGAGCGCGGCACGGTAGTGCGCCAGCGCGATCGCTTCGGTGCTGGTTGGAACGTCGCGGACATCGGCGGCACCGGCCTGAAGGCGCGGGTCGTCCGGGCCGCTCGCGGTCACTGCTGCGTTCGGGTTTTCGCTATATGGCGGAGCGTAGACCACCATCACCTGCACCGGTTCGTCGCTGATGACCTCGAAGCGATGGAAGACGCCAGCCGCGTTGAAGCTCCAGTCCCCTGCGCGCAAGATGCGCTGCTTACCGGGTAGTTCGCCGATACCCTCGCCGGCGAGCAGGAACGACGCCTGTTCGAGGTCCGGGTGTGCGTGCGGCAACGCGCCGTGGCCCCGGGAAATCGTGCCCAGCAGGACCTCGAGCCGGCGCGCGCCGACAGTCTCCTTGCCGATGATGCGCTGGTTTGCCGTTCCCGTGTGGTTGGCCGGCGCGTACGCGGCCACGTCGGTGGCCCTCCGTACATAGGATGATGTCATTCCGATGTCTCCTTGTTCGAATGGTGAAGGTCTGTTGCGCTCAGCGGCGGCTGTCAGGGATGGCCAGCGCCGGGTAGTGCTCGGTCAGCTTGGCTGGCATCTCCACATCCAGGATGAAACGGTCGCCGCGATACCAGAACTGCCCTGCCAGGAGCACATTGCCGTCGACGTCCAGCGTCGATCGGATGATCCTGGCGATTGGCGCCCCGAAGCCATAGGCGAGATCGCGTGCCAGGATATAGTCGGCCGGCTCAACCGTCATGGTCTGCTGCATCATGCCAAGGCGGTCACCTTCGACCTGGCGCAGCAGATGACCAAGCTTGTGGTGCTTTTCGGCACCGCGGGGAAAGCGGGCAAAGACCGACGAGGCTACATACATCTCGATCAGGCAGAATGGCGTCCCGCCATGTATATGCATTTTGCGCACCATTACATAGCTGTCCAGCGGCGTGCCACGCCGGACCAGGCCCGGCCGCAAGGCCACGCCCTCGCGCATTTCCAGGATGCGGATTTCCAACTCGCTGCCATGGGCCGATTCGTCATTGATGGCGGAGCGCAGCCCTTGTCCGGGTTCTGGTGGCTGCTTGATGACGTGCGTGCCACGACCGCGCTGGCTGCTGACCAGTCCCTCTTCCGTCAGCGCGGCAAAGGCCTGGCGCACGGTGACCTTGGCGATCCCGTGGGTTTGCGCTAGGCTGTCCACGGTTGGCAGCTGCATGCCCACCGGGTACTCCCCCGAAACGATCTTGTGTCGGATGACGCTGGCCAGCTGGCGATATCGCGTCACGCCGCCAGTGCCGTCGTCGGCGAGGATGATACTCTCGTTGGCAGCTGCGTTGGGCGCATTCCTCGTCATGACAACAGCCCCCGCGGCACGCTTACCGGCATGGTGAGCAGGATCTGCGCCATGCCCTTGCCGAGCGGATCATTCCGCAGCGAGGCCATGCCGCCGCCATCCAGCGCCGACTCGCAGACAAAGTTCATGGCGTCGAAGCCGGGCAGGTCGTAGCATGTCACCGGCCCCTTCACCAGGTACCCAAGCCAGTCCGCCACGCGCGCCACCGTCACTTCGGCCCGGAGCACGGGCAGGTACGCCGGCCGGCGGGCGATCAGCCCGATGTTCGAGGTATCCCCCTTGTCGCCGCTACGGCCATAGGCGAGCCGTATCAGCGGAACTTCGACGGTATCGTGTTCCGCAGGGCCGGCGCCCGTTTGTTCAGCGACTGCAGGTGCCGCGGGCGCGACCGATGCCGCCGGGCTGCCCGAAGGAACGGTGACGCCGCTGCGTGCGCCGTCCATCACCACCGCCGGGATCAGGGCGCTCTTGTCGAGCAGGAATGCATACTGGCGGATCGATGGCGAGGGACTGGAACGCCCACCCGTCGAGCCCGTGGTGCCCGGCGCCCAACTGGTCCCCGCCGCTGCAATTTCCCGCGCGAACAGTTCCAGCGCCGCCTTCTCGGGATGCATGACCGCCAGCCGCATCACCGCCTCGCGGGTGTGCCGGACGGCAGCATGTGGCCCAAAGCAGGACTCTGCTCCCAGCACCTCGATCCGGGTGCGACTGTAGTCCCCCCACCCGTTCTCCCCGAAAAGCTTGCGCGTGCGGGCAAGGATCGCCTCAGCCGTGCGTTCCGCCTTGGCGACCGCGTCGACGCCGACGATGGAAAGCTGCGCGTTGCAGCGAAAGCCGTCGACATAAGTGGCACAGACCTTGTAGGCATTGCTCGGGGCCCGCCCGCGTGCGCCGCTTACTTCCACCTGGTCCGGTGCGGCCTGCCGAAGGGTTACCTGCGTGAAATCGCAGGTGACGTCTGGCAGCAGGTAGGTGGCCGGGTCGCCGATCTCGTACAGCACCTGCTCGCCGACCGTGGCGGTATTGACCAGTCCCCCGGTGGCGGGGGGCTTGCCGACAACGAAGGTGCCGTCGGCATGGCACTCGACCACCGGGTAGCCGATGTCGTGCCAGTCCGGGACGCTTTCCCAGTCGGTATGCAAGCCGCCCGTTGCCTGGCACCCACACTCGATGATGTGGCCGGCCAGACTGCCTTGGGCCAGGCAATCATAGTCGTCCGCACGCCAGCCGAACTCGTGCATCAGCACCCCGAGTGTCACGGCACTGTCCACGCAGCGTCCGGTGATGACGATCTGGGCCCCCTGGTCCAGCGCCTGCCTGATCGGCAACGCGCCCAGATAGGCATTGGCGCTGACCACGTGCTCTGGCAAGGGGCGGCCTTGCTGCATGTCTTGCACACCGGCTTCGCGCAGCTGTGGGAGCAGGGGCATCACGTCATCGCCTTCCACCACGGCAATGCGCAGCGTCAGGCCCTGTTCCGCCGCCAGAGCGGCAATGGCCTGCGCACACCCGTGCGGGTTCATGCCGCCGGCGTTGCTGACCACGCGGATCCCGCGTGCGGCTATCTCTCCGATCAGGGCCTTCATTGTCACCGTCACGAAGTCGGTGGCGTAACCCAGTTCCGGCTTGCGCAATCGGGCAGCGGCCAGAATCGACATGGTCAGTTCGGCCAGATAGTCAAACACCAGGTAATCGATATCGCCGTGCCGCACAAGCTGTGGCGCGCCGACGCTGCTGTCGCCCCAGAAGCCCGAAGCACCGCCAATGCGTACCCTTTTCGTGTTCATGCTTATCTCCCTATCTGCCAGTCCACATCGGCTGGCGCTTCTCGCGGAATGCCAACTGGCCTTCGCGCGCGTCTTCGGTCAGTGCAAACAGCCCTATCTGGCTTTCCGTGAACGCCATGGATTGCTCGAACGACATGGTTTCCATATGCTTGAGCGTGTACAGCCCGCGACGGATGGCGGCGGGCGATTTGTTCAGCATGCGGGCCAGCAAACGGTCCATCTCCGCGTCGAGATCGTCGCTGACGTAGTTGACCAGTCCGGCGGCCAGCGCTTCCCTCGCCGAAATCGGCTCGCCGCACAGACAGAGTTCGGTGAGCCTGCGACGTGGCAGCAGATGCTGCAGCACGCTCAGGACCTGCGCCGGAAACAGGCCCACATTGACCTCCGGCAGGCCGAAGAAGGCGCCTTCGCTCGCGACCGCCAGGTCGCACATCGCCATCAGTCCCATGCCACCCGCCATGCAGGCCCCGTTGACCCGCGCGATCAGCGGCACTGTTGACTGCCTGGCGCAGCGGAACAGGTCGGCCATCCCTTGGTAGGGATCCGCGTAATCGAACGTGAACGATTTACCGGTCTGCAGATCGGCGCCGGCACAGAATGCCTGTTCGCCCGTTCCCGTAATGACCACAGCGCGGATGTCGGCATCGCGATCGGCGCGCAGGATGCCCTCGCGAAGTCCCTGCAGCACCCCCGGCGTGATGGCATTGCGGCGCTCCGGCCGGTTGATGGTCAGGTAGAGTGCTGCGTCCCGGACCTCGCACAGCAGTTCATCATTCATGGGGAGCTTCTCCTTCGGTTCGTTGCGCTTTTGACCCATCCCTGGAGATGCCTGACGCGAACAGCGTATCGATGGAGGCCTCGTCGTAGCCGGCCTCACGCAGTACCTCACGGCTGTGCTCACCCAGGCCGGGTGCATGGCGGCGGCTTGTCGGTGGGGTGCCATGCCATTCGCTGGGCACCGCCATCTCCCGGATACGCCCGACGGCTGGGTGGTCCGATTCGCTGAAGAAACCGATATCCCGCAAATGGGGATCGTCCAGCAGTGACTCGAACGTGTGCATCGGGAAGACCGGAACATCGGCCTCCTTTAGCAGGGTGCGCCATTCCTCGGTGGTGCGCTTGGCCATTTCGTCGCTGACCATCGCATACAATTCGGTGATGTTGGCGGTGCGGGTGTTCATGTTGGCGAAGCGCGGATCGGTGTCGTACAACTCCGGCTTGCCAATGACCTGGAGGAAGGCGCGCCAATGATGATCGTGATAGATCAGGCAGCAGACATGTCCGTCCCTCGTCTTGTATGGGCGCCGCTCGGGCGAGAGCAGGCGCGGATAGCCGAAGCCGCCCTTTGCCGGAACGAAGGTCTCGCCATACAGGTGGTCTCCCATCACATAGGGAACCATGGTCTCGAACATGGGGACATCAACGCGCTGGCCCTTGCCGGTGCTCCTCCGCGAATACAGGGCGGCACAGATCACGCCGAAAGCATAGAGCCCCACCGAGCGATCCGCGATGGTGATTGGCAGATATCGAGGACTGTCGCCGCTGCCCAGCGAAACGGCCTGCGGCAGGCCGGTTGCGGCCTGGATCAGATCATCGAAGGCAGCCTGGGGCGCGTAGCGTCCGCGCTGCGAAAAGCCGAACATGCCGACATAGACCAGGCGCGGATTGATGGCCGATAGCGTTTCATAGTCCAGCCCCAGCCGCTGCATGGCCTGTGGGCGCACGTTGTAGGCCAGCACGTCAGCATCCCGTACCAGGCAAAGCAGGGCCTCGCGCCCCTCGGGCGCCTTCAGGTCAAGTACGATGCTGCGCTTGTTGCGGTTCAGGCCCAGGAAGAGCGGCCCCAGCTTTTCATCGCCGCAAGGACCTATGCCGCGCGTACTATCTCCGGTCGGAGACTCGACCTTGATCACGTCGGCGCCCAGGTCGGCCAGCATCTGGGTAGCAGAGGGCCCCATGAATACTGACGTGATGTCAACCACTTTCACGCCGGCCAGCGGCCCCGTTGTCTCGTCTTTCTTCATATCCATCTCATCTCGGTGGGTCAATGTATGACGGCTGGCCCCGAGGCCGCCGTTCCCTGCCTGGCCGGTGTTGAACCGGCAGCCGAGCACATCGTTCTATAAGTCGACCTATCGAATAGGCGGAAGGTAGGTCAAGTGCCGCGCGCTGGCTGACGGGGGAGACATCTGGCCGATGGTCTACTGGGGCCCGCCGTCGAGTTCTGGTATCCGCTTCTTGATTTTCGAGATTGTGTGGATCTTCACCCTTTGCGCCCAGGGACCATCGATGGTGCGCAGATTCTTGCCCACGAGATGCGCCAGGCCAAGCTCGTCACTGAGCAGCGGAAGGGACGTCTCGATATCGAGCGAGAGGTTGGTGACAAGAACGTCGCCGCCATGGAAGACGAGGCTGTTCGACCAGAGAAAGCCTTTGGGTGCCCCCTCGCGATCGATACCGCCGAAGTCGCCGAGCTTGGCAATCACCCGGCCCTGCGTCGGCTCGAGCACGAGAATCTCGTTGGACTGGTTGCACGCGATCCAGAGGTTGTCGTGCTCATCGATCTTCACACCGTCGGGTCCGCCGCCGACCCGGTTGACGAAGACTTCAGGCGTGCCCGGCTCAAGCGTCGAGCCTGTCAGCGGTATCTTGACAACGATGTCGTTCGCCGTATTGGCGACGAACAAGGCTGTATTCTTGTTGTTGAACGCCAAGCCATTGGCGCCGATGGTCGGTGGGATCCGCGTGGGTTTCAGCAGCGCGCTGGTGACCCATGCCGATGCTTCGCCGCCGTCGGGTCCGACCTTCCAGATGATGCCCTGGTGGGCGTCGGTCACGTAGACGTTTCCGGCGGGGTCGAACGTCAATCCGTCGAGGCCGGGGTTCTTGCCGGTGACCGTCATGAATACGGACGAGGCCCCCGTTCTGGGATCGACGCTCAGGACCTTCGCGCCCTTGTAGTCGACGACGAGCAACTGGCCCGTGCGAGGATGGAAGCCGAGGTCAAGCAACAATCGGCTCGAGCCCTTGATGCTGACAGTGCGCAGGTGCTTGCCCTGCGGGTCGAACACAAGAAGCGCACCCTCGCTCGTCCTGGGTTTTTCCACCGCCACCGTGACGACGTAGACGTTGCCTTCGCGGTCCACGGCGATCCCCTCTGGATGCGCCTCCCCCGAGGGCAAAGTGGCGAATGTCTCAACCTTGCCGCGTTCCCAGGCTCTTGCGGCTAGCGGCGTCGCCAGCAACACGAGGAACATCAGCATCGGCAGTATCGGCATCCTCTGGGCTTTGATCATTCTCATGTTGCACTCTCTCAATCTCGCGGATTGATGGATCGTCACTGATTGATCTGATCGGTGTCGTACACGCTGGTCTATAAGGAGCAGAGGAACGGCACCGCGCAGGCCGACGAGCGGCCTGCCATGGTGTAAGTCGCTTTTTATTCCTTGACAACGTCGGCGCCGTTGCCGCGGACGTAGGGCACCGGTCCGATGCCGCGCGCCGCCGCGAGAGCGTGGATCGCGTACTGGATCGAAAGCGCGTCATTGAGCGAGTGGAACGTGCCGTCCTCGTTGAAGCTCACTTGCGCGCCTTCGATCCAGGCGATGGTGATCGTGTCCTCGGTGTTGTCCTCGGGGGTGTAGAAGGTGTGCACCGAGCCGCCGGGCTCGTACAGGTAGGAGCCCGCCGTCTGCGGCTGGTCGGGGTACTCGCGATACTTCCAGCAGCCCTGGATCGTCCACACCTGCGCCGTTCCGGTGTGGTAGTGAATCGGCAGGGAACAACCGGGTTCCACTATGGCCATGAAGACCCACTCTCCGCGCTCCGGGTCCAGGCGCAGCGGCTTGATGTGGATGCCCGGAAAGACATCCTTGATCAGCGGGATCTGCTCGATGTTGACGGTCAGGAGCTTGTCCTGCGGCAGGGCGGGCAGCGGCAGGAGGGCGCCGGTAGACGTGGTGGGCTGCGCGAGAATTCTTGCATTCATGAGTTGTCTCCGTTTGTTAGAGGAGGTGAAACAGTGGACGGAAAGTGTCCTTTGATGAGGCAGAAGAGGCACGCCGGACCGGCGGCAAACTCAGAGCGGCGCCGGCAACGCGCCGGAGGAATAGAAGCGTCCAGCGCAAAAGGTGAAGCCTGGCTAACCGCTGCCGGGCCTGCATGTCACTGTATACTCCTAAAGTTCTAATGTTGGAAGTTTAGGCGCTGAGGAAGGTTTTTTCTGCCCCTTGTTTACCCTAGGGACTGACTGAATAAGGGCCTTTAGCCTTGCTTGCAGCCCGCTAGCTGCCCGCCGTCGGGGTTCGATGATGGCGGGTACCGTTTTCAATGCGGACGCGGGGATGACGATCTCTGAGATGTAGCCGTCACCCCGATACCAGATAACGCCGGCGTACAGCATTTGCCTCTGCCGTCGACTACGCACGCCGCGACAGCTAGCGTTTGTAGAGGCCGGTCAGGGTGGCCGTGGCGAGCGTGTTCTGGTGGATGAAGAAGCGCACCACAGCGTTGGTCGGGTTGGCCGGCAACCCCAGCTTGGGCACGCCCAGGGCGTGCACGGTGAAGATGTAGCGGTGCGCGGGCAAGCTCTTGGGCGGGCAGGGGCCGCCGTAGCCGATGGCGCCGTAGTCGTTGGCGGCCTGGGTACCACTGGCGCCCAGGTCAGTGCCGTCGCTGGAGCGCGGGCCTGCGGCGAGCTGGGTGACGGACGAATTGATGTCGAACAGGATCCAGTGCCAGAAGCCACTGCCGGTGGGCGCGTCCGGGTCGTACAGCGTCAGCGCGAAACTCTTGGTGCCTTCCGGCGCGCCCCGCCATTGCAGCGCGGGCGAACGGTTCTGGCCGGTGCCGTCGTAGCCATCGAACTCATGCACCAGTTGCAATGGATCCTGATCCTTGAATTCAGGCGATGTTAATGTGAAGTTGCTCATGCCCTTTCCTTTCACTTGATTTCGATAATCAGAAAGCCGTATCGTTTGGAGGTGCCTGCGGCCGCCGGACGAAAGCAGGCGTCGCTTGCCAGCTACAGCGCCGCTTCGGCGACGTCGTCCACAGTGCCAATACGTCCGAGCGGAAAGCAGGCCTCGAAGGCCTGCAATATCTTGGGGATGTTCAGGGCGTCACCCGGCATCGACGTGCGAGTGATGCCCGGCGAGATCGAATTGGCGCGAATACCGAATTGGCCGAACTCGTTCACCACACAGCGCACAACGTGGTCGGTGCCAGCCGTGGGTGCCAACGGTTCCGCGTGTCATCCCATGGAGTCGTGAGCCCGCTTGCCTTCGGACCTCACGACGGCGTAGAACCAGCGCGCTGCTGGATCTACATGTCACTGCATATCCTAACATTCTAATGTTGGAAGTTTAGAGGCTGCGGAAAGTTTTCTCTGCCTCTTGTTTACCCTGGAGGCTGAACGAGGAGGGCCTTCAGCCTTGCTTGCGCTCGCTAGCTGCCCGCCGTTGGGGTTCGGTGATGGCGGGTACCGTTTTCAATGCGGAGGCGGGGATGTCGATCTCTGAGACGTAGCGGTCACCCCGATACCAAGTGACGCCTGCGTACAGCACGCTGCCTTTGCTATCAAGAAGACACCGCGACATCTTCGCGACGGGTGAGGCGAACGGGATCTTCAGCATGTCGCACAGTGGAAAATCCGCCGGCATCACGGTCATGCGTTGTCGCACACGTTTGCTCCGCGAGCCCAATTCATCGAGCACCGCAGCGAGTAGTTTTTTGTTCTTGGCGGTGTCCTGGGGCAAGGATTCGAAGACCGGGGTCAACACATAGATCTCCGCGTAGCAGAACGGCTCGCCGGAATAGGTATGCAGCTTGCGGACGCAGACGTATTCGCCGTTCGACTGTTCGCCCGGTCCGAGCAGTTCCTGCGGCACCCTGGTGTGGCGCCGGACTTCGAGTACGTCAAAGGCGAGCGCCTCAGGCGCGGCGAACGGATCGTTGATCGCCAGTTCGAGGTCGCCCGTGGCGGCGGGCAGGGCCGCCACGTGGGTCCCGATGCCTCGCTGGCTACGAATCAGCCCTTCTTTGGAAAGCAGCTCATACGACTGCCGAACGGTAACGACGGCCACGCCCAGGTCAGCCGCGAGCTGCGTGATCGGCGGCAGCAGCATGCCGAGCGGATACTCGCCTTTTGCGATCCGGTACCTCAGCACCGAAGCCAGCCGCTGATATTGCGCAACGCCCCGTTCAGCCGACAGCTCCGGCCGCTCAATCCCCGTCGTTCGATCGTCCGTCATTCTAATTGCCTAACATTCAGATCATAGGAGTATGCACTAGAAGAACGGGACCGGCCCTTAGCGAGCAGGCGTCCACGCCTGTTCGGCTGGAATCGGAAAGGGTCGAGATGTGGCGCGGTGGCCGTAGGATTGATTTGTCTGTTGAACTAGTTGAAACGCGAGCTAGAACGCCTGGCCACGCCCTTGGTCGGGCGATGCCCCTCGCAAATCTGGCTATGTCGCGCACACCTAGTCGGTGCGATATGCCGGGTTGGTCGCCGCGCCACATCGCTAAAGGTGATGCATGATGCATATTTAGCGATTAAGCGACTGCACGCCCACTGCTATATCGGCCGCGGTTGCCGCCAGGATCTCCCGATACGCATTCACCACGCCCTCCACCTGCCCGGGCGCGGGCACCTCTGTTTCGGTGCGGCCGCTCAGAAACTTGCCGTCCGGCAGTCGCCGCACGGTCCAGGCGATGGTCGCCGCTGCCCACTTGCCGACATTGGCGTCGAGGCTTACCACCTCGGTCGTTACCCGGAAGGCCGGCTGCGCCGCCGACAGGCCGTGCCGGTAGACATCCACCGCGTCAAGAGTCGATTGCAGTTGCTGCGACAGCGCATCGCGTAGCTCGTCGGGTAATGGGGACGTCCAGCGCGATGTGTCGAACAGCTTCACCCCCCCGCTGGTGCCGTCACGCACCACCAGCTGAATGCGGTTCAGCCGCTCGGGCACGCGCACCGGCGTGACCTCGATCCATAACGGGTCGCCGCTACGGCTGGCTCGCCCTGTCACGGCCGGCGCGGCGTTGGAGCGACTGGCTGCCAGCGTGTAGTAGCGCGCCTCGGGCGACGCGCAGCCGTTCATCATGTTCGTGGCCGCGGCGGCCAGTGTAAAGAGCATCGTCAGACGTTTCATCATTTCTCTTCCCTCTTGCCTTGCAGTAGCGCTTCGGGATGCCGCTCGAGATAATCGGTCAGCGTGCGCAGCGAGACCGCCGTTTGCGTGAGTTCCTGCATCATCCGACGCGTATCCTGTTGCAGCGATGCGTCGGGCGCCAGCGCGCCATTGGCCGTGGCGAGCGTGCGGCGCACATCCTTCAGCGCGGCGAGCACTTCTGGTGCCACATCGCCATTGACCTGTGCCACGAGCTTGTCAGCGTTGACGAGCATTTTGTTCATAGACACCATCGCCGTGCGCGCGTCCTGCCCGATCTGGTCGAACGGCACCTTGCCGATCTTGGTCACAATGTCGCCAAGCTTGGCTTGCAGCTCGTCGAAGGTGCCCGGCGTGGTGGGGAACTCAGGCAGCGACCCGTTCAGGTCCAGATCAGCCGGCAGAGGTGCCTTCGGAAAGAAATCGAGTGCCACATAGAGCTGGCCGGTCAGCAGGTTGCCGGTGCGCAACTGCGCACGCATGCCGCGCTGTATCAGGCTATGCACGATGGCGAGCTTGCGCGCGTCGTCAGCCACGTCTTTCTCGTGCAGCCCCATGCGAGACGGATAGAGTTCCACCACCACGGGCATGCGGAAGGCCTTCTTGTCACGCTGGTATTCGATACCGATCGAGCGCACTTGCCCGACGGTCACACCGCGGAAATCGACTGGCGCACCTGGAGACAGGCCGCGCACGGACTGATCGAAGTTGAGCACTGCCAGTGCGGGCGCGAGTTCCTCCGGCTCCTTCATGGCTTCCGATTGGTCCGCCGCAAGCAGGAACTCTGTGTTCTCGGCGGCCGTGGCGTGCGCAGTCGAGTGCTCCGGCGCCTGGAAAGCCAGGCCGCCAAGCATCACGGTGACCAGCGACTGCGTGGACAACTTCAGCCCGTTCGCGTCAAGCTTGAGGTCGACGCCGCTGGCATGCCAGAAGCGCGTATCGGCGGAGACGAGCTTGTCATAGGGCTTGTTGACGAAGACCCGCAGCGTGATGTCGTGGCCGTTCGGCTCGAGTTGATACGCTACGACATGGCCGACCTGCACGCGACGATAGTAGACCGGTGAGCCGATGTCGAGCGAGCCCAGGTCCTGCGCACGCAGCACGAACTGCCTACCAGAGGCGTCGGCAGTGACAGTCGGCGGGACTTCGAGCCCGGTGAAGCTGCGCGTCGTCTCGCCTGACTTGCCGGCATCCACGCCGATATATGCGCCCGATAGCAGCGTCTCGAGCCCCGACACACCGCTGGTTGCAAAGCGTGGCCGTACCACCCAGAAGCGTGTGTCGGCCACGGCGAAGGTCTCCGCATCCTTGGTCAACGCGATCGTCGCGATCACATGCGAACGGTCCGCTGCCAGCCGTGCCGTCTTGACCAATCCGATATTGACGTCCTTGTAGCGGACGGGAGTCTTGCCCGGCGTCAGGCCTTCGGCGGTGCGAAACGTGATGGTGATCTCGGGCCCGCGCGATGCTAGCGTGTTGATCAACAAGGAAAGCCCGACTACCGCCGCAACGATGGGGATCAGCCAGACGAGCGAGGGTAGCCAACGCGCGCGAGGGGCGCGCCCGGGCTGCGGTACACCCTGATGTGGGGGATGATTAGTGTGTTCGGGCATGGTCGGAGTGCGGAAATTCGATGAGAGGAGGCGACGTCTCAAGCGCATCCCACAGCAGACGGGGATCAAAGCTCAGTGACGCGAGCATGGTCAGTACGACAACCGAGGCAAAGGCCAGGGCCCCGCCCCCGGGCGTAATTGTGGCCAGTGCCCCGACCTGCACCAGCGCGGCCAGGAGTGCCACGACGAAGATGTCGAGCATGGACCACCGGCCGACGACCTCGACCAGCGCGTAGAGCCGGGTCTGTTCTCGGATGCGCCAGGTCGATCTGCGGCGCACCGATATCAGCAGCAATGTCAGGATCATCATCTTGAGCAGCGGGACGACAACGCTGGCGATCAGCACCACGAGGGCCAGCATGTGCGAGCCGGACAGCCACAGATAGATCACGCCGGACATGATGGTGTCGCGCTGCGTGCCGAAAATCGATTGCGTCACCATCACCGGAAGCAGATTGGCCGGGATATACAGGAGGTAGGCGGCCAGCAGGAAGGCCCAGGCGCGCGCCACGCTTGCCGGCTTGCGATGATGCAGTACGGCGCCGCAGCGCGGACACGGTTCGGCCTCGAGCGTCATCGGACTGAGCCCGTCGCAGGCGTGGCACGACAGCAGTCCGAGCGAAGTGGCGGTAGCGTCTGGCGATTGAGGCGTGGTCATGACGCGGCACCCGGTGAGCGGGGTGGCACGTCATCTGCATCATGGACAACGAGGTAATGCCACAGTTCGCGCGGATCGAAGGACAAGATGGCGGCAAGTACGACCACAAGGGCACCGAACGACCAGAGGGCGACGCCAGGCAGCACCTGCGCAATGGTGGACAGCTTCACCACCGTGACCAGCACGCCGATCATGAACACTTCGATCATGCCCCACGGCCGCGTCTGGCGAATGCTGCGCACGATGAGGTCGAACCCGGGTGGCATGCGGTGCTGCGCCATTGGCACGAGCAGGTAGCACATCATGAGTAACTCGGCCAGCGGAAGCAGGATCGTCGTGGCGAACACGAGCATCGCCACCGGCGACATGTCGTCCGCGTAGAGTGCCTGTACGGAACCCCATAGCGTGGTCTCCATGCGCGAGCCCTTGAGGTCCATAGCGACGATCGGGTACGCGTTCGAGATCAGAAACAGGATCAGAGCAGTCACCACGAGCGGCAGCAGGCGGCGATAGGTAAGCGAACTGTCGCGATAGAGCCCACCGCCGCAGCGCAGGCAGGTGGCACGTTCGCCCGGTTGCAGTGTCACGCGCATATGGAGTGCGTCGCAATGCTCGCACGCAACCAGCCGGTGCATGGCCTGTGGTGGATCTGGCGGCGGGATGTGGTTCTGATGCACGACGTGTCCTGGGATGGTTATCGGCCTCGTTACATGAGGCAAGCAGTGCTTCGAGCGCACCGGAATCTTTCGAGATTCCCGCATTCTGCTACAAAATGACTTGAATGTCATCATGACAATAAGTATCTTATAAGGATTGCAACGAGCACGTCTGCTGCAAAACGCCTCCTTGTCCCACCGTTTCCAGCTGCATGCAGGCTCCTTCTTTCCTCAGAACGATGTCCATGAAAGTTGTGTGCGAAGTCGAAATGCGCGATGGCCTGCCGCATGACATCCTTGCCGCGGCCGAACGGCTGGTTGCCGCGGCGCAGACGCTGCGCACTCGGTGCGAGCCGAGGACGGCACTGAGCTTGTTCGTATCAAGGAGGGCGGGACGTGGCCTACGCCATGGTGTCGGCGTTGTAGCGRTGTATTGATATAATCATCCAATCACATAAGGTCCTCAAATTGAAGATGCCTGCCGCCCCTGATCTTAAAGACCATCGCCCTCGCGTTGCAGCCGAACGGCGTGCACGGATGCGCATGCGTCTCATTGAAAGCGCGATGATCGTCTTTGCGCAAAGAGGTATCGGAGTCAGCGTGATTCCGGAAGTCATCGCGGCAGCTGGCGTCTCACAAGGTTCCTTCTACAACTACTTCCGTACTAACGACGATCTGCTGGCGGCTGTCAGCGAAGCGCTCAGTCACGACATGGTGCAAATGATCGAGAGCGTGGTCGGCGATATCGAAGACCCGGCGTTGCGTGTTGCAACGGGTATTCGCTTGTATCTGCACCTTGCGCGATCCTATCCTGTGGTGGCGCAGTTTCTTTCCGGCACAGGCCTGACCTTGGTCGGCAAGAAGAGTGCCGTGTACGAGTACCTGCCCTCGGATATCAAGGAAGGCCTGAAGACGGGCACGTTTGACGAGGCTTCGGCCGATGTTGCATTGGACATGGTGGCAGGCGCAGGGGTGATCGCCGTTCACCGTATGGCCCAGGGAAAAACGACCAAGGATTATCCCGAGCGGATAGTCCGGGCGGTGTTGCGGTCGCTCGGCGTGTCTGCATCGAGTGCCACAAAGTTGACCTCTGCGCCTTTGCCAATGCTGGTCGCTCCGCCGGAATCACTGCTCGAAAAGGCACAGGAAAAGCTCGCCGAAATGGCCGAGCCCTCCAACTTTCGAGCGTAGCCAACGCTACGGCACTTCGCCGCTCGCTTCGGCGAGCAAGCCATCGAATAGCACTTCGCTCGCATCCAGCGGCGACTTGGATATCGCATCAGCCGCCGCTTCCTCCACGCCTAAGCCGCGCAATGCCACGGCGGCGGCAAGCTCCGAAAAATCTTCGCGACATTCGGTTTCAAGCATGCGGTGCATTGCGCTCATTGCCGCGCCGGCAACGATATTGAACCCCAGGGCGGTCGGCATGCGCTTGAATCGATTGCGTCGAACACCTTCCTCTATGTCCCTGCGGACGAACTCCAGCATATTGGGTGCCTGGTAGCCAGCCCAGCCAAGCCGGCCAAGGATTCCAGCCACACCCGGCTGGCGTATCGCAAGTATCGACGCCAGCCGTATTCCCCTGGCGATGTGTTCGGCCGGGTCGTCATGGCCGCGCACAATGGGGTCCGCGGCCCGCACCCATTGTTCAGCAATATTCCCAACAAGCTCCCGCACGATCGCGTCAGCCGACGGAAAGTACTTGTAGAACGTTCCACGTGACACCCGTGCTGCCGAAATGATGTCGTCGATGGAAGGCGTCGTGGCGCCGTTCTCTACCATCAAGCGCATCGCACTGTTCAGCAACAGCGAGCGCATACGCTGTCGCCGCTTTGCCGCAACTCGCTGACGGTGGTCGCGAGTCTCCCACGGTTCTGTTTCAGCTGCCAATCTCTTCTGTATCGGGGTCATTGATCTGTTTTTTCCTCATGGTCAATGAGTCGACATGGCCGCGCGCACAGCACTTCCTGCGCCTTCGGTCTATGCCCATCACATCACTCCGCGTCCAGTGCTTGTCTCTGCGCGTCCACATCTTGCGGTCGCACGCACCTTATTCGTCTCATGTGGAATCCGGTACGTCATAGTCGTCCCGTTCCACACATAAAATAAATTGTACGTCATCATGACGTACAAGTCATTATGATGTATATTTCGGGCTATCGGAAAGGGCGAAAGCCCTAACAGGCCTGCCGTTGCTGATGCCAGCACGAGTCCGTGGAGCGGCTCGGTGGCGTGGACCGCTGATGACTCGCAGGCGAGCGAAGGACCTTATTGGAGGGCAGAAATTGAACAGGAACCATCGAGCGGCAGCTCTTACCATCATCGCGGCGCACCTGCTGGCCGCCTGTACACCGGGTCCAGCATCCGAACACACGGACGTCAGGCCGGTGCGGACAGTGATCGCCGGGCGTGCCGCCGGCTCGGTCAGCGCGACCTACTCAGGCGAGATTCGTGCGCGTTACGAAAGTCAGTTGGGATTCCGCACAGCCGGCAAGATCGTCGCGCGGATGGTGGAAGTTGGCAGTCATGTCAAGCGCGGTCAGCCGTTGTTCCAGCTCGATCCCACGCAGGAAACATTGCAGGTGGCCGCGGCGGGAGCGGAGGCAGATGCGGCGCGGAGCCGGGTAGCCCAGGCGCGGGTGGACGTTAAGCGTACCGAGCAACTGCTCGCGCAGAACTTTGCCTCGCAAGCCGAGTTGGACCAGCAGCGGCTGGCGCTCAACCAGGCGGAAGCACAACTGCGTTCGGCACTGGCGCGGCAGCAGTTGAATGCCAACATGCGCGGATTCACCACGCTCGTGGCCGACCGCGATGGCGTGGTCAGCGCGATCAACGCGGAAGCCGGCCAAGTGGTCTCAGCCGGGCAGACGATCGCAACCGTCGCGGCTGACGGTGAACGCGAGGTCTCCATCAGTATTCCGGAGTCGCGAGTCGACGAACTGCGTAAGGCGCCGACGCTGACGATTACGGTGTGGGCGCATCCGGACAAGTCCTGGACGGGCAAACTCCGGGAGCTTGCTCCGGACGCGGACAGTATCACGCGGACGTACTCGGCGCGAATCTCCATTCAGGAGGCGGATCCGGAGCTGCTGCGTCTAGGCATGACAGCGTCTGTCATCGCACCCGACGTGGACGGCAGTGGCGTTGTCCGCGTGCCGTTGACCGCCATTGTCGATCATGAACGCAGCCGTCAGGTGTGGGTGGTTGACCCGAAGACGTCTCGGGTTATCGCGCGTGAGGTCAAGCTGGGCGCCGCGCAGAACGACAGTGTCATCGTGGTTGGGGGCCTGGTGGGCGGAGAAACCGTGGTGAGTGCCGGCGTGCATATGTTGCAGCCTGGCCAGCAGGTAAAGGTGGCCGAGGCGGTAGCTGTCGCCAAGGCGGGGGGTGTGAAGTGAAAGGCATCAACCTGTCCGAATGGGCACTGAAGCACCAGCAGATGATCGCGTTCCTGCTGTTGCTGTTGTCCGTGGCCGGCGTGCTGGCATATGGCAGCCTGGGCCAGAAGGAAGACCCGGAGTTCACGATCAAGACCATGGTCGTCCAGGCGTACTGGCCGGGAAGTTCCGCGCAGCAGATGGCCGATCAGGTCACCGACAAGATCGAGCGCAAGCTCCAAGAGGTGGCGGAGATCGACTATACGTCCACTTATGTGAAGCCGGGCGAAACGCAGGTCAAGGTGAACTTGCGCGAGGACGTACCACCAGGTGCAGTGCCGGACGTGTGGTACCAGGTTCGGAAGAAGATGGGCGACATCCGGCACACCCTGCCACAGGGCACACAGGGCCCTTTCTTCAATGACGAGTTCGGGGACACCTTCGGTAACCTCTATGCCATCACTGGTGACGGATTCGACTATGACGATCTGAGACGGATTGCGGATGCCGCGCGTAACGAGTTTCTTCGTGTCGGCGACGTCAACAAGGTCGACTTGGTGGGCAAGCAGGAACAGAAGATCTATGTGGAAGTCTCCACCGCCAAGCTCGCTTCGCTGGGGATCGACCCGGCACTAATTGCGTCGACGCTCCAACAAACCAATGCCGTGACATCGGGCGGGACAGTGCAAACCACCGCGGAACAAGTGCGGCTCGCTGTTAGTGGCGAGTTTGACTCGGTCGAAGGGATTCGCGCCATCGGCATCCGTGCCGGCCAGCGTACCTTCCGCCTTGGCGATATCGCCGACGTCCGTCGTGGCTTTGTGGAGCCTGCCACCTCGAGGATGCGCTTCAACGGCAACGAGGCGATTGGACTTGCGGTGAGCATGCGCAAGGGCGGCGACGTGATCCGGCTTGGAACAAAGCTGGACGAAACGGTAAAACGCATCGAGTCCCACTTGCCGGTGGGTGTGCAGATCCACGCCGTAAGCGACCAGCCACATATCGTTGAGCACTCCGTGTTCGAGTTCAAGAAGAGTCTGGCCGAGGCGGTGATCATTGTGCTCGTTGTGAGCTTCCTCTCACTCGGCTTGCGCACGGGACTGGTCGTCGCGCTCAGCATCCCGCTCGTGCTGGCCATGACATTCCTGGCGATGTACGTGATGGGCATCGACTTGCAGCGCATCTCGCTGGGTGCGCTGATCATTGCGCTCGGACTGTTGGTCGACGACGCCATTATTGCCGTGGAAATGATGTCGTTGAAGCTCGAGCAGGGCTGGGACAAGTTCCGCGCCGCCACATACGCCTACACGGCCACGGCCTTCCCGATGCTCACCGGCACGTTGATCACGGCGGCGGGCTTCCTTCCGGTCGGCTTTGCGAAGTCGGGCACTGGCGAATATGTGTACTCCCTGTTCCAGGTGGTGGGCATTTCACTGTTGTTGTCGTGGATCGTGGCCGTCCTCTTCACGCCATATATCGGTTTCAAGCTGTTGAAGGAGCATGCGCACGCGTCGCATGACGAGGATGCGGTCTACCAGCGCGGATTCTATGTCAAGTTCCGCCACTTCATCGACTTCTGCCTTAAGCAGCGCGTGTGGGTACTCGGCATCACGCTCGCGGCATTCGTAGGCGCACTGGTGCTGTTCAAGGCGATACCCCAGCAATTCTTTCCGGCGTCTGACCGGGCCGAACTCATTGTGGACCTGTGGATGCCGAAGGCCTCGACCTTTGAGGCGAGTCAGCGCGAGGTCCAGAAGCTGGAAGGGCTGCTCAAGGGCGATCCGGACATTGCGGCGGTGACCAGCTTCGTTGGAAACGGTACGCCACGATTCTACCTGCCGCTCGATGTGCAGACGCCCAATCTGAACTTGGGCGAGATGCTGGTGATGACGAAGGGCGGTGAGGCACGGGAGCGGGCGAAGGAGAAGCTCGAGAAGCTGTTCGACGAAAGATTCCCGAATGTGCGGGGCCGCGTCAATCGACTGGAGAACGGTCCGCCTGTCGGATACCCGGTGCAGTTCCGCGTGTACGGGCAGGACAACGTCAAGGTTCGTGCGATCGGTCAGCAGGTGGCGGACATCATGCGCGAAGAGCCGCACGTGCGCCAGGTCAACCAGGACTGGGGCGAACGTATCAAGCGCGTGCAGGTCGACGTGGACCAGGATAAGGCGCGTGCACTGGGCATCAGTTCAGGCCAGATCAAGGAAGCCCTCGAGGCCTCGTTGTCGGGCACGCCAATCACGCAGTACCGTGAGGAGGACCAGGGAGTCGACGTGGTCTCGCGCCTCGTCGCGGTGGAGCGCACGGACCTGAACAACCTGAAGGACGCCAAGATCTATGTGCGCGACGGCAAATTTGTGCCCGTCTCGCAGGTGGCCCGGCTCACGCTTGACAGTGAGGACAGCGAACTCTGGAGGCGCAATCGCGTGCCAACGCTGACCGTTCGTGCCGACATCGCGGGGGCGCAGGCACCTGACGTCACGCGTGCGCTACAGCCGAAGATCGAGGCATTGGAAAAGGCGCTTCCGCTCGGCTATGGCATCGAGATCGGAGGCGCTTACGAATCGAGTGGGAAGGCCCAGCGTTCTGTTTTCGCGGTGATGCCCGTGACGATTATCGCGGTGCTCTTGCTGCTGATGATTCAACTTCAGGACATGAAGAAGATGGCGATGGTCCTGCTGACCGCGCCGCTCGGGCTGATCGGTGTCAGCGCGATCATGGCCGCGTTCCAGATTCCATTCGGTTTTGTCGCCATGTTGGGCGTTATTGCCCTCGCTGGAATGATCATCCGCAACTCGGTGATCCTGGTCGTACAGATCGATCAGGACGTGGGCGCGGGCGTCGCACTGTGGACGGCCATCGTCGAGGCGGCGGTGCGACGGCTGCGTCCGATCGTGCTGACTGCTTTGGCGGCAATTCTGGCGATGGTGCCGCTTACACACTCCGTGTTCTGGGGCCCAATGGCGTGGGCAATCATGGGAGGGCTCGCCGTTGCCACGGTGCTGACGCTGGTCTTCCTTCCCGCTTTGTATGCGACCTGGTACCGGGCCAAGCGCCCCGCGACCGTCCGATCGCAAATATGACGATGAGAGTTATTTCGATGAAAGGTTTGAGCATGGCCCTGCGGGCCGGGCAAGTGGCTTTGGGCTGCATGCTTTTCCTGAACGCTGGGGAGTCGGGCGCTATCGATCTCGTGGGGTCCTACCAGCAGGCATTGGCGCATGATCCGACAAGCCTAGCTGCAAATGATGCACTCACGGCAGGGCGGGAGATGGCTGTGCAGGGCGACGCCTTGCTGCGTCCCCGCGTAAGCCTGCAAGCGGCACTGGACCGGATCAACAATCGTTCTTCCGGCAACCCGCCGGCCGAGGCCGCACCGTTGGTATCCGCCGATAGTTCAGGCACTGCGCGGCAGGCCGGTGTGATGCTCATTCAGCCACTGTACGACAGGACCGCAGTAGCCACGAGGAAGCAGTTGCGCGAGCAATCGAACCTGGCGCAAACGCAGTTCGACCAGTCTCGCCAGAATCTGGCCTTGCGGGTGGCGGAGGCATACTTCGGCGTGGTATTGGGTGAGGAAACGCTCCGTGTGGTACAGGCCGAGAAGGCGGCCTTGCGACAGCAACGGGACCGCGCGAAGGCGCGCTTCGACATCGGCCAGGGCAAAATCACCGATCTTCATGAAGCCCAGGCCCGCCTGGATGGGGTGGAGAGTCGCGAAGTCACGGCGCAGTCTGCGCTAGAGCAACGACGCGCGCGATTCCTGGAAACGGTCGGCATGCCGCCCGATCAGCTCAGCGGGCTGGCGCCAAATTTCGCGCCGCGACCGCCGGAACCGGACAATCTCATGGCGTGGCAGGCAAGGGGTGAAGATCAGAGCTACGTCGTGAAGACCAAGCAGTCGGAGCTCGACATTGCCGGCGCGGAGATCGACAAGTACCGCGTCAGCAGTCGCCCGACCGTCGCGCTCGTGGCACGTTATGGCGCCCAAGGCCAAACCGGCAATCTGGCTCCCTGGGTTGCGGCCAGCAACACCCGCACCGCGACGATCGGCTTGCAGCTCAACATTCCGCTGTACGCGGGCGGCGGACTGGATTCGCGCGAGCGGGAATCCGTTGCGAGGAAGAGCCAGGCGGAGCAGGAGGTTGCCGCCGCCCGGCGAGACGTGCGCTTGAATGTGCAGGATGGATTCCTCTCGGTGAAAACGGGCGTGTCGCGCGTCGCCGCGCTCGAGCAGTCGTTGACTTCGGCGCGTAGCGCGCTCGCGGCGACGACGCTTGGCCGGGACGTTGGCACCCGTACGGAACCCGACGTACTGGACGCGCAGCAGCGCGTGTTCGCCGCTGAGCTTGACCTGGTTCAGGCACGCTTGGACTACCTCCTTGGCCGTCTGCGGCTTGCCGCCGCGGCGGGGGAACTGAGCGAGGAAACCTTGCGCTCGTTGAATGCCTGGCTCGCAGCCTGATCGAGAAATCCTATGCTAGGAGATCTGCAGCACTATTGGAGCGGCGCCTTTCTCGCCGCCAACGCGTTCATCGGGCTGAACATGGTGGGCGCGTTGCTGCTGGGAATGCTGGTTGGCTACGAGCGCTCGTACAATGGCCGCGCCGCCGGCATGCGCACTTACGGCCTCGTGTGCATGGCGTCCACAGCGCTGACGGTATTCGTCGGTCACACGTCGCTCTGGTACGGCGGTGCCACAGCGCACATCCAGGCAGATCCGACCCATACCATCCAGGGCGTGGTCACCGGCGTCGGCTTCCTTGGCGCCGGGGTCATCATGAAGGACGGCATGAGCATCCGCGGCCTCACGACCGCGGCATCCATCTGGGCTGCCTCGGCCATAGGCGTGTTGCTCGGCGTTGGCTTCTATGCCGCCGCGTTGCTGCTCGCCGTGCTATGCGTGGGCTCGATGTCCCTGTTGCACCGGCTGGAGGCCAGGCTTCCGGGGCGCATGACGCTTGATGTGTCGCTGACTTTCCAACCCGGCGAAGCCCCTGACTTCGATCTGCTGATCGACAGGGCAAAGTCTCGCGGCTATCGCGTGCTTCACGACAGCCTTACCATCACGTTTGCCGACAACCAGGCCGTGTGGCGAGTCAGCCTGGTCGCACCGGACAAGGCGCGCGCGCTATCGCCGGCGGGACTGGCGGCCGAGATGGCTGCAACCCAGGGTGTCTCCCGGTTCAGCATCGTACCGGTGCGCAATTGATTCGGGTAAGCGAACACATCTATTCAAGACAACCAAGATGTTTAGCAGCAGCGCGCGGATAGACGAGTTGACTCAGGTGCAGTGGATACACAGAAATATTGCCGACCCCGTGCGAACCTCAACTGGAATCCTGATTTGTCGCAGAGCGCCCCACTCCCTACTCCAAGCCGCCGCCAAGCCCTGCTCTGGGGCGCCGTCGCATTCGGCCTCGGCAGCCTGCTTTGGATCTTGCGTCCCGTCCTCACACCGTTCCTGTTCGGTGCGCTCATCGCATACATGTTGCAGCCGGGCTTCGAGTGGCTGGTGCGCCATCGCACGCCGCGCGGCCTCGCGGCGCTCATGGTGATGCTCGTCTTCGGGTTCTGTCGCAGTAAGGACGTGGTGGAACAGCCGGGCCTACCACGTGAATCGGGGTCAGGCGGCCAGCGAATAGAACTGCTCTGCTGCGGACGTAGCGCTCCCATCCGGGCACTTCATCTGGCCCTTTGCGATCATGTGCATGAGCTCGATGGCGCCCAGCAGGATGCGTGCGCAGCGAAAGTCCTTGAAGCCGAGCATCGGTCGAGTCAGTCGCTTGATGGCCCGATGGTCCTGCTCGACGATGTTGTTCAGGTATTTGCTCCGCCTGATGACGGTGGGCGCTTCACGTTCGGCGTTGATGTCGTGCAAGGCGGCCAGGTTGGCCGGGCTGCCGTCGATGGTCACCGTGTCAGGCTGGCCGTGCTGCGCGATGGCGGTTTCGAAAAACCCCCGTGCTGCGGCCTTGTCACGCTGGGCGCACAGCAGGAAGTCGATGGTATTGCCCGCCTTGTCGACCGCCCGGTACAGATACTTCCACTGGCCGCGTACCAGGATGTAGGTCTCGTCCATGCGCCAGCTTTTCCCCACCGGACGCTTGGAGTGGCGAAAGATTTTGCTTAGCGCCGGTAGCAACTTCAGCGCCCAGCGATGCACGGTCGAATGGTCAACCGAGATGCCACGTTCGGCCATCATATCCTCGAGATGACGCAGGCTCCGCGGATAGGCGACATACCAGCGCACGCAGGGCAGCATCACCTCCAGCGGATAGTGCAAGCGCTTCAATACCTTCGCAATCTCCGTGTTCATCACCACTGGCCACATTGCCTGAATTCGATACCGGCTCATTCTACCGGAAGCTTATTGCGACAAAACCCGTGTACGAGAAGGCAGGCGTCGGTCCCGAGGACATCGACGTGTCCGAATTGTACGACTGCTTCGCGCAGAACGAAGTCATCTCCTATGAGACGCTCGGCTTTTGCCCGGAGGGTGGTGCGGAAAAGTTCGTGCGCGACGGCGACAATACCTACGGCGGCAAGGTCGTCATCAACCCGTCCGGCGGCCTGCTTTCCAAGGGGCATCCGCTTGGGGCCACCGGGCTCGCGCAATGCTACGAGTTGACCAACCAATTGCGCGGGCAGGCCGACAAGCGGCAGGTCGAAGGCGCGAAGCTGGCGCTGGCGCATAACATAGGGCTCGGCGGGGCTTGCGTGGTGACGCTCTACGGCAAGAACTGAGCCACCAGCGCGGATCATGTCTTGGCCGCCGGCACGCGTCATGCGTCCGGCGGCTTTTTTTGTCGTTGCCATGGCGCATCAACCCAATCCTGTGGCCCGCCATCCGCCTTCGACGGGCATCGAAAAATGGCCAGCAGGGCAAGATGCCCGTGCTGGCCCCAATCCTGGGAAGGGAATGATGGTCCGGATGGCCTACGCCGGGTCCGCTTCCCGTGCGTTGCGATCGCGCTCGTTCTGCATGAGTTGCAGCTCGCGCCACAGGATCTTGCCTGTCGACGTCTTGGGCAGGCTATCGAGGAACTCCACGACGCGGGGAACCTTGTAGGCCGACATCGATGACCGGGCCCAGTCCACCAGCGCCTGGGGCTCGATCGTGCCACGGGCGCCAGGGCGCAACACGACCAGCGCCTTCACCGTCTCGCCACGGTGACGGTCATGGGCCGAGATCACGCACGCCTCCTGTACCGCAGGGTGCCCGTACAGGAGAGACTCGACTTCCGCGGGCCACACCTTCAGGCCCGAGGCGTTGATCATGCGCTTGAGCCGGTCGGTGACGTAGAAGTAGCCGTCATCGTCGTGATAGCCAAGGTCGCCCGTGCGCAGGAACGGCTTGCCGTCGATCTCGATGAAGACTGCCGCAGTGGCGTCGGGCTTGTTCCAGTAGCCTCCAAACATCGTGGGGCCGTGCAGGACGAGCTCGCCGGACTGGTTCGCGTCGAGTTCGGCGCCGGTCTCCGGGTCAATCACGCGGGCATCGCAATTGATGACCGGCACGCCGGCGCACTGGCGCCTGGCGGCCTGCGGCGGATTGCTGTGCGACATGCCGCAGAATTCGGTCAGGCCATAGCTTTCCAGGAAGGGCTGTCCCAACCGCGCCTGCAACGTACGGGCCAGCGCCTCGGGCATCGCTGACGCGCCGCCGTAGATGCGCGTTAGCGAAGACAGGTCACGCTGGTCGATGTCGGGACGTGCAAAGAGTTCCGCCAGCATGGTAGGGACGGCGGCCCAGGTGCGAAGGCGCAGCCGCTCGATGAGTTCCAGCGCCGCATCGGCATCCCAGCGCGCGAGTATCGCGACGGTGCGCCCCAGGCGCACGGCCTGGTTCATCGCCCGCATGCCCGCCAGATGGGTCACCGGCAGCGTGAGGAGTTCGTCCTCCTCCGCGCGATCGGATTGCCAGTACTCACGATGCGTCATTGTATAGACGAAGTTCCGGTGGCTCAGCATCGCGCCCTTGGGCTTGCCCGTCGTGCCGGACGTGTAGCCGATCACCGCGAGGTCAGGGCCGCCGCCCTGCATCGGCAGGGGACCGATGCAGGCGTCCAGCGCGCCCGAGAAGTCGTGCATGCGCGGGTCCGCCGACTGGCGCGGCGGTTCGCTGATGCACGCGGGCACATCGAGATAGGGCACCTCGCCGGGTCTGCCGGCGAACTCGGCCGGCGCCCCCACTACACAGCCATCCAGGTCATCGCCTTCCAGCAAGCCCTGCAACCGGTCCACCAGGTCTTGCGTCGCGATGACGACCCGCGCGCCGCTGTCCCTGGCGTAGTACTCAATCTCCTCGCTCGTGCTCATCGGATTCATGGCGACGACGACGGCGTCGCAGCGCATCACCGCGTAGAACGCAATCATGTACTGCGGACAGTTCTGCATCAGCAGCAGCACGCGGTCGCCCTGACGCACCGACAGGTGATGCTGGAGGTAACCGGCCAGCGACAGGGCCGCGGTGTGCAACGCGCGGAACGTCGTCTGCCTGCCGTAGAACACGACGGCGGGCTTGTCCGGCACGCGGGTTGCCGAGTCTTCCAGGTGGCTGAACAGGTTGCAGTCCGCCACCTCCAGCGTGCGGGGGACGCCGGCAGGCCAGTGCGCGAAGTGTCGTGTCAATTGGGGCATGTGTGATAGCTGAATGAATGGGGACGGGCGGGAATCAGGCCACTGCGACGATGGCCTCGCCGACGATCTTGGTCTCGCCTTTGTGGTTGGTGCACTGCATTTCCACGCGCAGCCGCGGCTCGCCATCCTGCTCGAAGCGTTCGGCGACGCGTCCCGTGCAATGCGGCTGGTCATACAAGTGCGTGATGCCGGTAAAGCGCATCTTCAGGCTGCGCAGGCGTGTGTGCCCGGCCCAGTTGGTGATCAGCCGGCTCAGGTAGGCGGCCGACAGCATGCCGTGGGCACGAGAGGAAGGTGGGAGGCACGCGCAGCGACGGCAGGCCGGCGGCACGCGCCACGGCAACGTTGCTGTACTCGGGGTTGGTCTCGCCGATGGCATTCGCGTACCACCGCACGGCCCATTCCTCCACGTTCACTTGGCGCTGGCCAAAGCTGTGGYCGATCAGGTTCTTGTCAAGCATTGCTAGTTCTCCATGGGACTGGCCTGCCGCGTCCGCCCCGGGGCGCTGCAGGAAATTGATCCGGCCTCAGGCGCGGGCGGGAATGACGCCGTCGAGGTTGGCCGCGGGCGCGGCGCCGGCCACGAGATCCGGCATCAGCGCGCCAAGTTCAGCCACCTCCCAGCGTCCGGCCTTCTCGATCCTGGGGCCGGCGCGCCAGCCTTCTGCCACCGTGATGCGGCCGCCACGGCTGCCGAACACGCGGCCGGTGACGCTGTCGGATTCTTCGCTGCCGAGCCAGACGATCAGCGGGGCGACGTTGGCGGGGTCGAACGCGTCGAAGCCTTCCACGGCGTTGGTCGACACCTGCAGGCGGCCGCTCTTGAGCAGATGCTCGGTGTGGCGCGTGGTGCCGCTCGGATAGATGGTGTTGACGGTCACGCCATAGCGGCCAAGCTCTTCGGCGGCGATATTCGACATCGCCGCGATGCCGGCCTTGGCCGCGCCGTAGCAGGTCTGGCCGATATTGCCGAACAGGCCCGCCGACGACGAGGTATTGATGACGCGCGCCTTGCGCTGGCGGCCCGCCTTCGATTCGTCGCGCCAGTAGGTGCTCGCGTGACGCATCGGTACGAACGTGCCGCGCAGGTGGACGCGCATCACGGCGTCCCAGTCTTCCACCGGCATGTTCACCAGCATGCGGTCGCGCAGGATCGCGGCGTTGTTGACCAGCACATCCAGTCCACCAAACGTCTCGATGGCAGCCTGGATCATCCGGCCGGCGCCTTCCCAATCGGCCACGTCATCCTCGTTGGCGATCGCCTGGCCGCCCATCGCGCGGATTTCTTCCACCACCTGGTGGGCCGGGCCGGACGCGGCGCTGGTGCCATCGGCGGACGCGCCGAGGTCGTTCACGACAACCTTGGCCCCGTGACGGGCGAACTCCAGGGCATACTCGCGGCCAAGGCCACGGCCGGCGCCGGTGATGACCACTACGCGGTCTTTGCAGAGCTGTTGCATTGAGCTTTCCTTTCGTCGATTTGAACAGCGTGGGAAATGTGCGGGCGTATTGGTCCCGGCGCATGACGGGAGCGATCGGGCCGCTTCGGAATTCGGTAGGCGGTCGGGACGCTCTGCGAGTCAGTCCCGGCCAGCGGGCGGTTATTCGGCCTGGATGCCAGCCAGCGCGATCACGCGCTTCCACTGCGCCTGATCATTCGCCAGTGCGCCGTCAAATGCCTTCGGGCCCAGCGCGTAGGGCGTGGTGCCGCGTTGCGCGAAGTGCGCGGCGGCCTCCGGCGGGTCGAAAAACTCCAGTGCCGCCTGTGCCAGTTTGTCCACCACGGCGGGGGGCGTTCCGACAGGCGCGGCCAGGCCGACCCAGCCGGTCAGCGTCGCGCCCGGCTTCCCGGACTTGACCAGCGGCACGGCGGCCGATATCTCGAGCACGGTATAGTCCACCACGCCGCTGATGAGGTCTGGCAGCAGTGTGCTCATCGCCTTGTAGGGCGCGTCCACCGCCTGCACCTTGGCCGGGTCATTGATCGCTGCCAGCATGGCGCGATAGCCGGCACTGCTCGTGCCGAAGTTCAGCTTGCCCGGTTGGCGCCTGCCTGCGGCTGCCAGTTCGGCGAGCGACTTGTTTGGCGAGGTGGCCGGGACGACTACCGTCACCGGCAGCGCGCTCAGGCGCGCGACGGGAACAAAGTCGCGGGTCGGGTTGTACGGCAGATGCTTGAACAGCCAGGGATTGGCCGACATGGAACTCGACAGTGCCAGCAGCAAGGTGTATCCGTCCGGCGCCGCCTTCGCCACGGCATCGGTGGCAATGATGGTGTTGCCGCCGGGCCGGTTCTCCACGTAGAACGACTTCCCGAGCTTCCGGGTGAGATGGCTGGCCAGCAGGCGCGAGAAGTCGTCCACGCCCGTCCCCGGACTGGTGGCGGAGACGATCTTGACGGGCCGTTCGGGATGGCCGTCGGCCAGTGCGGCGCGGCCGGCAAACAGCAGGGTCACGCCCATGCCCGCAGCGAAGCAGGCGAGGGTGCGTCGGGCTTTGTTGGAAGCAGTCATGAAGCTTGTCTCCGATGTTGTCTTTCTGGGATCGGCGCGCAACCTGAGTCCTGTTGCGCACCGCCTGCAACATGCCTGCCGTCAGAAGCCGCCGCGGCCTCCGCCGCAGATGATGGTCTGAGCGTTCACGTAGTTGGATTCGGGAATGCAGAGCATGTACACCGCGCCCGCTGCTTCCTCGGCGGTGCCGAAGCGGCCGAGCGGGGTGTCGCGGCCCGCCGCGGCGATCCGGTCCGGATGCACGCCGACCTTGATTTCGCGGCCTTCCACCCGCACGGTCATCTCTTCGGTGGTCGATTGCGTCAGGCGGGTCTCGATGGCGCCGAAAGCCACGCAGTTGACATTGACCTTCATGCGTCCCCACTCCTTCGCCAGCGACTTCGTCATGCCGATCACCCCGGCTTTGGCCGCGGAATAGTTGATCTGGCAGGCATTGCCCTGCGTGCCCGAGACCGAGGAAATGTTCACGACCTTGCGGAACACTTCCTTGCCGGCCTCCGCCTCTGCCTTGCTGGCTTCGCGGAAGTACGGCTGGGCCGCGCGCAGCAGCATGAAGGGCGCCTTGAGGTGACAATCGACAACGGCATCCCACTGCTCGTCAGTCATCTTCTGGATGACGTTATCCCAGGTATAGCCGGCGTTGTTGACGATGATGTCGAGTGCGCCGAACGTATCGACCGTCTGCTTGACGATGCGCGTGCCGAAATCCGCTTCCACCACGCTGCCCGCGAAGGCAACGGCCTTCCCGCCGGCCTGCACGATGTCCGCTACGACTTCATCGGCCGGCGCCTGGTCGAGATCGTTGACCACGACGATGGCGCCTTCGCTGGCGAACTTCAACGCAACCGCGCGGCCGATGCCGCGGCCGGAGCCCGTAACGATGGCGACCTTGCCTTCCAGTTTTCTGCTCATGAAAATATCTTCGTAATGTGTGAATCCGCGTGCCGCAGGCTTTCATGATGGCCATGCCACCACGTGACGGCACTACTCCTGTTGGCGAGTGCGACGCAGCGGTTCCGATCGGGGTGCCCGGCTCGCCTTATGCGGCTTCCCGGCGATGCGGTTCCTCGAGCACGCCGAGGTGGTACTGCGTTTCGCCATGCAACTGATCGAGCACGAGAATGCGCTTGAGGTAATGGCCGACGGCACACTCGTGCGTCATGCCGATGCCGCCGTGCATCTGGATGGCTTCCTCGGCAATCCGGCGCGCATTGCGGCCGATGAGCACCTTCGCCGCGTGGAACTGACCATCGCCACGCGCGAAATCATTGCGTCCGGCCAGGGTGAGGGCGAGCGACATGACAAGACTGCGGCTTTGCTCGCGCGCGACGAGCATGTCGGCCGCGCGGTGCTGAAGCGCCTGATTGCTACCGATCGGCCGCCCAAACTGCCGGCGAATCTTCAGATACTCGAACGTCATCGCGCTGGCGCCTTCCATTGCGCCGAGCATTTCGGCGCACGCGCATGTAATACCGGTGCGCATCACATGCTCGAGCGCCGCGGCGGTATCCTGCGTACCGCCGAGCCGCTTCCCCTGAACATTTTCCAGTTGGATATTCCCCGCGGGCGAGCCGTCCACCAGTCGGTACGGCGACAGATGCAGGCCGATGTCCGCGGCGTTCACCAGGAACAACTGAATACCGTCGTCCGGCGTCGTCGCGCTCACAATGAACTGCTGACAGCTCGGCGCGTCCAGCACCATCTCCTTCGAGCCGGTCAGGAACCAGCCGGCGCTGTCATGCTTCGCCGCGCATTCGATGCGGCCGTGCTGGCGTTCCTGGTGCGCCCATCCCATGCGAGACATGCCCATTGCGATGCGGGGCAGCCATTCCGACTTCTGCTTGGGCGAACCCATGGCCTGCAGAGCAGTGGATGCCATGACCACCGTCGAGTGATACGGTTCCAGGGCGAGCACCTTGCCGAGGGCTTCGGAGATCATCGACAGGTCGACGGCGTCGCCGCCGAAGCCGCCATATTCCTCGCCAATGGCAGCACCAAGAACACCCATCTCGGCAAGCTGCCCCCAGACGCGGGCGCGTGGGCCAGGCGAGTTTTGCAGCAGGCCTTGGCGCGCCTCAAAGGTGTACTCCTTCGCCAGCAACCGCGAGAGTGCGTCGTTGAGCTGGAGCTGAATGTCGTTCAGTTTGAGATCCATTTACAACCCTATTACGGTGGAAGCCAGGATGTTCTTCTGTACCTCGGTACTGCCGCCATAGATGGTCACAGCGCGCGAGTACAGATACGCGGTGGTGAGTTCGCCGCAGTCGCCGCGCAGGGACGCCGCACCGCCGATCTGCATCGCCAGTTCCACGATTTCCTGGTACAGCTCGCTGCCGCGCACTTTCAGCAGCGACGCCATGTTCTGGTCGATACCGGCATGCATGAGCCGCAATTGCGTAATCTCGAGGGCATGCACGTCGGTCTCGATCAGCGCGATGCGGCCTCGCCATGCCGCGGCGGTCTTCGCCGGAAGGCCGGCGCGTTCGCGGCTGGCGAGCAATTCCCGCGCGTAGCTCATACGCTCACGGGTGCGCCCGATGCCGGCCACGTACGTTCGCTCGTGGCCGAGGAGGAACTTGGCATAGTCCCAGCCCTTGTTTTCCTCGCCGATAAGCCCACTCTGCGGGACGAGCACATCGTCGAAGAAAACCTGGTTCAGGCTGTGCCGGTCGTCGATGCCGATGATGGGGCGAATCGTCACGCCGGGCGACTTCAGGTCGATCACGACGAAGGAGATGCCCGCCTGTTTTTTGGCGGCGGCTGAATCCGTTCGAAGCAGGCAGAAGATCCAGTCGGATGCGTGGGCCTGGCTCGTCCAGATCTTCGAGCCATTGACGACATAGCCGCCGTCCACTCGCCTGGCGCTGGTCTGCAGCGACGCGAGATCCGAGCCGGAGTTCGGCTCGGAGAAGCCCTGGCAACTGAGGATGCCGCCGTTGAGCAGTCTCGGAAGAAAGAATTCGCGTTGCGCGTCGTTGCCGAAGTGAATAATGACCGGCCCGAGCATCGTGATGTTGAAAATATGCGGGGTAGGCGCCGAGGCCATCGCGCATTCGTCCGCAAAGATCATTTGCTGGCCGGCATTCCAGCCGGTGCCGCCATGCGCCACGGGCCATGCCGGCGCACCCCAGCCATGTGCGTCGAGGGTACGTTGCCACTGGCGCTGGTCCTGGTAGCTGACAAAGCCGGTGCTGCGTATCCGCTGGCGCATGTCGGCCGGCAGATGGGCTGCGAGGAAAGCACGTACCTCTTCCCTGAAGCGCTTGTCTTCGGGTGTGCCAAGTAAATCCATACATGTCCTTTCTGTTGATGCTTGGAGCTTGAAGCGCGCGCTGCGCGCGATGCCTTGCCTGAAGTGTCCTGGCGCTAGCGCGAGCAGGCGACAAAGGCGGGGGGAAGCTCGGCGTAGAGCACGTCGATCAGTGGCGTGCGTCGCTGGCGCGCAGCGGCCTGGTTGATGTAGCCCTTGTCGGCAATCTCGTTGGCCTCGGACGAGGGCGGCTCCGCCATCAGCAGCAGCCGGCGTACCTGCTGGCTGGCGCCGGATGCCGCCTGCGCGCGAAGCGCGTCACGCAGGGCGGCAATGACCGTCGGATGCTTCACCAGTTCCTCCGGCGGCAGGGCTGCCAGTTCCGGCGCAAGGCGCTGGCAGGCGGCCACGTTGGGCCATGCCAGGGCGGCAACATAGTTGCGGTCGTGGCCGCAGATCACGGCGTCGGCCAGCAGCGGCGCACAATGCTCGACCAGTCCCAGCCGGACCGAGCCGGTGCGTACCCAGGTGCCGTTGGCGAGCTTGAAGTCTTCGACGCATCGTCCGGCGTAGCGCAGGCCGTGCAACGGATCTTCCGGATTCGCCAGGCGCACTGCATCGCCCATGCGGTAGAAGCCTTCCTCGTCGAACGCCGCCTGGGTGAGATCCGGGCGCTTGTGATAGCCATGGAACACGGGCCGGCCGCGCAGGCGGACTTCATAGCGGTCGTCGCCGCCATCGAGCGGTACGAGTTTGATCTCGACGCCCGGGATCGGCACGCCCACGTTGCCGAGGTCGCCACCGGGCAGCGTATAGATCGCACCTTGGCCGGTGGTTTCGGTCGAGCCAAAGCCCGCGACGAACCCGATGCGCTCGCCCACCGTACGGACGGCGGCGCTCTGGAAGCGTTCCCAGACATCGCGCGGCAGGCTGGCCCCGCCATAGGCGACGAAGCGCAGGCGAGAGAAGAACGAGCGGGCGAAGGATTCGTCGCGCTCCAGTTCGGCGGCGATCAGCGCCCACGCGGACGGCACGGTGGCATAGAACGTGGGGCATACGTCGCGCAGGTTCTGTACCGTGCGCGCGAACTGTCCCGGCAGCGGACGGCCGTCGTCGAGATAGTAGGAGCCGCCCAGCGTCATCACGCGGCCCAGGTTGCCCATGCCGCCAAAGATGTGGTGCCAGGGGAGCCAGTCGAGCATGACGACAGGTTCGTCCGCAATGGCGCGATGCAGGTACTGGTACTGCCCGATCATCGCGGCCACGTTGTCGTAGCGGATCGGCACCGCCTTGGGTTCGCCTGTTGAGCCCGAGGTAAAGAAGATTCGCGCCACATCGCGCACGGGATCGATGGAGGCGTGCGCGGCCTGCAGGTCGGCGATCCGTCCGGCAGTCGGCGCGGCGCCGGCGAGCGCGGCCCACGCGGTATGGCCTGCCTGCGGGCTGTCCACCGCGATGACCGCAGCGGCCGGCACGCCAAGCGCGTCCAACGCGCGCGAGAACGGCGCCGACGACTGCACGAACACGGCGCCCGGCTCGACCAGCGCATGCATGCCGCGGACTCGCTGGTGATCCTGGCTCAGCAGCGAATACGACGGGGAGACGGCTGCCGAAGGGATGCCCGCATACTCGGCGCCCAGCAGCAGGACGGCCTGCTCCAGCGAATTGCCGGACAGGATCATCAGCGGACGCGCCTGCGACAGGCCCATCGCCAGAAGTCCCGACGCTACCGACAGCACCTGCCGGTGGAGCTCCGACCACGTCAGCGTGCGCCATGCGTCGCCGGCGCGTTCGCTGATGGCGGGCAGCGCGCCCCGCGTTTCGGCCCAACGCGCCAGGAAGCTGCTGAAGGCGAAGGGGCCGCCTTGCAGCGGCGCGTCGGTCGACCATAGCAGCAACGAACCGTCCTCACGACGTCCGTACGCGGCGCCGGGTTGCGACAGGCCGGATTGTCGGTAGCAGGGTGCAGCTTCGGTTTGGGTGCGCGACGTCGCGGCCGGAATCGTGGTAATGCCAGACATGTGTCGGTCTCCGTGGGATGGCTTATAGGAGACCAAGCATGCATTGCCGGCGCGCTGCAATCACTAGCCGGGGAGGCCAGTTCAGGGTATCCCCTTAGAGCCGCCCCCTTCCAGGTGATCAAACGACACTTCAGTTTTGATGAAGCGGGCGGTGAAAACGTGCCGTCGTGCACGCTCCTGCTACGTAGCCCTTCTTCCTTGAGGGTCGGCCGGGATTCGTGACTATCTGAAGCTTAAGATATTTGCGAATCCCGGCCGACCCTCGACTACGACCTGACCATGAAGGAACTGCAGGCGGCGGGGTGCTTTGATCCGCCGCCCCCACCGCCCACCGCCACCCCCGCCAGCGCCGCCAGCGCCGCCAGCGCCGCCGCCGGTGGTCTGCTGCCGCAACGCCGCGGGGCAGAGCTGGCGACGGGACCGGCGAGATGCCCGACTGGCTGCGGCGGGCGGTCAATGCGGGGCAGAGCGTGGAGATTTTTCGGGTCTGATGGGGCGACTGGGGCACTCTATGTGAACTGACGCGCGCGGATGCGGCCCCTTCCCTCTGAGTTGCTGCGCCGCGTCATCAGGCGATAGAGCGCTTTCAAGGTCAGACCCATTTACCACGAATCTTCAGGTAGATTTCATCAACACGCCATGAGCGCCCTGTGGGCTTGCCGAAACGGTTCCAGCGCTTGACGAACTCCGGCGTATAGCGCCTCACCCAGCGCAGGATCGTAGTGTGAACCAGTGCCAAGCCCCGCTCCGCCATCATCTCGACCAGATCGCGTAGGCTGAGTTTGTAGCGCAGGTACCAGCGCACGCACAGAATGATGATTTCCCGATCAAAATGTCGACCATCGAACAACCCCTCAAGACTCTCCAGCTTGCTCATCACCGGCCATCAGTTCGTTTACCCCGACAACTCTAACCGATTCGCCGCCCCTATTTGCACCAGAGCCCCCTATCCTTCTATCACCACATTCGAGAGCCCAAATGACCGGATCCAAGACCGAGCGGGCAGCGTTCCAACCCGCGGACTTTTCAACCTCGCTTTGACAAAATAGTGAAAACATGCTACCGAAGCGCCGTTATTTGCAGCGTCGATCTGAATACTGTACATACGTACAGATTTCACGCGTATCGCTTAACCCGTGTCCACGGTCGATTCATCCGTCCTATCGCAGGCATGCGAGGCTAAATGCATGTGCGGTCGGTGCTGCTTTTTAGGGGTGCCTGAGCAGGCACAGGAACTTCCGGCCAGCAGGCGGCGCAGAGTCGGCGCTCGACTGCCTTGTCGGCGTACGTTATAAGGTGAGACGAACTTCTGCAGCACTGTCCCCGTGCTGCCTGGATAGTAATAACAGCGTTAGACATGCACGAGCACGCTACCAACTCCCGGGCGGCAGACCAGTCCCCGGGTCTTGCCATCGAGGCCGTCGCCAGTACGAAACTGGTTCCCCCGCGTGCGACCCGCCGCCTAATTTCACGGGATGCGCTACAGCAGCGCCTCCTCGATGCGCGGCGCCAGCGTTGCATCGTTCTGCAAGGCCCGGCCGGCAGTGGCAAGACGTGCAGCCTGGTGGCGTTGCGGCAAGCGTTGCTGACACTTGATTTCGATGTCGCTTGGCTCTCGCTCGCCGCAGAAGACAACGAACTCACGCGCTTCTTCAGTTGCCTGCTGGCCGGCATTGGGATGGTGGACGGTGAAGTGGTGCGCGACGCGGCGCTGCTGATGCGGCGCGATAGCGATGGCACGGATTTTGAACACTGGGTCGTGTCCCTGGTCGAGGCGCTTGCCGCCCGGCAGCGCGATCTGACAGTGATCGTCGACGATCTGCAATACCTGAACAGTCCGCAGATCTGTCAGGCGCTGCAATGCCTGCTCGACTACGCTCCGCCCAATCTGCATCTGGTCTTCAGTTCGCGCAGCGCGTTTCCGCTATCGCTGGCGCGTTTGCGCGCGCAGTCGCTTGTGGTTGAGTTCGACCTTCACGACCTGCGCTTCACTCCCGAGGAATCCGAGCGCTTCCTGCGCGAGCAATTGGGCCACATCGATCGGCGCGACGCGCGCGTGCTGCACGATCTGACCGATGGCTGGGTGGCCGGGCTGCAGCTGTTCGCGGTGGACATGCATGCCAAGCAGGGCGGTGGCTATGCACGTGTGCGCGTGCGCGATGCCAAGGCGTTTGCGAGCTATTTCGAGCGCGAAGTGCTCGACAACCTGCGGCCGGAAGACCTGCAGCTGCTGACCATTGCGGCAACCTGCAGCCAGTTCTGTGCGTCGCTCTGCGCGACGCTGCTCGGCGTGCCGCAGGCGGTAGCGGCCATGACGTCGCGCCTGACGCGGCTCGACGACCACAATCTCTTTATCAGCCAAGTGCGTAGCCAGGACCGCGAGACTTGGTATCGCGTACACCCGCTGCTGCGCGAGGTGCTGTCGCACCGCCTCGACGAAATGCCACCTGCCGACCGGCTCGCGCTGCATGGCGCCGCGTGGCGCTGGTTTGGCGCGCGCGGCCACATCGACGACGCGGTGCGCCATGCCGTGCAAGCCGGGGAGGTGCAGGCAGCGGCCGATATCGTTGAGGCTTGCGCGGTGGAAATGATGGGCCGTGGCGAACTGTCCGAGGTGTCTAGCCTGGTGCGCCGGTTGCCCGCGGAGCAGGTGCAGGCTCGTTTTCCGCTGCGGCTCGTAACAGCCTATCTCGCCATGTACGCCGGCAACCTTGGGGCAGTCGATGCGGCGTTGCGCCGGTTCGAGTCGGACCTCGATGCGCTGGGCGTGGGCGAGCGCTTTGCTGTGCGCGTCCTGCAGGCAGCGCTGGCGCTGCAACGCGACGACTCCGAATCGATCCATGCTATCGCACCCTTGCTCGAAGCGATCCCCGATGATGCCCAGGCGTTCGCGTTCGCCGGCCGCGCCCACCTGCTGGCGTGGATGCATATGCACCATGGCGACTACGATGCGGCTCGCGCGCTGCTGCAGGAAGGCGCGGAGCGCAACGTGGCGCCGGCGCGCCGAATGACGGGACAAGCGCTGTCTGGTATGAGCCTGTCCCTCGAAGGGCGCATTGTGGAGGCCGAGCGCGCGTTGCGTGCGGTGCAGCACGAGGTGGGCCGGCACGACACGCTCTACATCGACGTGGGCGCCGTTGTCGATGGGATGCTCGGCGAAGTGATCTATGAGCTCAACGAACTCGACGCAGTGTGTACGCAGCTGGAGCCATGCCTCGACATGGTGGAGCGGACGTCGGTACCTGACGCGGCGCTGCGCGGCTTCCTGGCCGTGGCGGCGGCGCATTGGCGGCTCGGCCACCGCCTTGAGGCACTCGAGCAACTGGATCGTCTCGACGACTATGCCAGCCGGCGCGGGCTCGACCGCATGCAGGCCCACGCGCTGGCGCTGCGGCTGCGCATGCTACTGGAGCAGGGCGCGACCACCGAGGCCATCGAGGTTCTGGAATCGCTGACCGCGCTCGGCCGGCGGTACGCCACGGCGGCACGCGGTACCGGCGCCGAAATCCGGCGTGTGGCCGACGCCGCACGTGCAGCGGCAGACCTGCACTGGGAGGACTACGACGGTGCTATTGCCTGCCTGAAGCCGCTGCTCGAAGACGCCAGGGCTGCGGGGCGGGGCGCGGCGGTGGCTGCCGCCCACGCAGCGCTCGCGGTGGCTTACCACGGACGCGGAGACGCCGATGCGGCGCGCCGGCAGTTGCTCGAGGCACTGCGGCTTGGCCACCAGCTCGGCCTCATGCGCAGCCTGCTCGACGTGTCGGACCAGATCCCGGCCATGCTCGAAGCCCAGGCTCCTGACGCGCTAGACCCGGTGCTGGCGTTTTACGCCAAGCGCCTCGTGGCTGCGGCGGCCAGCACGCGCGAAGCGGCCGCGCAGCCGGCCCTGCGCGATGCCGGTGGCACGACGGACGTGCTCAACGTCCGGGAGCGCGAAGTGCTGGCGCTGGTCGCCCAGGCCATGCCAAACAAGAAGATTGCGCGCGTGCTGGGCGTCACGTCCCACACGGTCAAATGGCATCTGCGCAAGATCTACAGCAAGCTCGGCGTGTCAGAGCGGGACGAAGCGGTGGCCCGCATGCGCGATCTTGAGATGGATTCGGCGTCGAGACCCCACTGACGGCCGCCTTGCTGCCCAATCCGGCTAGTGAATTGCAACGCTGGATTGGACATCATGAGAGGTATCCGAGAGGCGCGCCTGGATCGGAGCGCGCCGCCGGAACCTTACTCATGGAAAGGAGCTTGACAGTGGAAGTGAATCGCACGGTCTTCCGGGAAGACCATGAAATGCTGCGTCCCATGGCGCGAAGGTTCTTCGAGCGCGAGTGCGCGCCGCGCCAGCCGGAGTGGGACAAGGCCGGCAAGACAGACCGCGATACCTGGCTCAAGGCAGGCCGCGAAGGGCTGCTCTGCGTGTCGGTCCCCGTGGAATACGGCGGCGGCGGCGGCGATTTTGGCCACTCGGCGGTGGTCATGGAGGAGATGCATCGCGCAGGAATCTCGGGTGCGGGCTTCTCGATCCACTCGGACATTATCGCGCCCTATATCGTGCGTCTAGGCACCGAAGCGCAGAAAAAGCGATGGCTGCCCGATATCTGCGCTGGCAAGACCATCATGGCGGTGGGCATCACCGAGCCGGGCGGCGGATCCGACGTCAAGGCCATCCGCACCACCGCAGTGCGCGATGGCGACGAGTACGTAATCAACGGCAGCAAGACGTTCATCAGCAACGGCCTGAACTGCGACATGATCATGCTTGTTTGCAAGACGGACCCGGCGGCGGGCGCCAAAGGTGTCAGCCTGATCATGGTCGAGGCCAATCGCGCGGGGTTCAAGCGCGGCCGCAAGCTCGACAAGGTGGGCCAGCCCGGCGCCGACACGGCCGAACTGTTCTTCGACAATGTGCGCGTGCCCGTGGAAAACCGGCTCGGCGACGAGAACGGCGGCTTTGCATACCTGATGCAGGAACTGCCGCAGGAACGCCTGCTGATCTCGATCTATGCCGCCATTGCCATCGAACGGCTGCTGCAGATTACGGTGGACTACGTCAAGGACCGCCGCGCCTTCAACCAGACGGTCTGGGATTTCCAGAACACCAAGTTCAAGCTAGCCGACGTCAAGGCCCAATCGGTAGCTGTGCGGACCATGGTCGACTACTACATCGGCGAGCACATGAAGCGCAAGCTCACCGTCCAGGAAGCGGCTATCGCCAAGCTCTTCGCCACTGAGACGCTGTGGAAATGCATCGACGACATGGTCCAGCTCCATGGCGGCTACGGCTACATGCTTGAGTACCCGATCGCCCGCGCGTTCACGGACTACCGCGTCTGCCGCATCGCGGGCGGCGCCAGCGAAGTGCTGCGCGACCTTATCTCACGCAAGCTGTGAACCGCCACCGATTTCCCGCAATCCATCTCAATAACAGGTTGAACCATGAGTGAGAAAGTCATAGTCGCCGGCGTGGGCATGATCCCGTTCCTGAAGCCGGGCGCCAGCAAGAACTACTTCGAGATGGGTGCCGATGCCGTGCGGCTGGCCCTGGCCGACGCCGGCATCGGCTACGAGCAACTGCAAGAAGCCTACGCCGGGTACGTCTACGGCGATTCCACCTGCGGCCAGACCACGGTGTACGAGGTTGGCATGACCGGCATCCCGGTGGTCAACGTCAACAACAACTGTTCCACTGGCTCAACGGCGCTATACCTGGCCCGCAAGGCCGTTGCATCGGGCGACGCCGACTGCGTGCTGGCGCTCGGGTTCGAACAGATGCAGCCGGGCGCGCTGAAGATGCACTGGGACGACCGTCCGCCCCCGCGCACGCGCTTCTTGCCCGTGCTGAAGTCGCTGACCGAAGACATGAGCCACCTCGGCCAGGCGCTGCGCTCTTTCGGCGGTGCCGGGCGCGAGTACATGGAGAAGTACGGCGCAAGCATGGAAACGTTCGCAGCGGTGCGCGCCAAGGCGAGCCGGCATGCCGCCAACAACCCGCTGGCGCTGTTCCGCAAGGTACTGACCGTCGGGGAGGTGATGGCCGACACCGTGATGGTTCCCGGTGTCATGACGCGGCTGATGGCGTGCCCGCCCACCTGCGGCGCGGCGGCGGCAATCGTCGTCTCGGAGCGATTTGCGCGCAAGCATGGCCTGCGCACCGATGTGCAGATTCTCGCGCAGTCCCTGACCACCGATCCGCCCGAGGCGTTCGATCCGCCTTCGATGCTGAGCTGGGTTGGCTCGCACATGACGCGCGCCGCTGCGGGCAATGTCTACGAAAAAGCGGGCGTGGGTCCCGAAGATATCGACGTGTGCGAACTGCACGACTGCTTCGCGCAGAACGAAGTCATCAGTTACGAGACGCTGGGCTTCTGCCCCGAAGGCGGTGCCGAGAAGTTCGTCCGCGACGGCGATAACACCTATGGCGGCAAGGTCGTCATCAACCCTTCGGGCGGCCTACTGTCAAAGGGGCACCCCCTAGGCGCCACCGGCCTGGCGCAGTGCTATGAGCTGACGCAGCAGTTGCGCGGCGGCGCCGACAAGCGCCAGGTGGAGGGTGCGCGACTCGCACTCGCCCACAACATCGGTCTGGGCGGCGCCTGCGTGGTGACGCTCTACGGCAAGAACTAAGCTTCTGTACAGAGTCGGACTTCGGCCGCCGCGACGCTTGAATGCGTCCGGCGGCTTTTCTTTTGCCTAGGGTGACACTGGAGGCTTGTACTGGGAACAGACCTGGTAGATGACCGGCTGGAACGGCAATTGACTGATTGCAAGAAGCGCCAGGTGGACTGTCAAACGGTCGCCGTCATCCCGGGCATTGGCAGGCTCACGGCCACTGCCCCAATTGCTACCGCCGGAGACGCCAAAGCCTTCAAGTCAGGAAGAGAGTTGGCCGCCTTCCTCGGCCTGGTACCTCGCCAGACCGGTACAGCGGGCAAGGTGCAGCTCGGAGGCATTAGCATCCGCCGCGATGTTTACCAGCGCTCGCGCACGGATGCAATTCCAATCGAAAGAGAAGGGAATCTGGTGCGATCGTCTGCGCCAGAGACGACCGACCAACGTCGCCGCCGTGGCCTTAGCCAACAAAATGGTTCGCACTGCCTGGTGCGCTGCTAGTGCATGGAACCACATTTGAAAAGAACCACGTGTCAGTGAAGCCGGTGTAGCTTGTACGCCTGAYGAATCCTCGTCAGCAAGTTGCGATGGGAAGCGGATAGATGATGGCGTGACAGGGTGGACTGCAAGAGCGCAAGCCTGCTTTGGTGTGAGAGGGCTCTCGGCGAATTCCATCAGGACCCGCAGGCATGGCCTGCACGATGAGGCCGGATATATTGGAATGGCCCCATCCCTCCCCCGTCTCTCGAGACTCCATGCGATCATGAAGTCTCGAGAGAYGGGGGCATGGAAACGTAGCTATTAGGCTACTTGGGAGTCCATCATGAGCATCGCGCTTGTTGGTATCGATCTTGCGAAAAACGTCTTTCAAATCCATGGAGTAGACGAGCATGGCAAGCCGGTGCTGCGTCGCCGGGTAAGTCGTTCAAAGCTGCGGGAGACAATAGTCCGTCTGCCAGCCTGTTGAATTGTCCTGGAAGCATGTGGCGGCGCCCACTACTGGGCGCGTCGCTTCATGGCTATGGGACACCAGGTCCAGATGATTGCTCCGAAGTTCGTGAAGCCGTTTGTCAAATCTCTGAAGAACGACTGCAATGACGCCGAGGCAATCGTCGAAGCGGCCTCTCGTCCGACGATGCGTTACGTGGCAATCAATGGCATCGAACAGCAAGACGTTCAATGCATGCACCGGATCCGAAGCTTGCCGATGCGAGATCGCATCGCGCAGATCAATCAGATTCGTGGCCTGCTTGCCGAATACGGCATCGTCATTGCTCAAAGTTCGCTGCAAATACAGCGGCACCTCCCCGAGATCGTCGCGGACACGACCACAGAGTTGACGGAACTCACCAAGGGAACGCTGTGCGACATGTACGGGCGACTCAAGCAACTCGATGAACAGATCGCGCGATATGACAACAAGATTCGCCAGATACGGCAAAGAGGGGTGGGGCCATGTATGAGTCTGCAACCAACCCTCTGTCGAGCCTGACCTTGCGTTCACCTGGAAAGACCAGGCGCGTTCATATGAGAACCAAAAAAGGCCGGCAAATACCACGCCGGCCTCTGCATCAGGAACAGCCCCCAACCTTTAAACTTGCCCCCGCGCCCCCCGATCCCGCTCGTCCTGCTCCAACTGCATTTCGCGCCAGAGGATTTTTCCCGTCGACGTCTTTGGCAAGCTATCGACAAACTCCACCGTGCGCGGCACCTTGTACGCAGACATGCACCCTCGGGCCCAGTCGACCAGTGCCTGTGGCTGGACCGTGCCGCGCGAAGCCGGGCGGAGCACCACGAGCGCCTTTACCGTTTCGCCGCGATGCGGGTCGAAGGCGGAGATCACGCACGCTTCCTGCACGGCTGGGTGCCCGTATAGGATCGATTCGATCTCGGCGGGCCACACCTTCAGGCCCGATACATTAATCATGCGCTTGAGCCGATCCGTAATATAGAAGTAGCCGTCCTCATCATGGTAGCCGAGGTCGCCGCTGCGTAGGAACCGCTTGCCGTCGAGCTCGATGAAGGCCGCGGCCGTCGCTTCCGGCTTGTTCCAGTAGCCGCCAAACATGGTCGGCCCATGCATGACGATCTCGCCTGGCTCGTTGGTCGCTAACTCGACGCCCGTTTCGGGATTAATCACGCGGGCATCGCAGTTGATCACGGGAACGCCGGCACACTGTCGCCTTGGGGCCTGCGGCGGATTGCTGTGCGACATGCCGCAAAACTCCGTGAGGCCGTAGCTTTCCAGAAATGGAATGCCGAGCCGCGATTGCATCCTGCGCGCCAGCGCCTCCGGCATGGCTGACGCGCCGCCGTAGATGCGCGTCAGCGAGGAAAGGTCACGCTGGTCGATATCGGGCCGTGCGAATAACTCCGCGAGCATCGTAGGCACGGCCGCCCATGAGCGCAGCCGCAGCCTTGCGATTAATTCCAGCGCGGCGTTGGCATCCCAGCGCGCCAGCATTGCGAGGGTGCGGCCCAGCCGCACCGCCTGGTTCATCGCGCGCATGCCAGCCAGGTGGCTGACTGGCAGCGTCAGCAACTCGTCCTCATCGGCGCGGTCCGATTGCCAGTGCTCACGATGCGCGAGCGTGTAGGCGAAGTTGGCATGGCTGAGCATCGCACCCTTGGGCTTGCCCGTTGTGCCGGACGTGTAGCCGATCACTGCGAGGTCGCGGCCCCGGGCGCGCACGGGCAGCGGCGCGATGCCAGCGGCCAACGCCCGCGAGAAATCATGCATGCGCGGATGCATCGCACCTTGCCGCGGTTCGGTGACGAAGCCGGGGATGGCGAGATAGGGCACGTCCTCGGGCCTGCCGGCGAACTCACCCGCCAGGCCCACTACACAGCCGTCGAGCACATCCTGTTCGAGCAGGCCGGTAACGGGGTCTATCAGGTCCTGGGTCGCGATCACTACGCGCGCGCCGCTGTCGCGCGCGTAGTACTCCATTTCCTCCCGCGTACTCATGGGATTCATGGCAACGACCACGGCATCGCAGCGCATGACGGCATAGAAGGCAATCATGTACTGAGGGCAGTTCTGCATCAATAGCAGTACGCGGTCCCCTTGCCGAACCGACAGTCGATGCTGAAGATAGCCGGCCAAGGCCATCGCGGCGGCATGCAGATCGTGGAACGTCATTCGACGGCCGTAGAACACGACGGCCGGCTTGTCAGGGACGCGCGTTGCAGACTCCTCGAGGTGGCAGAACAGGTTGCAGTCCGCCACCTCCAGCGAGCGGGGTACGCCGGCGGGCCAGTGCGCGAAATGTCGTGTTAGTTGCGGCATGGGGACGATTGCTGAATGAATGCTTGGATCGGAAGTCAGACCACGGCGACGACGGCCTCGCCCACGATCTTCTGCTCGCCCTTCTGGTTCACGCACTGCATCTCCACGCGCAGCCTTGCTTCGCCAGCGTGTTCGAAGCACTCCGTGACGCGGCCGGTGCAGCGTGGCTCGTCATAGAGGTGCGTGATGCCCGTGAAGCGCATCTTCAGGCCGCGCAGCCGCGCGGGGCCGGCCCAGTCGGTAACCAGACGGCCCAGGTAGGCGGCAGAAAGCATCCCGTGTGCGAACACGTCGCCAAGGCCATTTTTCTTAGCGTAGTCCGAATCGATATGGAGCGGATGATGGTCGCCCGAGGCGCCGGCGTAGACCGCCAGTGTGCGGCGGCTGACCGCCGGCAGTTGCAGGTCCGGAATACTGTCACCGACCTTCAGGCCGGCGAGGTTGCGTTGCGTCATGATGGAATCTCCTTCAGACTCTGCGTTGTACGAGCACGGTACGCGAGTCCGCCACGTGGGCGCCGTGCTGGTTGGTAATGCGCGTTTCCTTGACCAGGAATTCGAGCGCGCCATCCTTCTTGTCATAGACATCGACGATCTTTGGCTCGTAGGTCAGCGTGTCCCCGACATGCACCGGGGCGTGGTAGTCGTACTGCTGCTCCGCATGGAGCACGCGCGATGGCTCGATCTTCGCCATCGCGAGCAGGTCGAAGGTCTTGAACAGCCAGCCTTCGAGGCACGACAGGAAGGTGGGCGGCACGCGCAGCGAAGGCAAGCCGGCGGCCTGAGCGGCGGTCACGTTGCTGTACTCCGGATTGGTTTCGCCGATCGCGTTCGCGTACCAGCGCACCGGCCACTCTTCCACGTTGACTTGGCGCTGGCCAAAGCTGTGGCCGATCAGGTTTTTGTCGAGCATTTTGTTCTCCGTGGGTCTGGTTGCGCCATCAGGCGCGGCCGGGGATGACACCGTCGAGGTTGGCGCTCGGCGCGGCGCGCGAGACCAGTTCGTGCATGCGCTCGCCCAGTTCGGCCACTTCCCAGCGCCCGGCCTTCTCGATGCGGGGGCCGGCATGCCAGCCTTCGGCCACTGTGATGCGTCCGCCACGGCTGCCGAACACGCGGCCCGTGACGCCTTCGGACTGCTCGCTGCCAAGCCAGACGATCAGCGGGGCCACATTGGCCGGGTCGAAAGCGTCGAAGCCTTCCACGGCGTCGATCGACACGCTGAGCCGCCCGCTCTTGAGCAGGTGCTCGGTATGGCGCGTGGCGCCACTCGGGTAAATTGTGTTGACCGTCACGCCGTAACGGCTCAGTTCTTCGGCGGCGATATTCGACATGGCGGCGATGCCAGCCTTGGCCGCGCCGTAGCAGGTCTGGCCGATGTTGCCGAACAGGCCCGCCGACGACGACGTATTGATCACGCGCGCCTGGCGCTGGCGGCCGGCCTTGGATTCGTCGCGCCAGTAGGTGCTGGCATGGCGCATCGGCACGAACGTGCCGCGCAGGTGGACGCGCATCACGGCGTCCCAGTCTTCCACCGGCATGTTCACGAGCATGCGGTCGCGCAGGATGGCGGCGTTGTTGACCACCACGTCGAGGCCCCCGAACGTGTCGATCGCGCTCTGGATCATGCTGCCGGCGCCGTCCCAGTCAGCCACGTCGGCATTGTTGGCGATGGCCTCTCCGCCCATGGCGCGGATCTCGTCCACCACATCCTGTGCCGGACCGGCAACCACGCTGGAACCGTCGGCAGAGGCGCCGAGATCGTTCACGACAACCTTCGCGCCGTGGCGGGCGAATTCCAGCGCATATTCGCGGCCCAGGCCGCGACCGGCGCCGGTGATGACAACGACGCGGTCCTTGCAGAGTTGTTGCATAGCTCTTCCTTTCATTGGTTGACACAAGATTGGGTTGTGCGGTTGCGCACGCCGCCGGCACCGGGCCGCGGCATACGCAGTGCCTCATTATTTGCAGCGGCAAGACAGGGCGCACTAGCCGGATGGAGCAGTCGATTGGCGTGCCGGGAGCGGCATCGCCTGGCGCGCTACTCGGCGAGGATGCCCGCCATTGAGATCACGCGCTGCCACTGTGCCTGGTCGCTAACCAGTGCGCTGGCGAATGCCTTCGGGCCCAGCGGATAGGCGCTGGTGCCTCGTTGTGCGAAATGCGCTTTGGCTTCCGGCGTGTTGACGAACGCGAGCGCCGCCTCCGCGAGCTTGTCCACCACGGCGGCGGGCGTACCCGCGGGGGCGGCAAGTCCAACCCAACCAATGACCGTTGCTTCCGGCATGCCCGCCTCGGCCAGCGTAGGCACGTCGGCGATTACCGGGACACGGGCAGTATTGGAGACCGCCAGCGCGCGCAGCTTTCCTGACTGGATCAGCGGCACGGCCGCCGAAATCTCGAGCACGGTGTAGTCCACCACGCCACCGATGAGATCGGGCAGCAACGTGCTCATGGCCTTGTAGGGCACATCGACAGCCTTGGCTTTCCCGGCATCGTTAATGGCCGCCAGCATCGCACGGTAGCCTGAACTGCTGGTGCCGTAGTTCAACTTGCCGGGCTGGGCGCGCGCAGCGGCCATCARCTGCCCAAGCGTGCGGTACGGCGAGGTGGCCGGGACGACTACAGTGACAGGAAGCGAACTCAGGCGCGCAACAGGAACGAAGTCGCGCGTGGGACTGTAAGGGAGTTGCTTGAACAGGAATGGGTTGGCCGACATGGCGCTCGACAGTGCCAGCAGCAGCGTGTAGCCGTTGGGGGCTGCCTTGGCCACAGAGTCGGTGGCGATGATCGAATTGCCGCCTGGGCGGTTCTCCACATAGAATGGCTTGCCGAGCTTCTCGGTCAGGTGCTTCGCCAGCAACCGCGAGAAATCGTCGACGCCCGTGCCGGGGCTCGTGGGCGATACGATCTTTACCGGCCGTTCGGGATAGCCCTGTGCCAGGGCGCTACCGCCCGCAGGAATCAGCGTGATGGYGACGCCGGTCGCCAGCCAGGCGAGGGCGCGTCGGGCTCTGTCGATATTCGTCATGGGCGTTGTCTCCGTGTCGTTGTTATGGTAGCGACGTGCCGCGGAAGCTCCGGGAACGTCGCGTGCTGTCTTGCTGTTTTCGCGCGCTCAGAAGCCGCCGCGTCCGCCGCCACAGATGATGGTCTGGCCATTGACGTAGTTCGATTCGGGGATGCAGAGCATGTATACCGCGCCGGCCGCTTCCTCGGCGGTGCCGAACCGGCCAAGCGGGGTGTCGCGCCCGGCTGCCGCGATGCGGTCCGGATGCACCCCCACCTTGATCTCGCGACCTTCCACCTGCACGGTCTTGTCCTCGGTGGTCGACTGGGTCAGGCGCGTTTCGATGGCGCCGAACGCCACGCAGTTCACATTGACCTTCATGCGGCCCCATTCCTTGGCCAGCGTCTTGGTCATGCCGATCACGCCCGCCTTGGCAGCAGAGTAGTTGACCTGGCCCGCATTGCCCTGCGTGCCCGAGACCGACGAAATGTTGACGACCTTGCGGAACACTTCGCGCCCAGCGTCTGCCTCGGCCTTGCTGGCCTCCCGGAAATAGGGCTGTGCCGCGCGCAGCAACATGAACGGCGCCTTGAGGTGGCAATCGACGATCGCATCCCACTGCTCGTCGCTCATCTTCTGAATCACGTTGTCCCAGGTATAGCCTGCGTTGTTGACGATGATGTCTACCGCGCCGAATGTGTCGAGTGCCAGCTTGACGATGTTCGAACCAAAGTCCGGTGCCACCACGCTGCCCGCGAACGCAACAGCCGTGCCGCCCGTCTTCACGATCTCGGCCACCACCTCGTCGGCCGGTGCCTGGTCGAGATCGTTGACGATCACCCTGGCACCTTCGCTCGCAAACTTCAGCGCTACCGCGCGGCCAATGCCCCGGCCCGATCCCGTGACGATGGCAACCTTGCCTTCCAGCTTCCTGCTCATGAACACTCTCCGTAGTGTGGGGTCCGCGTATCGCGTGGCTTAATGATTGCAAGCGCGACGCGCTGAGGCACTACCCGGATTGGCGAGTGGTGGGCAACGGGAACGGTGTAGGACGGGCCAAAAGGTAAGCGAGGCCCGGCAGGGCAGCGTCGCCAAGACTCTGGGTGCCTAATGCATCTCGCGGAGCCGATTGCGCTGCTGGTGCGGCGCGGTGCCTTTTCAGTGACGATTGGCGCGAATGAGGTTCGAGACCTCGCCATAGCCGAGCGGCTTGCCCGTTTGCGTGATCGACAGGCCGCTCGCCAGTCTCCATGGACGGGCTCGCTGCTGTGCTCTCTCCGACCACCGGCCGGCCCACAGGCATGGGTGGAGGTTCGGCATGGCGGATCGCCGGCCCTCGCTAACGCAGAGGCGCTCGATACGAGCCGTAACTGATTGACAACGGGTGCCGCGAGCGCTGACGCTCGCGGCCAATTTCTCCCCTCGACGCTCAACACCCCGGAGAGGAGGCCACTCATCACTCAGGGTCCACCCCGATCACCGCATCCACAGCGTAGACGCCCTGGCCGTGCGGCATGGCCAGCACCGGGTTCAGGTCGATCGACTGCAGGCGCGGGCCCGCGGCAACGGCGAATGCGGACAACTGCGACAGCGCCTGGGCCAGCGCGGCAATGTCCGCCACGGGCCGTCCGCGCGCACCGAGCAGCAGTGGTGCGCCCTTGATCGAGCGGATCATCTGTTCGGCCACGTCCGGGCCGAACGGGCAGCGGCGGAGCACCACGTCCTTGAGCACCTCGACGAACACACCACCGAGCCCGAACATGGCGATCGGGCCGAACACCGGGTCGCGGTTGATACCCATGATGCACTCCACTCCGCCGTTCATCTGCTTGGCCACGAGCACACCCTCGATGCGTGCGTCGGGCATGGCCTTGGCGGCTCGGTCCAGCAGCAGCGCAAAGCCTTCACGCACCGCGCCTTCGTTGGCCACGTTCAGCAGCACGCCGCCAATCTCGGACTTATGAATAATGTCGGGCGACAGGATCTTTAGCACGACCGGGAATCCGATCTCGCGCGCGGCCGCCACAGCAACCTCCATGTCGGCACAAGCGCGTTCAGGCGCGCTCGGGATGCCGGCTTTCGCCAGCAGCGCCTTGGCCTCCGCTTCGGTCGGCGCCTGCCGCGGCAGCGTGACATTGGTCACCCGGGGCACCGGTGCCAACGTGTTTCCTGCGAATGCCTCACCGAAGCGGCCCATCGCGGCGATGGCGGTCACGGCCCGACTCGGATCGCCGAACACCGTGAAGCCGGCTTCCTCGAAGCGAGCGAGGATGGTCGGATCGCCACGGGCCACCAGCACGTAGAGCCGATCCGGATAGCGCTTGCGCACGTCGCCCAGTTGCTGCAGCAGTGAATCGGCCACGCCCGGTACGGCCGCCGCGTAGCTGAAGAACGCCAGCAGCGTGGCGTAGCCCCCTTCAGCCATCATCGACTCCGTGAACGGCGTGACCAGCGTGGTGTCGTTGATGAACTGGGCAGTCACGTCCACCGGATTGCGTGCGGCGCAGATCGGCAGCAGTTTGCGCATGCGGGCTTGTGCGGCGGCTGGCATCTCGGGCATCGGGATGCCGAGTTCCTCGGCGGCATCCGAGACGATCACGCCGGCGCCGCCGCTGACGGTCACCACGCCCAGCGAGTTGTTGGCCGGGAAGATGCGGCGCCCCGCCAGGCGCAGGATGTCGAGCATTTCCTCGGTGGTACGCACCCGCACCACGCCCAGCTCGTCGAGGACGGCGCTAATCACGGCGTCATCACCGGCAATCGATGCGGTATGCGAACGTGCAGCGGCCCCGCCCACTTCGCTGCGGCCCACTTTCATCATCACCACGGGCTTGCGCGCGGCATGCGCTGCGCGGAATGCCTCTATCAGGCCCGGGCCGTCGCTGATGCCCTCGGCGTAGACGGCAATCACGTCGGTGTTGGGGTCCGCGGCGAACAGGCGCACGATATCGGCCACGTTCAGGTCCGCCTCGTTGCCGGTCATGACCACGCTGGACGGGAATACACCCGCTTCCATGGCCGACGTGACCAAATGGCTACCATAGGCGCCGGACTGGCTGACGATGCCCACGCGGCCGGGCCGTGACCCGGTCGCCGATGCAAAGCCCGAGAAGCTGCCAACGAATCCGTTGTGCATGTTGACCATGCCCAGCGTGTTGGGCCCGAGCAGCCGCATGCCGGCCCGGCGCGCGATGGCAACCATCTCAGCCTGCGTGGCCGCGCCTTCATCGTTGACCTCGGCAAAGCCTGCCGTAAACATGATGGCCGCCTTCGTGCCGCGGTCGGCCAGTGCCTGGACCGCTGTGACCGCATGCTCGCCGGGCACGGCGATGATCGCCACGTCCGGGACTTCGGGAAGCGCGGCCACCGACGGATAGGCCGGCAGGCCCTGCACCGTAGCGCGGTTCGGGTTGACCGGCAGGATGCGGCCAGCGAAGCCCTTGGCAAGCATCGAGGCTATTGGCCTGCCGCCAATGCGGATCGGATCGTCGGAAGCGCCGATCACGGCGACCGAATTCGGGTGAAGCAGGCAATCTGGAATGGACAGGGTGGTCATGGCTGCGTTGTGTGCGTGTATCTGCGAGGGCGGTTGGAGGCGGACATCAGAGCGGCTTGAACGTCGGCATGGGGGGGCCGTTGTCGGTGGGCGTGAAGGTCACCTGCACCTTCTGGCCAATGCGCACGGTATCGAGGTCGCAATCGACGATGCGCGTCATCATCGTCACGCCTTCCTCGAGCGTGACATAAGCCATGCAGAACGGGGTGGGGCCCGCACGGCGCGTGACGCTGTACGAATAGATCGTACCCCGGCCGGACGCCGCCTTCCAATAGGTTTCGCCCATGCAGAACGGGCACAGCGTGCGCGGATACCAATGCGGTTTTTCGCAGCGCTCGCAGTGGCGCACTAGCAGGCGGCCTTCGCCGGCAGCCGCCCAGAATTCGGCGTTCTCCGGCGATTGTTCGGGCGACGTCAGAACTTGGGGAGTGTATGGAGTGCTCATATGGATTGCGCGGATGCATTGTGTGAGGTGGACTACTCGCGTTCGAGGATCAGCGTGGCGCTGCCGTGGCGGGAGCCAAGCAGGCCGCCGGTTCCTTGGGCCAGGGCTAGGTCGCAGTTCTTGACCTGCACGGCCGGGTGCGCTTCACCGCGTAACTGGCGCACGGCCTCGATTACCTTGGTAATGCCGCCCCGATTGGCCGGGTGGTTGTTGCACAGACCGCCCCCGTCAGTGTTGAACGGCAGCTTGCCAACGCCGGAGATCAGGTTGCCGTCCATGACGAATCTGCCGCCTTCGCCTTTTTTGCAGAAGCCGAGGTCTTCGAGCTGCATCAGTACGGTGATCGTGAAGCTGTCATAGATCGATGCGTACTTGATGTCCCCGGGTGCCACGCCCGCTTCGGCGAATGCCGCGGCGCCCGAAACCTTGGCCGCCGACCACGTCAGGTCCACATGGCCGCCTAGCTGGCCCTTCACATGCTCGCCCGCGCCCAGCACCTTGATCCTCGGCCGGTTCAGCTTGGCCGCGATCTCCGGGCGGGCGACGATGAGTGCGCCGCCGCCGTCGGACACCACGCAGCAGTCGAGCTTGCGCAGCGGGTCTGAGATCATCGGCGAGTTCAGCACGTCTTCCACGGTCACCACGTCGCGCAGCATGGCGTGGGGGTTGTGTTGCGCATGGTGCGACGCGGCCACCTTGATCCAGGCCAGTTGCTCGGGCGTGGTGCCATATTCATGCATATGGCGCATGGCGACCATGCCATACGAATTGACGGTGGCCGGGCTGTATGGCAACTCGAAGGGCGAGTCGGGAATGTTGGCGCCCCAGGCGCGCGGTTTGGTGCCGCTCGAACCCTCGGAGCGTGGGCGGCCGGCCAGCGTGATCAGCGCCACGTTGCACTTGCCCATGGCGATAGCCTGCGTGGCGTGCGACACATGCACCAGGTACGACGAGCCGCCGGTCTCTGTGGCGTCGACGTGGCGCAGCTTCAGGCCGAGGTAGTCGACCATGTTCAGCACGCCGAGTCCGGGTGCATCGCCGGCGCAGAAGTAGCCATCAACGTCGGCCAGCGTCAGTCCGGCGTCTTCGAGCGCGCCGCGCGCGCTTTCGGCGTGAAGCTGGGCCACTGACTTGTCCGGTGCCTTGCGGGTCGGATGTTCATAGGCACCGACGATATATGCCTTGCCTTTGATGCTCATGTTTGATTCCTTCAATCGAAACGTTGGCGGGGGATGAAACGTTTTGCGGACGAGAGCGGGCCCGGCCCGCACGGCCATGCTCGCGCTGTCACGGGGCAGGCGAAGCGCTTTTCAGGCGGGCGCGCAGTCCTGGGTTGGGGTGTCGGCGTCGCGCACGCGGCGGTGCGGCGGCCAGATGACCTTCACGGCGGCGCTTTCCGCGCGATAGGTGTGGCACGACTCGATCAGCGCCGGCTTAGGCATGAAGCCGACTTCATCGCCAGGCATGCGACCATTGCGCCGGGCACGGTCGAGCGCGAAGCGGCTCTGCACGGCCGTGGTGGCCATCGGGCCAAGCAGGTCGGTCATGTGCGTGCAGCCTTTCACGCCGCCCACGCGCTCCTTGACCATGCGCCGGAAGCCCGCGCGCAGCGCCAGGCCGCGCAGCGCATCGTAGGCCGGTTCCACTTCGGGGCAGCTGCCGGCCGGACCGCTCAGCATGCGGGCGGTGATGTCTTGGATCACGAGGTCCATGTCCACCGTCACCGAGACGTGCATATGGTGGATGGCGCCGCCGGGCGGCACCTGCTTGAACAGCAGGTGCGTGCCGTCGGGCGAGACGTCTTTCAACTCTGCTTCGATGTCGATCACGCCGTCGTCGCGCAGGTAGGCGGTGCAGGTGATCTGCCGCCTATGCAGGGGCTTGCGGGTGGGAAGGGTCATGTGGCTGTATCTCCTGTGCCGGTGTAGTCAATGAGGCGCCCACCGGTGAATGTCTTCGCTTGTCGCTTCTGGCTCTCAGTCAGGCCGGGGCCAGGCGCCCGGCCGCCGTTGCCGCCCCGACTGCATACGTCGGTAGGCGGCCCAGAACAGCACGCGCATCGGAAACCCGAGCCCCCCGTCATCGCCTGCCGGGCGTGTTCGGCAGCCAGTTCAACGTGGACGCCAAGGTCCGCCGCCGACGCGTAGCAGATGATTCGCGCGCGCCGATCGGCACCCTGCATGCGGTCGTCGATCAGATCCCGCAGCGCGTCGGCATAGGTGATTCCGCGCGTGCAGCGCCGGGCGGCTACCTGTAGTTGGCGGCTGACTTGCCGCACCTCGTGGAGCAGGTCCATCAGTGCTTGGGCGGGGGGAGGACGTGGGGCATGGATGGGTGCGGTTCAGCAGCGGATACGAGAAAACGGCACGACCTTTACCGAGTTGACCCCGTGTTTTGTTCCATAGACATCACTATGCGAGCCGGCGCTCGCCATTCTGGCTAGGTTGGCTCCCCATGAATCCTTGGTAGTCTGCCCCGGCAGCAAGAGTACCTGCGCCAAAGGCTTCGACGAATATTAGGCTCGTACGGCCCGCCGTAGCAACGGGACATACGGGGGGCGGGGCCAGATGGTACTTCTGACGGGCCGCCAGCAATAAGGAGGAACACCACGTATGCGTTTCGCTTGCCACATCGTGCTGACCGACACCGAGCGTGCAGAACTCGAGGCGCTCGCTGCGGTAGGTTCGGGAAACGCGCGGCTCGCCCAGCGCGCGCGCATGATTCTGCTGGCTGCCGCAGGATGGCAGAACAAGGACATCGCGGCCGAGGTCGGCGTAGGGCGCATACAAGTGGCGCGCTGGCGCGACCGCTATGCCGTGTCGCGGCTGGCCGGGATCGAACGGGATCTGCCTCGCGGTGCGCCGCCGGTGCGGATGGACGTCGCTCGTCTCGTGGCGCTGGCACGCGATGCCGAGCCCGGAACACTGAGCGCGCGCCAGTTTGCCGCCGAACTGGGCGTTAGCTCGGCCTGCGTGTCGCGCCACTGGCGTGCCAGCGGCCTGCCGGCCCGCCCGGATCGAACCGCCGCTGCCGCGTTACCGTCCGGCACGGCCGATAAACTGCACGCCGCCGAGATCGTCGGCCTCTACCTCGCGGCGCCCGAGCATGCGGTGGCCGTGGCGATGGAGGCGGGCGCTCCCGCCGGAAAACCGACATTTGCCGTAGCCAACCAGCGCAACAGCGCAGCTTTCCGCCGCACGATGGGGGTGTCGTTCCTGACCACGCTGAAGATGCTCGACGCCGCTACCGCGCCTGATTCCGATGCCGGACGCGTCGGCGGCTGGCTGGCCTTCCTGCGCCGGCTGGCGCCGCACGCGCCGCCTGGCCGCCAGTTGCTGATTCTGGCTGACAACCCTCTCTCGCACGAGCATCCCAAGGTACAGGAGGTGCTGGCCGGCCATCGCTGGACCGTGCGCTTCGTGGCGGGCCACGCCGCTTGGCTGCGTGGCGTCCAGGCGTTGCTGCGAGAATCGTCCGGCGGATTGCCGGGAAGCGTCGCGCAGGTGCTTGCGGCGGTAGGACAGCATGAAGCGCGGCGGCCGTTCGACTGGGTGCGCGGGGCTGACGCGGCCCTCCATTGCGAAGTGGATGTGGTCGGCCTGGTAGAGCCGGTCGATGCCGCCGACCTGGCGCCGGCAGGGCACGCATGGCCTATGATCGACCGCGGGCGTGCCCAAGCGCCGATACAGCCATCGCCGCCGCCGCGCGCCACCGCACAGCCAGTCCTTTCGCTGGTATTGCATCCAGCAGTGCCGCGGGTCCGCCCGCGCACGGTGGAAGCCGTGGCCAGCGCAAAGCTGCTGCCGCCGCGTCATGTGCGCAAGCTGCTGCCGCGCGAGCGATTGATGAGCCGGCTGCTGGACGCGCGCCGGCAGCGCTGCGTGGTGATCCAAGGCCAGGCCGGCGCGGGCAAGACAAGCGCGTTGATGGTTTGGCGCAAGGGGCTGATCTCACTGGGCTTCGACGTGAGCTGGCTGGCGCTGGGCGTGGAAGACAACGCGCCCGCACGATTCTTCGAATGCCTGCTGGCCAGCCTGGCCGAGGCGGATCCCGCCATCGCGCGCAACGCGGAAGCTCTGACCGGCACCGGCCAGGACGACAACGCGATCGAACACTGGGTCATTACGCTGGTGCAGACGCTAGACCAGCGCGAGCGCGAGTTGGTTTTGATGATCGATGATCTGCACCACCTCACTGACACACGCATCTTTCGTGCGCTCCAGCGTCTGCTCGACTACGCGCCGCCAAAGCTCCATCTTGCGTTCAGCTCGCGCAGCGCGCTGCCCCTAGCGCTCGAGGCATTGCGCGCTCAACGGCTGCTGACCGAGATCGACATGCACGACCTGCGCTTTACGCCGGAGGAGTCGGCACGCTTTCTGCATGACCAGGTCGGTGCGGTGTCGACGCGCGACGCCGCGGCTCTTCACGCGCTGACCGATGGCTGGGTGGCGGGGCTGCAGCTCTTCGCCGTGGAATTGCGGAAACGGCACGGCGGTGACTATCCGTTCGCACGTGCAAGAGACCCGCACATGTTCGCCGCGTATTTCGAGCGTGAGGTGCTGGGCCTGATGGCATCGGATGACCTCGCCATGCTCACGCGCATGGCCGTCTGCCCTCATTTCCGCGCCAACCTGTGCGCGGAAATGCCGGGCGAGACCGATACCCCGTCGCGCATCGCCGCGCGGCTGGCCCGGCTCGAATCCGACAACCAATTCATCACCCAGGTGGGCAGCGGCGACAGCGAGGCGTGGTATCGGATCCATCCGCTGCTGCGAGAAACGCTGCTGGCGAGGCTGGAGCCCGCGGATAACGGCAGGATTGGCGATCCGGACATTGCCTGCGTCACCACGGAGGCGCGCGCGCTGCATGCCGCCGCCTGGCGCTGGTTCGACCGACGCGGCCAGCTCGGCGACGCCGTCTACCACGCCGTGCGCGCGGGCGAGGCGGCTGCCGCCGCGGCAATGGTGGAATCAAGCGGGCACGACCTGCTCAAGCGCGGCGACCTGACGCAGCTGCTGGCGCTGATGCGCCGGCTGCCCGATGACCAGGTGCAGAGCCGCTTTGGCCTGCTGGCGCTGGTGGCGTTCCTGCGGCTCTACATGCGCGACGTGGACGGGCTGGAACAGAGCCTGGAGCGGCTCGCAGTGCTGTGCGACCGCACCGACACCGTTCACCCCTACGTCGTCTGCCTGCTTCGCGCCGGCCGCGCGGTGCAGCTGGATGATATCGACACGATCATCGGCATACTGCCCGAACTCTGGGCGATCCCGCCCCAGGCAGACGATCTCTGGTGGACCTGCCGCAGCAACGTGCTGTCGTGGTACTTCCTGCTGCGCGGAGAATACAAAGAGGCGCGCCGCCTACAAAGCGATACCGAGCGACGCAGCAATGTGCCGCGCAGCAGCATGTTTGGCCGCTATATCACCGCGATGAGCCTGGCGWTGGAGGGCGAGATCCAGCACGCGGCCAAGAGTGCCCGCGTGGTGCTGCGCGAGGCCGAGCGCCGCGGCCCCGCTTTCCTCGGACTGACATGCATGGCCGCCGGTTTGCTGGCCGACATCCTTTATGAACTCAACGACTATGACAGCGCATGCGAGTTGCTAGAGCCGCGCATCGCAATGCTCGAGCGCGTGTCGCTGCCCGATGTGGTACTGCGAGCGTTCACAGTTCTGTCCAGGGCGTACTGGCTCGCCGGGCGGCGGGCGCAGGCCACCGCGTGCCTGGATCGGCTCGAAGCCTACGCCGTGCGCTATCGGATCGACCGCCTGCTGGCGGAGGCGTTGCTGCTGCGTTTGAGCCGGCATCTTCAGCTCGGTGAGACCGAACGTGCCAATGCGGTGCTCCAGCGCGTGCAGCAGCTTGCGCAGCGTTACGCCGGCCAGCCCGGCACGGTAGCCGCCCATGTCGCCCGTATCGCTGCACAGGCCGGGATCGAGATGTTGCTTCATACGCACGACTATGCGAACGCGGCGGCACGCCTCGAAGCTCGGCTCATACTGGAAAGCGAAGCACGGCCCGCCCGGTCCGCCACACTGTGGCTGCAGACGGCGCTGGCACGCCATGCAGCAGGCAATAGCGCAGGTGCGCGCGCTGCATTTGTGCGGGCGCTTCGGACGGGGCACGGTTCGGGGCTGATCCGCACGCTGCTCGACGCGACGGCCGGTGCTGCACCATCGTTCGCGGCACTCATCGGTGAGGGGCTCGACGACCCCGTGCTTGCTTTCTACGCGCGCCGTTTGCCGACGGCTGCCATAACGGCCGCGCCTGCGCCGCCAGGTACCTCGGCGCAGGCGGGGGCCATCGCCATGCTGAGCGAGCGCGAGCGCGAGGTTCTCGGGCTGCTGGCGCAGGCCATGTCGAACAAGAAGATCGCGAGTGTGCTCAACGTGTCGCCCGAAACGGTGAAATGGCATCTCAAAAACATCTACGTGAAGCTCGGTGTCAACGGCCGGGGTAAGGCTGCAGCGCGGCTGCGCGACCTGGCGCCGTCGCAACCGGGCAGCGCGCTGGCGGTTTGACGTGCGCAACTGCGGCCAGGCCACGTCATGCACGGGAGTGGGGATGGCGCACGTCCCCAGCACTGGATAGTCCCGCTGCAGTTCCCCTTAAGTCCGTTCAAATTTCGCCCTAGCAAATTTCATCATAAGTTCCGCCACCGCCTTCCACCCACGTCGGGGAGTACTCCCCGGCCGGCGGCGCCGCGATGATGGTCGCGCCGATATGCTCCTCCCGCTGCGCGGGGGTGCCGAAATGGTTGATTAAGGGGCCCACGAGCTTCTGCGCGAAATTGTCCTGCGAGGGAGTGCCAGCCAGCGCGCATTCCTCGTCGAACACCAGGCGCTGCTGCACGGTCCAGCCCGGCCCCCCGTGCTCGGACGCCCAGGACGGCGCACCCCAGCCTTGTCTATTGAGGGTGCTCTGCCACGCGACTAGCGTGTCGCGCGGAGAACGTATGCCGTGGTTGCGGCTTGGCGTGTCGGCGGGCAGGTGATCGCGCAGGAACGTGCGTACCTGCTGGCGGAACTGCGTGAGGTTGGGGTCGGCTCGAAAGTCCATTTGCGTTGCTCTCCATCAACCGGCGGCACCGCGAACGCGGCTTGCCGACATGCTGCACCTTAAAGCAAGGCGGCATGAGGTTGCGCCCCCCGCCTTTGGTGGCGATAAGTGTCGCCAGGTGCGCGCCGCTGTGGCGATACATTCGTCGCGCTCCATAAGTCCCTTCGGGTTGCATTGCATCCCCTCACGTCGGGTGGGACCGTTGGGCTGCGCGTGCGTGGAGACTGTCTGCCCAGCACGTGCAGGACGTTTCCCATCCACCGAAGGATCCTCAATGCCAACCTTGCAATATCCGCTGCGCCATTCCGTACTGACCGTCCTCGACGGGATCGCGGAGTTCACGCACCAGCGCCCCGGGGCGCGCAACGCGCTGTCGCTGGAGATGCGGCAGGACTATGCCGACATGCTCGATATCGTTGAAAACGAGTGCAGCATTCGTGCGCTGATCCTTACCGGTTCGGGCGGCAGCTTTTGCGCTGGCGGCGACCTGAAGTCCGTCGCGGCGCTGATTGACGACCCCGACCCTGCGGCACGCGCCCCCGAGGTGACGCGCCACCGCGTGGCCGCTACCCATGCTTGGTTACGGCGGCTGCACCAGCTTGGCGTGCCGGTCATTGCCGCCGTCGATGGCCCTGCGGCAGGCGCTGGCTGCTCGCTGGTGCTGGCAGCCGATTTCGTGCTCGCCTCGGAGCGGGCGTCGTTCTCGATGGCGTTCGTGAAAGTCGGACTGATACCGGACATGGGTGCGCTCTACGCGCTGCCACGCATCGTCGGGATGAGCAAGGCAAAGGAACTGATGCTGACCGGTCGCCGCGTGGACGCCCAGGAGGCCCGGCAACTTGGCATCGTGCACGACATCTACACCGCCGATGCGCTGCCCGAAGCCGCGCGCCGGTTTGCGGCGCGCTTCCTCAACGGCCCTCGTGAAGCCATGGCGCTGACCAAGCGCGCTGCAAACGCGACGTTCGAGACGCCTTACGACACGATGTTCGAGATCGAGGCACAGGCCCAGGCGCTAGCCGCCGCGGCGCCGCACTACGGGGAAGCGGTGCGCGGCTTCCTGCGCGGTGAAGCGCCGAAGTATGACTGGGATCGTGAAGTCCGGCGTAACCCGGCGTGACTGGATTTTTTCAATCCGCGCATGCGTGGAGGACGCTAGCGCGGCGCATCAGGTCGCCCCAACCACTGGGGCGACGCCACCAAGCAAAGGGAGAAGGGGAGAAAATGAAGAAATCACAACTCGCGCGCGCGTCGTTGGCGGCGCTGGGCACCATGGCTGCTGGTGTCGTCCATGCGCAGACCAACGTCACGCTGTATGGCGTGATCGACGGCAGTATCGAATACGTCAACCGCGTGGGCACCGCACCCGCGAACCTGGCCACGACGGGCACGGCCACCGCGCCGGTGGGCAAGCGTTTCGACATGCCGCGCGCGGGCGGCCTGTCAGCGTCGCGCTGGGGCCTGCGTGGGACGGAAGACCTGGGGCAGGGGTGGTCGGCGCTGTTCAACCTGGAGTCGGGGTTCGACTGGGACTCAGGCAACCTGACCACCGCGCCGTTGTTCAACCGGACGGCCATCGTGGGGCTAGGCAACAAGGATCATGGCCGGCTTACGTTCGGCCGTCAGTACACGTCGATGACCGACGCGCTGATTGTCTTCGCGCCATTGCGCTTTGCGGCCAGCTATGAACCGGGGGTATGGTGGCTGGGCCTGAACTACCGCCAGTCGAACATGGCCAAGTACAGCGGCAAGTTCGGCGGCGTGCAAGTGGGAGCGCACTATTCGTTCGGCACGGCATCATCGTTGCAGGCAGCCGGAACGGGGCAGCCCCTGGGCCCGGGAGAAGCGCCCGGCAATATCAAGGACAACAGCGCATGGGGCGCGGCGGTCTCGTACGAGGGCGGTGGCTTTGCCGTGGGCGTGGGGTACGACCAGTGGAATCCCGCGCCGGCCGCGACGCCTGGCAACACGGGCCGCGAGCGCAAGACCGGCGTGGCCGCGAGCTACACGACGGGCCGGCTCAAGATCAGCGGCGGCTACCGCTATCGCGATAGCCAGTTCAGCAACGACGCCACGCTGATCCGCGACGACTTCTGGTTCGCCGGCGTCAACTATAACGTGACTGCGGCATTGGGCGCGCAGCTCGGCTACTACTACTCGAACATCAAGCAGTACCGTCCGACGCCAGCGGGGGTGGCGACCAATCCTGCCAATCCGCAGCAGGTTTCGCTCGTGCTCGACTACTCGCTCAGCAAGCGGACCGACGTGTACCTCGCCAGCAGCTACGTCCATAACGGCAGCCTGATCAACGACGGCCCCTTCACCGGCTACCTGTTCAACTATCCGCAAGCACCGGGACAGAAGAACATGGTCGGTGTGACCGCGGGCGTGCGGCATATCTTCTGATTGCAGGTCCGGTAGGACGATAGGAGCGCCGCCGACCCGAAACGGGTGGGCGGCGCTGTTGCCTCGTCACTCCGGCTGGATGCCAGTCAGCGCGATCATACGCTTCCACATCTGCTGGTCCGCGACGATGGTCTTGCGCAGCGCCGCGCCGTCGGCGGGATAGGCTGCGCTGCCGCGTGCGTGGTAGTGCGCCACCGCCTCAGGCGTACCGATGAACTCCAGCGCCAGCCTGGCCAGCTTGTCGACGATCGGCTGCGGCGTGCCGGCTGGCGCGAAGAGGCCGGTCCAGGTATTCAACGGTTGCCGCTCAAGGCCCAGTTCGGCCAGCGTCGGTACGTCCTTTAGCGGCGATAGGCGGGATGGGCCGGTGACGGCCAGCGCACGGAGCTTGCCGCTCTGCACGTGCGGAATGATGGCGGACGCCTCGACCGCCGCGTAGTCCACCACGCCGGCCATCACGTCCGTCATCAACGCGTTCGAGGCCTTGTAAGGCACGCTTGCCGCGTCGATCTTCGCGGCTTCATTGAAGGCATAGGCGATGACGCGATAGCCGTTGCTCGAGGTGGCGCAGTTTAGCTTGCCGGGATTCGCCTGCGCGCTCGCCACGAGTTCCTTCACCGAGCGATAGGGCGAGTTGCCCGGAACGATGATGGCGATCGGCAGCACCGACAGCCGCGCCACGGGCACAAAGTCCTTCATCGGGTCATAGGGCAGCTTGCGGAACAGGTATGGGTTGGCCGCCATGGCGCCGGAGCCCGCGAGCAGTACGGTGTAGCCATCCGGGGCAGCCTTCGCCACCAAGTCGGTTGCCACGACCATGTTGCCGCCAGGCCGGTTCTCGACTACGAAGCTCCGCCCGAGCTTGTCCGTGAGGTACTTAGCCAGCAGGCGCGTGTAGTCGTCGACGCCGGTGCCTGCGCTGCTGACCGAGACGATCCTGACGGGCCGCTCGGGATACTCGCCGGCATGGACCGGTGTTGCGATGGCGAATCCCGCCAGCCAGGGGCACAGCAGCCTCATCATGCGGGGCTTGAAACTGGGCATAAGTGGTCTCCTTTTATTGAATCGGTGCCGCCGTACAACGCGGGCCGCGTGCATCGGCATGGCGCACGTCCGGCATGATTGCCCCGCACGCGGGCAGGCGATACACCCCGACAAGGGTGGGTTGGACGGCGCATATCCAGCAGATGAAACGGTGCGTGGCAGGTAGTACCGCTTCACACCACCGACAGACCGATACCCCGATACAGCCCGTGTATGGCGCGACATATCAAAAGTATTTTTTCGCCTTCCCGCTGTTCTGTACGATGGCCGCATACGAACGGAGGAGACATCATGAAGGACGTGACGCCATCGCACCTGCGGAGCCGGCCATGAGCGGCCCATTGCAGGGCATCCGGATCGTCGACATGACGACGGTTCTGATGGGACCTTACGCCACGCAGATCCTTGGCGACCTGGGCGCGGATGTGATCAAGGTAGAACCGCCCGCGGGCGATACCGTGCGCGACGTCGGGCCCCGGCGAAACGACGGTATGGCGGGGATTTTCCTGCACGCGAACCGCAGCAAGCGCAGCATCGTGCTGGACCTGAAGCAGCCAGCCGGGCGCGAGGCGCTATTGCGGCTCGCGGCCGATGCCGACGTGCTGATCTACAACGTGCGCCCCCAGGCCATGGCACGGCTGAACCTCGGCTATGAAGACATCGCGAAGATCAATCCGCGCATCCTCTACGTGGGCGTCTACGGCTACGGACAGGGCGGCCCCTACGCGGCCAAATCGGCCTACGACGACCTGATCCAGGGCGCAGTCGCCATCCCGTCGCTGGCCAAGGCCGCTGGCGCCGATTTGCCGCGCTACGCGCCCAGTGCGATGGCAGATCGCATCGTCGGCCTGGCCGCTGCCAACGCGGTCAGTGCCGGCCTGCTGTATCGCGAGCGCACCGGCGAGGGCCAGCGCGTAGACGTGCCGATGTTCGAGACCATGGCGCAGTTCGTACTAGGTGACCACATGGGTGGCATGACGTTCGAGCCGCCGATCGGCCCGAGCGGCTATGCCCGCATCCTGGACCACAATCGGCGCCCGCTCAGCACCAAGGACGGCTACCTGTGCGTGCTGTTTTACAACGACAAGCAATGGCGCCAGTTCTTCGCGCTGGTCGGACAGCCGGACCTGATGGACAGCGACCCGCGCTTCGCCACGATCGGCGAGCGCACCAAGCATATCGATGCGCTGTACCGCATGGTGGCGGAGGTGATGCCTACCCGCACGACCGCGGAATGGATCGCAGTACTCGAAGCCGCCGACATGCCAGTGATGCAACTGCACACGATCGACTCGCTGCTGGCCGACCCGCATCTCGATGCGGTAGGCTTCTTCGAAGTGGTTGAACACCCGACCGAAGGTGCCATCCACTCGATGGCTGTGCCAAGCACGTGGTCGAAGTCATCGCCCGAGATCACGCGCCAGGCGCCGCGCCTCGGCGAGCACAGCGCCGAGGTGCTGGCCGAAGCAGGCTACAGCACCAAAGACATCAGCAAGCTGGCTGCGTCCGGCGCTACCGTGCTGGCGCCATCGCGCCAGTAACGACAATCCGCTACCAGGAGCATTCCCTTGACCACGAGCCTCGAGTCATTGCCACTCGTCGCCCTCCCTCCCGAGGATGAGGCGCTGCGCGGCCCGATCCGCGCTTTCCTGCAACAGGCGCTGGCCGATACGCCCACGCACGTGCGTGCCCGCACATGGATGGGCTATGACGCGGAATTCAGCCGCGCGCTTGCCGAGCGGCGCTGGCTTGGCCTGTCGCTGCCGAAGGAGTATGGCGGCGCGGGTCGCAGCGCCTTTGCGCGCTTCGTGCTGGTGGAGGAACTGATCGCCGCCGGTGCGCCCGTGTCGGCCCACTGGTTCGCGGAACGCCAGACCGCGCCGCTGATCCTGAAGTTCGGGACGCCGGCGCAGCGCGAGTATTTCGTGCCCCGCATGGTGCGCGGCGAGATGTTCATGTGCATCGGCATGAGCGAGCCGGACACGGGATCGGATCTGTCGAGCGTGCGAACGCGCGCGGTGCGCACCGAGACCGGCTGGCGGCTCAACGGCCGCAAGATCTGGACGACCAACGCACACCGCACCCACTACATGTGCGCACTGGTGCGTACGTCAGGCCAGCATGGCGACCGCCACAAGGGTCTGTCGCAGGTGCTGATCGACCTGAGCCTGCCCGGTATCAGCTATCGCCCGATCGAGGACATGGCCGGCGACGCGCACTTCTGCGAAGTGGTATTCGAGGATGTGGACCTGCCCGCCGATGCGGTGGTCGGCGAGGAAGGATCGGGCTGGAAGCAGGTGACCGCCGAACTAGCCTTCGAACGCAGCGGCCCGGAGCGCATCCTGACCAGCCAGCTCGTGGCCGAAACGTGGCTGGCGGAGGTGCGGGCCTGCGGGCTGCCGGTGCCCGATGCCGTCAAGGCGATCGCCGGACGCATTGCCGGGCGGCTTGCCGTGCTGCGCGCCATGTCGCTCGCCGTGGCCGACCTGCTCGACAAGGGCGGGAACCCCGAGACTGACGCGGCTTACGTGAAGGATCTCGGCACCGAGTTCGAGCAGACCGTGCCGGCCTGGATCGCCGAGGCCATGGAAGGGATGCCCGAATTCGACCCGTCGGAGCCGCTGCAGCGCGCGCTGGCCTACGTCACGCAGCTGTCCCCAAGCTTCTCCCTGCGGGGCGGCACGCGGCAGATCATGCGCGGCATCATTGCCCGCGCGCTCGGACTTCGTTGACGCAATATAGACACACGCCATGACTGATTCCCTTCTGGAAGGCTTCGAGCGCGCGCTCGCCAACCTGTGCGCCGACGACGCGGTGCGCCGCAGCGAGTCCAGCGCAGACGGTGCCGCTGCGCGTCAGTGGTCCGCCATTGACGCCCTCGGTTACACCGACGCACTGGTTCCCGCCGAACTCGATGGCGCGGGCTTGTCGCTGGCCGACGCGTTCCCGCTGTTCCTCGCCGCCGGCCGTTCTGGCCTGAGCCATCCGTTCGCCGAGACCGCCATCGCGCGTGCCATGCTCGCAAAGGCGGGCCGCAGGAGCGAGGGCGAGTGCATCGCCATCGCACCGTGCTCGGGCGCGACGCAGATCACGTGCCGCAATGTGCCGGGCGCGGCGTTGGCTGAACTCGTGCTGACAGTGTGGCGCGGAGAATGGTTGCTGCTGCCAGTGGTGGCCGCCACCCATGTGCCCGGCATTTATCGGCCGCATGCGTCGGCTTCGCTGCAATGGCAGTCGGCCGATGCCGCGATATTCCGCTTCAGCGATGGCGAGCCCGACATCCTGGCGCTTTGCAACGCGGCCCACGCCGCAGGCATGGCCGGTGCGATGCAGCGCGTGCTGGCGATGAGCGTCACGTATGTTAACGACCGCCAGCAGTTCGGCCGGGCCATCGGCCAGTTCCAGGCCGTGCAGCAGGAACTGAGCGTGATGGCCGAACAGGCCAGCTCGGCCGTGTTCGCGGCGCGCATTGGCTGTGCCGCGGACGGCTACGTGCCTGACCCGCTGCGCGCAGCCGCCGCCAAACTGYGCGCCTGCGAGGCCGGCCAGCGTGTGGCGGCGATCGCGCATGCGGTACACGGCGCCATCGGCATTACCGAGGAATTGGCGCTCGGGCTGTTCACGCGCCGCCTGCACGAGTGGCGCAGCGTGGCAGGTAGCGAGACGTACTGCGCCACGTTGCTTGGCGAGGCGGTGTTCGCGCAGGACGCGGCATCGGGCCACGCCATCCTTGACTTCGCCCGCACACAGCTGGCCGTCCCCGCCTGACCTTCGGCGTCGGTCCAGCCCCATTCTCCAGCTTGTAGGCACAGAGACTTTCATGCAGAACAACAACGAATCCATTGTCATCGTGGGCGCCAGGCGCACCCCGATTGGCGCATTCAACGGCGCGCTGTCATCGTGCAGCGCGCCCGAACTGGGCGCGGTCGCCATTGGCGCGGCCGCCATTGGCGCGGCCGTGGGACAGGCCGGCGTCGCCCCTGCTTCGGTCGATGAAGCGATCATGGGCCTGTGCCTGTTCGCCGGCGTGGGCCAGGCACCGGCGCGGCAGGCCGTGCTGCGCGCCGGGTTGCCTACCACCACACCCGCCACCACCATCAGCAAGATGTGCGGCTCAGGCATGAAAGCGGTCATGCTTGCGCATGATCTGCTACTGGCCGGCACCTGCAACGTGGCGGTGGCAGGGGGTATGGAGTCGATGACCAATGCGCCCCATATCGTGCCGCGCGGCCGCCAGGGCTACCGGCTCGGCCATGGCCAGTTGCTCGACCACATGTACCGCGACGGCCTGGAAGACGCCTATGAAGGGCACCTGATGGGCTACTACGCCGACCTGGCCGCCGAGGCGCACAACATTGGCCGCGAGGCACAGGACGCGTACGCGCGCGAAAGCCTGCTGCGCGCCCAGGCGTCGGTGGCGGAAGGCCGCTTCCGTGATGAGATCGCCCCTGTGCCGCTGAAACGCGGTGCCGAATTCGCTGAGGACGAAACGCCGGGCCAATGCGACGCCGACAAGCTGCCGAAGCTCAGGGCCGTGTTCCGCGACGGCGGCACGGTCACGCCGGGCAATGCTTCTTCGATCTCCGACGGCGCGGCGGCGCTGGTGCTGATGCGCGAGAGCGATGCGGTACGGCAGCGCCTGAAGCCGCTGGCGCGCATCGTTGCCCATGCCACGCGTGCCAACCCGCCGCAACAGTTTGCCGAAGCACCGGTGCATGCGTCGCGCCGCGTGCTCGACAAGGCCGGCTGGACCACGCAGGACGTGGACCTGTACGAAATCAACGAAGCATTCGCCGTGGTATCGATGATCGCGATGGCGCAGCTCGGCATCAGCCCCGAGCGGCTCAACGTCAATGGCGGCGCCTGCGCGCTGGGCCATCCGGTGGGAGCCTCCGGGGCGCGGCTGCTGGTGACGCTCATCCATGCGCTGCAGCAGCGCGGCATGAAGCGGGGCCTTGCCAGCCTCTGCCTGGGCGGCGGCGAAGCCGTGGCCATGGGACTCGAACTTTGCTGACGGAGACCGCGATGTGCCTGCAAACCCGCATCGATGGTCCCGTCGGCTGGCTGACGATGGACCGCCCAGCCGCCATGAACAGCCTGAACCGCGCGACGGCTGGAGCGATGGCCGCGCAGCTTGACGCCTGGCGCGACGACCCCGCTATCCGCGTGGTGGTCCTGACAGGCAATGGCAGGGCGTTCTGCGCCGGCGCGGATCTCAAGGAAGTGGCCGAGCCCGGCACCACGGGCGAGCCCGATTTCCTGGACGTTGTTGTACGCTTCATCGATACGCTGCGCGCGTTTCCCAAACCTGTCATCGCCGCCGTGAACGGCCTGGCGCTGGCAGGCGGACTCGAAACCGTGATGGCGTGCGATCTCGTGCTTGCTGCCGAAAGCGCGAAGCTCGGGGACGCCCATGCCAACTTCGGCGTATTTCCAGGCGCCGGTGGGGCCGCGGTGTTGTCGCGCAAGCTGCCGCCTAACGTGGCGCGATGGTTGCTGTACACCGGCGAGAGCTTTACCGCCGCGCAGATGGAGCGTTTCGGGCTGGTCAATGAGGTGGTGCCCGACGCCGTACTTCAGACGCGCGCCCAGGCATTGGCACAAGCGCTGGCCGCGAAAAGCCCACTGGTGCTGGCGCGCATGAAGCGGGTGGTGGCTGAGGCCGCCGACAAGACGCTGGGCGACGCACTGCGGCACGAGCTGCTCGAACTGCGCAACCACCAGCGTTCCCACGATATGCGCGAGGGCCTGCAGGCCTTCACAGAGAAGCGCCAACCGGTTTTTCAGGGGCGTTAGAGCGCAGCGGCGCGCGTTTCGGGACGATCATGCGGCCGACTGCGCCACGGCCTCCGCCAACGCCACAAAATTGCGCGCTGTGGGGACGCTGGTATCGCGCATCGTTGCCAGCGCAAGCCCGAAGCTGAGCTTTTCGGGTATGCCGGTCAGCGCAATCAACCGCGTGCCGCCTCCGGCGTAGCCGGCCGCAGTGGCCGGCACCAGCGCCACGCCCAGCCCGCTCTCCACCAGCGCCAGCAGCGTCTGTACCTGGACCGCCTGCTGCACGATGGGTGGACGGATGCCGGCCTGGTGAAACGCCGACATCGTCATCGCGTGCATCGCCGGCACGCGCGATTCCGAGTACACGATGAACGGCGTGTTGCCGAGTTCAGACAGGTCCACGGTCGTACGGTCGGCAAGGGCTGAGTCGGTGCTGACAGCCAGCACGAGCGGATCGGCGCGCAGGAACGTGATCTGCGCCCGCGTCTGCGCCAGCACCGGATAACGCACGAGCGCCACATCGAGCGAATGGTCCTCGATGGCGCGCAGCAGGTCGGCCGTGGTCGATTCCTCGATGGTCAGCTCCACGTGCGGATAGCGCAGCCGGAACGCGCGGATCAACTGCGGCATGACCGAATACACCGACGAGCCTACGAAGCCCACCCTGAGCGTGCCTTGCTCGCCACGCTCGCCCTCGCGCGCAGCCCGGCGGATTTCGTCGGCGAAGAACAGCGTGCTGCGCATCAGGGGCAGCACGAGTTCGCCCACCGAGGTCAGCGAGAGGCCCGACGGTTGCCGGTCGAACAGCGTCACGCCGAGCTCATCCTCGAGCTTGCGGATGGCAGTGGAGAGCGGGGGCTGCGCCATGTGCAGCCGTTCGGCGGCGCGGTGGAAGTTCAGCGTCTCGCTTAGCACCAGGGCCTGTTTCATTTGACGAAGATCCATGTTCATTCCCTTTGAGTATCGGCGAAGTGTGGTGGAAATCTACATTGGTGCACCGCGCATGACAATCGGGACAATCATTGGCGTGGCGCGCCCCGGAACGCAACGGAGCCGGCATACTGCCGGCTCCTGGCCCTGCCCTGGAGAGGATCGATGTGGCCTACTTCGGCTGCATCCGGATCGCGCCGTCGAGCCGGATCACTTCGCCGTTCAGCATCGTGTTGCCGATGATCGCTTCGACCAGACGGGCATACTCGGCCGGCCTGCCCAGGCGCGACGGGAACGGCACCATCCGGCCCAGCGCGTCGCGCACGAGTTCGGGCAAGCCAAGCAGCATGGGCGTCTCGAACAGGCCCGGCGCGATGGTCATGCACCGCACGCCGTCGCGCGCCAGGTCACGCGCCACGGCCAGCGTCATGGCGGCGACACCACCCTTGGACGCCGCATATGCCGCTTGGCCAACTTGCCCCTCGAACGCGGCCACCGATGCGGTGTTGATGATCAGGCCGCGTTCGCCATTGGCGTCGGGTTCGTTCTGCACCATGCTGGCCGCCGCCACGCGCGTCATGTTGAACGTGCCGATCAGGTTGATCCGCACGGTCCGCTCGAACAGGTCGAGCGGATGCGGGCCATCCTTGCCCACGGTCTTGCAGGCCGGTGCCACGCCGGCGCAGTTCACGAGTCCGGCAAGCCGGCCGATGGCGGTGGCCGCGCGTACAGCCGCATCGGCATCGGCTCCGCTGGACACGTCGCAACGCACGAAGCGCCCGTCCAGTTCAGCGGCCAGTGCTTCGCCGGCCTCGTTAATGTCGGCAATGACCACTCTTGCGCCGGCCGCAGCCAGCATGCGCGCGGTTGCTTCGCCCAGGCCGGATGCGCCGCCGGAGATCAGGAATACATTATCGAGAATGTCCATGTTGTCCCTTTGTCCCTCTCTCCCCTTATCCGCGGATCCGTGCCAGCACGCCGTCGAGCGCCGCGTTGTGCTCGGCGGTGTGATGGGCTAGCGCCTGGAAGCCGGCTGACATTTCGAGGATCGTGTCGAGACGCGCGTGCTGCGCCTCCTTGAGCAACCGCTTGCACATGCGCAGCGCGTGGCCCGGATTGGCCGCGATTCGGTGCGCCAGCTCCAGGGCCGTGGGCAGCAACGCGTCGTGCGGCACCACGCGGGACACCAGCCCGTACTCCAGCGCCTGCTTCGCGTCGATCGTGTCGCCGGTGAAGCAAAGTTCCGCCGCACGCGACGCACCCACGACGCGGGGCAACAGCCATGCGCCTCCATCGCCCGGTATCAGTCCCAGTTTCACGAACGTGGCCGCGAAGCTAGCCTGCTCCGATGCGATGCGGATATCGCAGGTGCAGGCCAGGTCGTTGCCGGCACCGAGCGCCGGACCGTTGATGGCGGCTATGACCGGGATTTCGAGATTGGCTAGCGCCAGCGGCAGGCGCTGGATGCCTTCGCGGTAGGCGTAGCGCGCCATCACGGGCTCGCCGCTCTCGTTGCCGAACTTTGCGCGCAGCGTCTTGAGGTTGCCGCCCGAGGAAAACGCCGCGCCGGCGCCGGTCAGGACCACCACACGCACGCTGTGATCGCGGTTGAAGGCATCGCACATGGCGACCAGAGCGTCTACGGCGTCGTCGTCGGACACTGCGTTGCGCGTCTCGGGACGGTTCATCGTGACGATGGCCACGGGACCGTCACGGCGGATATCGAGGAAATTGCTCATGGATAGTGAAGATAGTGAAAAATGATGAGATGCTGTCCGGTCAGCGCGCAGCTTGCTCGGTCAGCGCGCGGATGCCTGCGATGCGCTCCGGAGGCAGCCAGCCCGCCAGCGTTTGCGCGTAGTCGCGTACGTCGGCGGCGCGCGGCTGTGTCGGGCGGGCGGATGGCGTGCGGCTGAACCGTGGCGCCGGCGCGGGCTGCGTGACGCCGTCGATGTCGACGAACGTCTGCCGGGCCCGCAGGTGAGGGTGGTGCGGCGCCTCGGTGAAATCGAGTACCGGGGCCACGCAGGCGTCGGTGCCTTCGAGCAGTGCGGTCCATTCGTCGCGCGTGCGCGTGAGGAAGATCGCGGCCAACCGGTCGGTTGCATCCGGCCAATTGCGCGGGTCCAGTTGCTCGCCGAGGCTGTCGGGATCGATGCCAATGCGGGCCAGCAGATCCCGATAGAAGCGCGTCTCGATCGGCCCTACCGAGATCCAGCCGCCGCCCTTGCACGCGTAGACGTTGTAGTAGTGCGCGCCGGAGTCGAGCACGTTGGTACCGCGCTCTGCGTTCCATATGCCGGCGGCCGACAGCCCGAAGAAGACGCTGCTCAACGCCGCCGTGCCATCGACAATCGCCGCATCGACGACCTGGCCCTTACCCGATTTGCTCGCCTCGAACAGTGCAGCGAGCACGCCAGCGACGAGGAACATGCCGCCACCCGCGAAATCGCCGAGGTAGGCCGGCGGAATCGAAGGCGGCTGCCCGCGTCGGCCGATGGCGTTCAAGGCGCCGGTGAGCGCGATGTAGTTGATATCGTGCCCCGCGCTGGACGCAAGCGGGCCCGTCTGGCCCCAGCCCGTGACCCGGCCATAGACGAGCCGCGGGTTGCGCGCGTGGCAAGCCTCGGGTCCGAGGCCGAGCCGCTCCATGACGCCGGGCCGGAAGCCCTCGATCAGCATGTCGGCCGATGCCACGAGGTCCAGCACGGCCTGCACAGCAAGTGGTTCCTTCAGGTCGAGCGCAATCGCCTTGCGCCCACGCAGCATCAGGTCGTAGCGGCGCTCACGCTTGACGCCAAGATCGGTTTCGCCTGGCCGCTCGATGCGCAGCACCTCGGCACCCATGTCGGCCAGCATCATGCCGGCCAGCGGGGCGGGACCGATGCCGGCCATTTCGATAACCCTGACACCTGCCAGCGGGCCACGTTGCGGCGCTTGTTGTTCCGTGTGCATAGAATCTCAATTGGTCCGATGGGTTATTCAATCTGGATGGCGGCATGCTTGACGATGTCGCGCGTTCGCTCAATTTCGGCCAGCTGGAACTGGCGGAAGTGTTGGGGCCCGCCGAGATAAACCTCCCCGCCCAGGCCCGTGATGAACTTCACGCTGTCGGGCTGCTGCATGGCTTCACGTACGGCGGCGGACAGCACGTTAACGATCTGCGCGGGCACCTTGGACGGCGCAAAGATGCCGGTCCATGCCGCCACATCGAAGCCCGGCGCACCGCTTTCGGCAACGGTAGGAACCTGCGGAAGATCCTTGAGCCGTTGCGGGGCGGTCACGGCGAGCGGGCGGACACGGCCCGCGCGAATCAGCGGTAACACCGCGCTGATCTCGCCGATCGCGTAGTCGACGTTGCCAGCGGCGACGTCGGTCATGGCCGGCGCCGTGCCCTTGTAAGCGATGGGATTCGCGCGCACATGGAAGCGCTCGTTCAGCAGTTCGGTATAGATCTGGTAGGTGGGACTACCCGCCGCGTAGTTGAGTTTGCCCGGCGCGGTGCGCAGGGCGCCGATGAGCCCCCCAAGCGCCTTGTACGGCGAATTCGCCGGCACGACGACGACCATGGCAAAGCGCGCGAGGCGCTCCACGGGCGCAAAGCCGTTGACGGGATCGTAGGGCGGGTTAGTGAACAGCACGGCGTTGGTTACCATCGTCGAGTTGCTGCCGACGAAGAGCGTGTAGCCATCAGGCGCGGCGTCGGCGACGGCGCGGGCGCCGATGAAGCCGTTCCCGCCGGGGCGGTTCTCCACCACGAACGGCTGGCCCAGCTTTGCAGCGAGCTTCTGGGCAATGAAGCGCGCCGTGGAATCCGCGCCGCTGCCGGGCGGCAACGACACCACGAGCTTGACTGGCCTTGCCGGGTAATCGGGCTGCGCACCGGCCGGCAGGGCGAATAGCCCGAGCGCGGCCAGCATGAGGCGTCGCCTCACGGCGTCAGTTGCCATGTTGTCTCCTTGTTTTCGTGCCGGTGGCCCAAAAGGTTTGGCATCCGGATGGACTCGGATGTTACTGATTGCGATGCCTCTGGAAAAATACTTTCGATATGTCAGCCGATACGTCCGCTGTATCGGCGACGGCCCCATTCGGTAGCCGTCTCACTCGATAGGAGGCGGGCCTCGGCGTAGTGCAATATTGTTGCGCCAGCGGTAGCACAGGCGGCAATGGAAACTGGCGTCGCGACACGGCCCGTAGTCAATAGCGAACACGATCCGCGCTACAAAGACTTCTGAAAGTCGTATTACCGGCTCATGGCTCGCAGAGGCATCAGCGAGAAAATGGCGAAGTTGGAGGTGCGGCGTCGCACACCATTGAAGGAGACCGCGCCAAAACGGGTGCAGACGACCGGACCTCTACTGAGAGGCCAATGAGACACCTACAATGCGCACATGGCTTCCGATCCCGGGCCGGCGACCTCCGTCCTTCAACTTCGAATTGCTCTGCGCGGCCTGAGCCCGCCGGTTTGGCGACGCGTCCTCGTTCCCGAGCACTTGACGCTCGGGCAATTGCACCCTGTCATCCAGGTAGTCATGGGCTGGGCCGACCAACATCTGCACCCGTTCAGCATTCGTGGCAGGCGTTACGGCGAAGCTCATGAGGGCGTCTTGCAGTTCTCCACCGTGGCAAACGAGCTACCGCTGACCGCGTTTCATCTCCGCGAACACGAAGGCTTCGCCTATGTGTATGACTTCAACGCGTGGTGGCGTCACGAGATACGGATGGAGCGGCGTATGTTGCGGCAACATCCTGGCCGACTTCCCCGTTGCGTGGCGGGTTATGGGCCATGCCCGCCAGAGGACATTGGCGGGATCGAGAGGTATCTGGAGGCCAGCGACGAACGCGGTGAGTATGAGTTCCTCGATTGGATTGAGTCGCTGCGCGAGGATCCAATCGTGCTGGAAGACTTACGCGATGAGGTCGGCCAGTGGCTGACTTGACTGGACCGCCGCTTCGACCGCCAAATTTTCCATGATCGGTTGCGACGGCTCCAGGCGTAGACTGGTCGCCGCAGCTTCCACGGGAGGAGGGCGGCCATGCGTATCAGCTTGCAACTCGTAGTGCACGATGAGGGAGGCGAGCCAGCCACCATCACCGAAATAGTCCAGTTCGAGAGAGGCGGCCTTGATGTGGGCTCGCTGGGCCTCCATCTGGACGAGGCGAAATTTTTGCTGGGTCGGCTGCAGCGCACGATGGTCGCGGCACAGGTTGCCGAGGCAGTTGCCCGGACCAGCGTTTGTCCCACGTGCGGGGCGCAGCTGCCTTGCAAGGGCCACCATCACTTGGTCTTCTGTAGTGCGTTCGGGCGATTGTCGATTGACAGTCCCAGGCTGTACCCCTGTCGGCGGTGCAAGGGCGACGCAGCTAGCTTTTCTGCTATGAGAAGGTGTGCAACCCGGTCAACCGGTTACCTTCCTGTCGGACGGCGGAGAGACGGTACGGTTTGCACAGCTCGGCTTTGGTGACCGCGGCGAGTACGTTCTCGACTGGTTCCACATCGCTATGCGGATCCAGAACCTCGAACAGATGATCAAGGGCCGGCCGGCACACTGCGATGGCCCCAGCAATACCGCATTGATCAAGACGCTGCATGGCGCCAAGTGGCACCTGTGGCACGGCTGCCCCTATCCGGCGTTGCGCCGACTCGAAATCCTGGGCTCGGTTCTGGACGCCGAGGCTAGCCCTGAGGAGGCCAAACTCCTTGGCAAGCTCGAGGAGTTCATTGTCTACCTCGACAACAACCGGCACTTCATCGTGAACTACGGTGACTGTTATCGGCATGGGGAGCCCATTGCATCGGGTTTTGTCGAGTCAGCCGTCAACCAGGTGGTCAGCAAGCGGTTCGTCAAACGACAGCAGATGGCCTGGCGGCCGAGGCACGCGCACAACCTACTGCAAATCCGGACGGCCGTGCTCAATAACCAGCTCCGGTCTCACGTTGAACGATGGTATCCCTCCATCGCCAAGGAAGAAGACCACCGCCTTGCCGCTTAGTCAGCCCCCGTTTTGGCGCGGTCTCCGTTACACCAGCGATCCGCCGGAACAATGTTGAGGCCCCACGGTCTTTGAGACGACAACGCAGGATCCTGTTCTGCAGCTTCCTCAAATCTGTGCACCTAAAATGAAGTCGATCGAAATCGAGCGCGCCGAAGCGATTACCTGGATCCGCATCCAGATGGCCCAGCACGGCCTGACCCTGGCTCACCCGCAGGCCGGCGGCTGTTTTGCCGAGCCGCCACCGGCGACGTTGCCTGGGACGGTGCGCTATCGCAACGCGCACGGGCAGGGCTGGGACGGCTGCGGCGCCATGCCGGACTGGCTGCAGCGGGCGATCCACGCCGGGCAGACGGTGGAACATTTTCGGATAGTTGCGACAAGGGAATAGTTGAGCGCGCCATGGTGGGACCCGCCTCCGCCCCCTGATTACATGGATGACCCGCTCATGTCGTGTACCACCTATATCCAGAGGAATGACACATAGTCTGGAAAAAGTGGGTTAAGCACGACTTCGCGTCAGGGTTAGGCGCCCAGCAGGGTTCTTGGCTGGTTTGGTAATGCGCTCCGGCTAGGACGTCTTTGTCGTCTTGGCCGGGCTTGGCGTGATCGCGAGCGGAGCGAGGTCAGTCTGGCGAAACTTGAGAAATTCCTTGACCATCTATCTACAGGTAGATAAGATTCAAGTCATGGAATCTGCTGCACCGCAGGCAACAAACAAAGGCCGCGCAATGTGGAGATCTCACAAGCAGTAAATGTGACATCACCGGCATGCGCTGTTTTTTTACCCTGCACGCCTATCTATTAGTAGATAACCACCAAAGAGACTTACGTCTTAACAAGCAGTTCCGGTCTTCGCGGCCTGTGCAGACCTCGGACCTCAGCTAAACGAATTGGAGAACTTCATGAACACCAAGCTCATCGCCAAGTCGCTGATCACCGTCGCCGCTCTTGCCGCTGCCTTCGTCGCAGGTGGTGCCCAGGCATCCGGCCCCAAGGACAGTGCCTTCAGCGGCGACCGCTACGGCTACAACTTCCGCGTCAACGACAGCCGGAGCGCGTTCACCGACGGCGCCCGCGCCGGTAAGTTCGACCCGTTCACCGAAGGCGCCCGCGTCGGCAAGGCCGATCCGTACAGCGACGGTGCGCGCATCGTAGCCGGCCTGGATCGCACCGGCGTGTCGTCTTCGCCCGCCCGCAGCCGCGACATCTACAGCGACGGCGCTCGCACCGGCAAGTTCGACCCGTTCACCGAAGGTGCCCGCGTCGGCGAGGCCGACCCGTACACTGACGGCGCCCTGGCCTGAGCAGGCGGAAGAGGCGGCTGGCCACAGCGCGGGTCGCGCCGTTTCGGGCCAGCAGTACCAAGCGCAGGCCCTCGTGGCGGCAACTCGACAGATCGGGAGCACATTATGAATATTCGGCAAGGTTTCCTCGCAACCGCTGGCTGGTTTCTGCTGTGCGCCGCCAGCGGTTCGATGGCCGCTGCGGTGGCACAGGTGCTGCCGGCTTGATCCGGCAACCACACCGCGGCCCTGCCAGACGCATCGGAGTTTCGCAATGACCACGCTTTCCGTACGCGACCAGCTGGTGGAACACGCCCTGTCGCTGATACGCCGCCGAGGATTCAATGGCTTCAGCTATCGGGACCTAGCGGAGCTGGTCAGCGTCAAGACATCGAGCATCCACTACTACTTCCCGTCCAAGGACGACCTGCTGCAGGAAGCGATGTCGCGCTACATCGCCCGGCGCGCCGAGCGCCTGCGCAGCATCGACACCAGCCTGCCGCTGGCCGAGCAGGCCGAGCAATACCTAGGCTCGGTGCGCGATAGCGCGGGCAGCGACCAGATCTGCCTGTGCGGCATGCTGTCGGCCGAGCTGGCGCTGCTACCCAAGTCGGCGCACACGGCCCTGCAGGGCTACTACAAGCTCAATGAGGCCTGGCTGGCCCGGCTGGTGCAGCGCGCTGCCGAAGCCCGCGGTGACACGCTGCCGGCTTCGCCGGGCGCCATCGCGCAGGTGCTGTACGGCGCGCTGCAGAACAGCGTCGTGACGACACGTCTTTTCGGCGCGCCGGAGCGGCTCGATGCAGCCTGCAACGCGGTGCGCACGGCCTTGGCCGAGCCGGAACAGCAGCCGGCCTAGTCTATGCGTTGGGGCGCTGGCCAAGGCTCGTGACGGGTCTGGTGCACACGCGGTTCTTGCGTCGGATCTTACGTCGCCGATGCGCCAGCTTCGCACTCTCTGTCTCATCTGTTTCAACGCATCGCTTCTCACCGCGGGAAGAAAGCCAGTAAATCGCCGGTGGTGTCTGTTCGATGCTGCTCTCGGCCCGAACGTAAAGCCGAGGAACGCAAACTGCACGTTCGGACAAGTGCCGGTGCGCTTAAGCGTGAGGTCATGCCCGGACCAGTAAGGGGGGCCGCGCTCGATAGTTTCATTCGCAATGGCGCTGTGTCCTACTTTCATGAAACCTGCATGGCGAAGATGGGCCGTGACCGGATGTCGGTCGTAGATGCGAAGCTGCGCGTCTACGGCGTCGATATCGATTGCACTGGCCATTGGCACAAGTTCTTCGTCGTAGACAACGAGGCGGCGTGCCGCACATGGGCCAAATGCGATCTGTCCAACAGCTAGCGAGAGCCATTGCTGCACAAGTGCATTGCCTTCCGGATCTTCAGGGAGCCAAGAGGGCTCGCCATACTTCTTAGCCGAGTACACCAGAATCGCGTTTGAATCGTAGAGCGTCGTATCGCCGTCAATGATGACGGGGACCTCCCCGAAAGGGCTCCGCGCAAGGAATTCTGGCGTTTGCAGGTTGCCGCTTTGCGGCTCAATATCGATCTTCTCGTAAGGCAGGCAGAGTAGCGACAATAGCAATTGAACGCGATGGCCGTGGCCCGAATACGTCATCGAGTACAGTCGAATCGGAACCAAGTTTGTAGGTCTTTTGGTTGTCATGGTGTTCGTCCTCATCCGATCGCGGCGACGATCTTTCCCCATGCGTGGGCAAAACGGAGCAAGCCGGTGCCGGCGTGACAGTTCACGTACTCAAAAGACGGCGTCGTGCCGAGAACGAAGACTTCATGCCAGGTGACAACGCTGCGTGCGGCCCGATACTTCCGGCGCATCGCGAGCGCGTGCTTGAAGATGTCAAGATGACTCTTGTGTCCAGCAGCCCATCGTTCAAGTTGTCCAAGCGAAAGGAAGTATCCGTGCTTTGACGTTTCCTTCAACTCGTTGCCCTCTTGATCCAGCGTAACCAGCGCACGCAGTGACAAACAGCCTGTCGTTGCGGCATGGTCCTTAAGGTAGGCCATCCCCGTCTCAAGCTTGGGCTGAAGGTTGGTGTAGTAGTCGTCAAGTTGGTCGCCTTCTGCCTTCTCCCAGTACTGGCCAGAGCGAATGTTCACGACGTTGGGCGGAACATCAATCCGGATGCGGGCCCGCGAAGCGCCCAAGAACTCGCCTTGGGGGACTGATTCGCCGTAAGGGGACGCGAGAGGATCGACTGCAGAAATCGGCAGCCGGTCGCGCATCGCACCGAAATAGCCAGCGATATACATGGGCTCCAGTTCGCTTCCCTTTGTGCGAGCGATCCCCGCCCGATAGTACGGCTCTGAAAAGATGGTTTCGATCCTGTCATAAGGCACCGTAAGCGTTTCACGCCAGTAGCCTACATTCTCCTCTTCTCGCTCTTGAGAGGCGAACCAGGTGTTAAAGGCATCCTGGTGCTTCCAGATCGCGTACCGCGTAATGTCGGTCCAGTACGCAATGACAATCGAATTGGTAGACCCGGCCTCGTCGGTATGTCGCACCTCATCGAAGCAATCCGGGCCCCAGGCGCTTGCAAAGGCGTCGCGAGTCCTTTTGAAGAATGCGCGTTCCGTACCGAAGTCCGCCGGAGTACGTTGCACTGCGATGTAGTCCGACACAACGGTCGTAAGGGGGGCGTTCCACCGGACGTGGAACTTCGGGGCGGCCGGTGCAAACTCTCCCGGCCGTTGGGCTGGGATCGTGCGGGGATACTCGATATGAAAGCTCATTTTGATTCGCTGGCAGGAAAGAGGGAGTAGCCACTGTCGATCAACGGCTGGCTGTTTTCGTTTACCAGAACACGGAAGACGTCTGGCCGTGAATAGTGGCCGACTGCGTCAAGGTCGTACTTTGCTGGAGGGATATCGTCTAGATCAATCTCGGCTACCAGGATCGATATCGCCGGTGAATGTCACCATTGCAAACGCGACAGCGGGGAAGAAGCCACCGAAGATTCCGTTTCCGACGTGATACGGGAACGACAAGCCGGTGTATCGAACCCGCGCGGGGAACATTTCAACCAGTGCGGCAGCGAGAGGATGGAGCCGCCTGCGCCTGTCATCTGGATCCAGCTCGTGTTGCGGCCCTTTCTGCCGGGGCTCGCGTGCTCGGCTACGTAAATGGCAGCGCCGCCATATTCACCACCCAGTCCAATGCCTTGAACCACGCGAAGCAGCAGAAGGATTGGAGCGAGAAATCCGACCTGTTCGTACGTCGGAAGCAGGCCAACGCAGAATGTGGCTCCCCCCATCAGGACGATCGTGATGAGGAAGGTGTACTTACGGCCGATCAGATCGCCCAAGCGGCCGAATAGCAGTGCGCCCAGCGGACGTACGGCGAAGCCCACACCAAAAGCGATGAGGGCGAAGAGATAGGCGCTGGACGGGGAACGTGGGGCAAGGAAGAGTCTGGAGAATACCGACGCAACAGCGCCGAACAGGAAAAAGTCGTACCACTCGAAGAGCGTCCCGAGGGTAGATCCGACGATCACAAGGCGCTCGTGCTTCTGCGAGTGCTGAATAGTTGACGATTGTGTTGACATGGCCTTCCTCTGCACAGTCCCAATGGATATGGTGACTGAAGTCTAGAAGGCAGGCATTTTCACGTCAAAATTATGCGACCAAAATTTTCAAAAAACGTACTAAATATATGATTTATAAGAATAAATATTGTACTATCTAAGCGAACGAAATTGGTTTAAGTAATTCATGAGGCGCTTGATAAAAAGCAACTTTCAGGTCGCTTTGGATTTAAGCGCATCTGCGTCCTCCGCAGAGTGCTCGTGTCGTCTTGGATAGCGGGCTGTGTCTGATTTGACGATGAATCGTCCGAGCCCTTAGTGACTATGGGCCAGGAGCGGCAGTGGGCTCCCGCCAGGTGCGTCGCTTGCGGCCGAGATTGCGCGGATCCACCGCCCTGTCAGGGCGACGGTCAGGGCGGCGGTCGCTGCGGCAGGCGCAATGCACGCATCCCACGATGCGTGTTGCCAGAAGAGCGAGCACTGGTTCGAGTCAAACCTTGGGCTTAGCTCGCACTAACTGGAGCGCTAACGCTCCAGAGTATTTCGAAGAGGCTCATCTGAAAAGCAAAGAACTCCGGGCTTTGGATCGACAGTGCATAGTGCTCGGCACGTGAGGAAATGATGGACACTTTGTCGTCGAATAGATAAGTTGTCACACCCATTTCAAAGTCCTCCGGTGCGCACCGAAGTTCTCGCCGGTCCTTTTTTGACGATCGCCATAAATCCCGAGAATCGCCCGGCCCAGTACGAATGACGCGCATATTGATCCCTGCCTTCGCGCGACGGGCTATAAGATCATTGATGAAGTCAAAGCCTGGGGTACGGAACARCTCGCTGTTAGACATGATCGCGCTGACTTCTTTCGATTGACATTCCAGCGTTTCACTCATGACAGTCTTGATGCCCTCCAATCCCGAGAAAAATCGGACTTTCGGTTTTCCTCCAGAGGAATTGTGAATGGAGCGGAGTTGAGGGAGAACTTCCTGAATGATTTGACGCTGAGATTCGATCTTGCGTAACAGCATGATCGGATCCTGTGGAATTACATAAGAGCGTGCGCCTTTCTGGATCGTCGATACGAAGCCCGACGCTACGAGCCTGTCCAGCACTTCGTAGGCATTAGTTCGCCCGATACCTGCTTTTTGTGCGATTGCAGCAACAGTTGCTTCGCCCAGTTCCAGTGAGGCGAGGTAAAAGTCGGCCTTGTGGCCATCAATGCCCGCCGCTTGCAGCATTTCAACCATGTTCATGGATCGGGTCCTCTTCTAGTCGATGCTCCAGATTTGAGGCGAATGGCACACCTGGCCCGCACGGGGTGCGGCGCCGACCCCAAGAGGGACTACTGCCATTACCGGATCGCAAGCTAGACAAAATGTTCACGTACCGTGGAAAGGGGCCCTCTACCAGCCGTATTTTAGCTCCACCCCAACGTAGTCTGAATTGCGTCCGCCGATATTACGAATCGAGTCGCCCACCTGGAAATGCACGGCTTCGACCGCACCTGTCAGGTGCGCGGTAATGGCCCAGTCAGCACGCAGTTGCAGATAGGCGCCTGTCCATTTGCTGCCTCTTCCGGCCGTACCGGGCACAGGAACATTGGGCTGTTGGTACACGGCGTCCGCTGTCGTCTGACGCCACTGGAATCCGACTGCCCCCAGGATTGTCAGGTTACTCTTCGGTTTGACCTTGATCGATGGCTTGACGTGAAGGATGTTTGCATAGCCCGTATAGCCGGCAAGCGTGAAGTAGTAGCCATTGGGGAACAGGGGATTGAACGTGCCCAGACTTCCGTCTCCTGGATGCTTGTCACCCGACGCCCCATCGACCTGCAGCGCCAGGCGCGGTGACCATGGCATGTCAAGCGTGTAGCCGACGATGGAGCCCACGGCCCACGCATTGATGGATTTGTTTCCGACATGACCGGACTGGTACATCGTCTCGACATCCCAATCGATGCGGCTGGCCTTTCCAGAGTAGCGGAGATCGAAAACATTGCGGTGCTCACCGCCCGCCGCATCCAGATAATTGGCGCTGGAGCGGTTATAGGCGGAGTAGTAGCCGGACAGGTCGCCGGGTCCGACATCCTTGCGTTCGAAACGCGCGCCACTAAAGGTCAGGCGACGGTTGGAGACATCGTCGAATACCTCCGCATCGCGATACTGAACGGGCTGCGTCAGGTAGCCGATAAATCGCCACTTTCCGTATTCGTAGTCTGCCCAGACCGCATCGTAAGCCTGCCGTACATTCGGACCATCGCGCACGGAAATGAACCGCTGCAGATCGAACGCCATTTCCTGGCGCCCGACGCGAAACTTGAATGTGCCGGGACCCAACGGGCTGACCCATGCCACGAAGGCCTGCTCCAGGTCCACCGGATTCTTGTCTACGGGCGTGACCGCATCTTTGCCAAACGGCCTCGCATCCTCGATCTGGGCAAAAACCTGCAAATACGGGCCAATACGCGCATCGGCGCTGATCTGCGCGCGTTGGATGACATAGGTGTCGTTGCGTGCCGTACCGAGTCCGAAGAGCGGCGCATTGTTGACCTCCATGCGCTCCCGCAAGTTCGCGCCCAGCGACAGATAGGATTTGGGATCCCCGCCAAGCGGGATGTACTTCAAGCCGTCGAGCGGCTCTCGTGGCACGCATGGATCCGCAAGCGCCGACCAATCTTCCTGCCAGCGATTGAAAAGTACCTCAGGGCGCCTGGCGGAACAAGCAGGCACACTCTCTATGCTCGCTTCTTCGGCTTGCTCCGCATACGCATTTCCAGCGAATGCTAGCGTCAGAACAACACAACTCATGACCAGGCACGAGAGAGTATTCATTTCGTAGAGGGGGCGGAACAATGCGCGAGTCATGGCGCTCACTCCTGTGACACTTTTGGATGCGCGCCAAGTGTTGGTCGCCGCAGGTAGTACTCGTTGCGAAGCTAGCGGCCGGCTGGGCTTGCCGTCCGACTTTGCTGGCTGCCACCATCCATGCGGGTCAGAGGAGCGGTCACGCCTTGTTGCCGTCTTGACGCATTGAACGTCAGCCACAAGAGCGCGAGGAAGGGCAATAGTAGTGCCCAGAAGCCCACATTGGCGTAACCTATTGCGCCGCCCACAGCTCCGCATGCGAACGACGAGACCGCGGGGGCAGTTCTTTCCAGGCGTTCGCGCGAGGTGGCTTTCGTGTCGGATGAACTCGCTGGCGACAGCAGTTCGAACAGGTCCAGCACTATCTGCGTCATGTGTTCCGCCTTGACGGTGTTGGGCACATGCCCCTGCCGCGAGATCAAACGGTCGCGTGCGTTTTGTACTCCCATCGCCGCCGCACCGAGCATCCCGCAAAGGATGACCAGTATGTCGTCGGGGTGAACGATGGGAGCAGCGGCAATGCCGGCGGCGCAAAAGGCAAGCATCAGCGCAGCCTGCATTGCGTAGACACGCCATGCCGCGTTTTGCGATGCCACGGCTTCGGTACTCGCAACCAGACTCGTGATAACCACGCCGGCCAGGAAGGCGGGAATGGCCATCAGCTTCATCAGCACGAAGTCCTTGCCCATGGCGTGGGCGGTGAGCAGCCCGAAAAGTGCCACGACACTAAGGGTGTCGACGTAGCCAGCTATGCACGCGAGCAGGGTGTCATCACGTCTCATCATTCACCTTCCGTAATACGTCGTCCGTCACCGGACCGTTGCATGGATTTCTGCGATGTATCCGCCTGGGAACTGAACCAGCGCAGACTCGCGCTGGTCCGACGTAAACGGCTGCACCAGCACCGTTGCTCCCGCGCCTTTCGCCTTCGCCAGTGTGGCGGCGAGATCCTTGACTTCATAGCCGGTCATTTCATGGCCGAAGGGGTACGGCAAATGCCCGTTGGTCACCAGTATCGTCATCTTGCCGAAGCCGGAGTCGAGTCTCACACGCCTATACGTGCCTGTCGGATTGCCGATCTCAACGCCGGCCGCATGCGGATCATCAGACACGACTTTGCCGCGGGAGAAGGCAACAAAGTCACGAATCAACGCATCGGCGCGCTCGGGTGACACATAGACGCGATTCTCCGGGACGGTTTCGAGGGCGTCATACTTGGGTGCCTGGGTGTGCCAGTAGAGTTGCATGTTGACGCCGCCAGGCCACGTAATGATGGCATCGCGGCCGATAGGATCCGGGAACGTCGCAACCTTGACGTCCGCACCGTGCTCCCGGGCGGACCTGACGGCTGCGTCCATGTCTTCTACAAGATAGCCGGTTCGCTCGCTTCCGAAGGGATACGGGACGGGCGTCTTGAAGCCGAACACGGACACCGTGCCAACCGGGGTAAAGACGAGCTGCGACATCGTCTGACTGGGCGTCGGCGTAACCTGGAATACGCCCTGTTGTGACTTGTGGCCCCCAAAGGTTGCCACGAAGCTGTCCGTAAACTTGTCGAAATCTTCCGGCGCCACGTAGACGTGGGTCGTGTCGTACTGGGGGCCAACAGCGAGCGGTGGCGCGCTGGCGGACGCTGCGGACGCAACAGACGGCACAAGAGCAGACACAGCCAGGCCCGCGACGAGTGCCGCCGTGACAACGGCAGAACGAAGATTCAGGTTCATTGATGAAATTCCTTCCAGTTTTGATTGCGGGCGGAATTGCCGGTGAGGGGCGCCGCTCCAGCGAGGATGGTCGCCATGAGCAGCGCCGCGATGAGGCCGAGGTGCTCGAAGAATCCATTCAACGCCATAAGCCTCGCGTTTCCTGCCAGATTCCAGAAGTCATTGGCCACGAGCATGGCGACCAACGTCAGCACGCCCAGCCCACCGGCGCCCAACCACAGCCATCGATTGAAGATTACGCAGACTGAGCCGCCAAGTTCGACAATGATGGTTGCCACCGCCCACAACCCCCCCGGGTGCAATCCGAAGTGTTCCATCTCGAGCACGGCGGCGTGGAAGCCGAACAGCTTGGTCAGACCGCCTATGACGTAGGCGGAGACAAGCATGGCACGGGCCGCAGGCGGCAGCCATGGCTGCGTGAGCAGGGTGGCAACCCAAGGCGGATTGACTTGCGCGCGATATTCCATGTCACACCGCCCAGCAGGCACAGCCCAGCGCACCCCAGAACGAGCGCAGGTCGGATGTCGGCGCATTGCTCGCCCAGGCGCGGGCATGGTCGTGCCCATGGACCGCACAGGTTTTTGCACAAGCGCAGGACGCCGCGGCCACCTGCTGCAATGCGCGTTCGCGCTTGCCGTCCGAGTCCTTCCAGGCGCCGAAGCCACCGAATTTGCGGACGGGCGACCAGTCAGGCATCGCCGGCGGTGGCGCATTGCGGTCAAGATGCTGGAAATCGCCTGCCCCGTAGACAACGCGGCCGCCAACGATCGTCAGGTCCGACGTCGTGTTCACAATCTCGTCTTCAGAACAGGTGAAGAAGTCGCGGTCCGGAACGATCAGGTCGGCCAATTGACCGGCCATGACCTGACCCTTGGCGCCTTCCTCGTTCGAGAACCACGCCACCTTCTCTGTCCACATGCGCAGCGCGGTATCACGGTCAAGGAGATTCCGATGCGGATACAGGCGCAGGCCTCCGACGGTCTTGCCTGTCACCAGCCAGGCTAGAGACACCCAGGGGTTGTATGACGCCACGCGCGTCGCGTCGGTCCCGGCCGACGTTCGCACGCCTTTCTCCAGCATTCGCGCAACCGGCGGCGTCGCCTCGGCAGCCTTGGCGCCATATCGTTCGACGAAGTATTCACCTTGGTACGCCATGCGATGCTGCACCGCGATACCGCCGCCGAGGGCGGCGATACGGTCCATTGATCGCTCCGAGATGGTCTCGGCATGATCGAAGAACCAGTTCAGTCCGCTCAGGGGAATGTCGCGATTCACTTTTTCAAACACATCCAGCGCTCTGCTGATGGTTTCATCGTAGGTGGCATGCATGCGCCATGGCCAGCGATTCTCGGCGAGCACGCGTACGACGTCTTCCAGATCCGCTTCCATCTGCGGCGGCATGTCCGGCCGCGGTACGCGAAAGTCTTCGAAATCGGCCGCTGAGTACACCAGCATTTCGCCGGCACCGTTATGACGGAAATACTCGTCGCCTTGCTTGTACTTCGACGATCTGGTCCAGTTCAGGAAGTCATCTTTTTCCGCTTTCGGCTTCTGCGTGAACAGGTTGTAGGCCAGACGAATCGTCATTTGCCCCTCGTCTGCAAGCTTGCGGATGACTTCGTAGTCTTCGGGGTAGTTCTGCGATCCGCCGCCCGCATCGATGACGCTCGTCACGCCCAGCCTGTTCAGCTCGCGCATGAAATGACGGGTGGAATTGAGCTGGTAGTCGAATGGCAGTTTTGGGCCCTTGGCCAGCGTGGCGTAGAGGACCGTCGCGTTTGGCTTGGCAAGAAGAAGGCCAGTTGGGTTGCCGTCGCCGTCTCGCATGATCTGCCCGCCCGGCGTCTCGGGCGTGTCCTTCGTGTAGCCCACGGCCCGCAGGGCGGCGCCATTCAGCAACGCGCGGTCGTAAAGATGAAGGATGAATACAGGCGTATCGGGCGCGACGGCATTGAGTTCGTCGATGGTGGGAAGTCTCCTTTCGACGAACTGATTCTCCGTGAAGCCACCTACCACCCGAACCCATTGGGGTGGCGGCGTAATGGCAACCTGGCGCTTCAGCATGTTCATCGCATCGGCAAGCGAGCGCACGCCGTCCCACCGCAGTTCCATGTTGAAGTTCAGGCCACCGCGCACGACGTGCGTATGGTTGTCGATCAGTCCTGGCAAGGCGGACCGTCCCTTAAGGTCGATCACGTTCGTTGCCGGTCCTGCCAGAGACAGGATCTCGGCGTCGCCGCCAATCGCTGAAAATCGTCCCTCGTGGATGGCAACGGCAGTTGCGACTGGCTTCGCCTTGTCAAGCGTGGTAATCCGGCCGTTGTGCAGGATCAGGTCGGGGGCTTTGGCGGAGGCAATCATGAGCGGGTCTCCTCGTTCTTTGCAGACTTGCGCACAGCCGTAGTGCCGGAGACGCCGTACTGCAATGTGCCGGACGCTGCGGTTGCGTCATTTGATGCGCGCTTCACTGTCGAGTGGACGGCGCCACGGAAATATTGCTGACTGATCGGTATGAACTGCTCTCCGGCAAGAATGCCGAGCAGCCCGACCAGTGCAACGAGCGGTGGCGCGGGCGACCGCACGCCGATCAGGTAGTAGCTGACGCCGACCAGAACGCCGGCACCTAATGAGAACAGATAGATCTTCATCGGCACATCTCTCCTGCTGCTGCTGGGCACGTCCGGCCACACTATTACGCTGCATCGGGCCGGACGCGGGCCACCAAATGAGACGGAGGGCCGCCGATTACTTTGCCGGAACCGGAGGCACGATCTCATGAGAGCCGACCGCTCGCTGTGGCGCTTTGTGCACCATGGTGTAAGCGTAGTCGACACCCATCCCGTATGCGCCGGAGTGTTCCCTGACCACACTCATGAGGGCGTCATACGTATCGCGACGCGCCCAGTCGCGCTGCCATTCGAGCACCACCTGTTGCCACGTCACGGGTACGACGCCGGCCTGGATCATGCGCTGCATGCCGAAGTCATGTCCTTCCTTCGTAATGCCGCCTGAGGCGTCGGCCACCATATAGATTTCGTACCCGGCATCGGCCATGGCGCTGAGTGCGAAGGTGTTGTTGCAAACCTCCGTCCACAAGCCCGAGACCACGATCTTCTTGCGACCGTTCGCCGCCAGCGCGTCACGAACCTTCTGGTCGTCCCACGAATTCATTGAAGTGCGCTCGAGCAGGGGCTGGCCGGGGAAAACGTCGAGCAGCTCCGGGTAGGTGAATCCCGAGAAGCTTTGCGTTTCCACGGTCGTGATGGTGGTCGGGATGTTGAAGATCTTCGCTGCCTTGGCGAGGCCGACGACGTTGTTCTTCAGCACCTGCCGGTCCATGGACTGGACACCGAATGCCATCTGCGGCTGGTGGTCAATGAAAATCAACTGGCTGTTTTGAGGGGTCAGTACTTCAAGCTTGGGATTGGTCATGATGGGATCCTGTCAGGGTGTAACGGTTAGGCTTGCTTCAGCGCGTCGATGGCGTCCAGCACGTGCGTGCTGTACGTAATGGCGGCGCCGGCGTTCAGGTTGATGGCGACGCCGAGCGCTTCTGCGATCTCTTCGTCGGACACGCCGAGCTTGACGGCCTCGGCTGCATGGAAGGCGATGCAACCATCGCAGCGCGTGGTGACTGCGACGGCCAGCGCGATGAGTTCACGCGTCTTCGCGCCGAGTTGCTCGGTTTTGGCACCCGCACCAGCGATAAGCCCAAAACCGCGAATGGTGTCCGGCGTGCGCGTGGACAGTTCTTTGAGGCGAGAACTGATGTCCTGAATTTCCTGTTTCCACTCAAGCATGAGATAGCTCCGTGAGATGACTTCGAAAGGGATGTATGTGGCCTGGTCCAGCAGTTCGCATCGGCGAGTGCAAAGCGCGCGAGGGTTGCGTCGAGCTACTGGTTACGTTCAACGCTGGATGCAAAACGAGATCACGAGGTCAATCCTAGGAGTCGGACGATTGACTGTCAAAGCAGCACGCATTAACTACCTTAAAAATATCTTAACTGCATGATTTATAACGATAAAATATGTACTATGGTGGCGAACGAAACGGCCGGAAGTGCGTTCAGAGGCTTCAGGGGAAGAGCGATGCACGCAAGCAGATCCCGCGACGACTGATACGGCCACGAAGGCGTAAGAATTGTTGAGCCTGGAGGGTTACAATTTGCACCGAACCGGCCCCTATTTCGACCACGATGCGCGCGCTCGAAATGCCTGGCCGGTTGTCGCGCGCGAACAACCGCGCGGTGGAGTTCCAGCGAACGCGCGATCACCGAACTCTGGGGAAGCGGGCAGCAGGCATCGAGCGAATCCATGAGTCTCGACACCTAGCCCCACCGGTTTTATGCACGCGTCGATCCCCGGTGGCGCGCCGCACGTGCTGGACCAGCATCGCATCGTGTACAACCAGCCGATCGTGCTCAACGAGCGGCTGGCAGGCGTCGCAATCGAAGGAGTCATTCGTCACAATGACGCGCGCGACGATGGTGGCTTCCTCCGGCTTTCCGTCGAACGCATGGGTACACGAGCGCCAGCATGGCGGTCTCGAAGTTGCGGCGCGATGCCAAGCAAGGGACCGTGTTAGAGCCACCCCTTTCAAGGTGACGAAAATTAGGGCAACCTCCGTGTTCTCGAACAGAAACCGGAGTCAATGGCGTGGTACTGGACGCAGTGGTGGAACGCTTTCTCGAACACAGCCCTGTTAGCGTGATGGCGCGCCTGGGGTTGCAACGCGCCCTGGATCCGGCCTGGATCGACGAGTTGTTCGAGCAAGAGCGTGAAACGCAGTACACGCGCGAGTTATTGTTCTCGACGACGGTGGAAATCATGTCGCTGGTCGCCGTGGGGCTGCGCCCGTCGGTGCATGCGGCAGCCAAGGCCAGTCCGGCGCTGCCGGTTTCCATCACCGCGCTGTACGACAAGCTAAGCCGGACCGAGCCGGGGCTGGTTCGTGGCCTGGTGCAAGGCAGTGCGCAGCGGCTGGGGCCGGTCGAGCAACCGATGTTGCGCAAGCAGCCGCCATCGGTGAATGGCTATCGCCTGCGCATCGTGGATGGCAGCCATTTGCCGGCGAGCGAAAAGCGCCTGAAACCATTGCGGGGGTTTCGGGGTGCGGCCTTGCCAGGGCAGTCATTGGTAGTCTATGACCCGGACACGGCGATGATCGTCGATCTGGTGCCCTGTGAAGATGCGCATGCCCAGGAGCGGGCCATCATGGAAACCCTGCTCGCATCGGCCCAGCCGGCCGAACTGTGGATCGCCGATCGCAACTTCAGCACCCGGGCGATTCTTGCCGGGTGGCAGCGTCGCGGCAGCGCCTTCATCGTGCGGGAGCACGGCCGCAATCCGAGCCCCAGCGAGCTGGAGCCGTTACGCGAAATGGGCCGGGTCGAAGCCGGCACTGTGTACGAGCAAGCGGTCAGCATCCCAGATGAATCAAACGCGCCGCAGGTGCTGCGGCGCATCGAACTGCATCTGGATGGCACCACCGAGGATGGTGATACCGTCGTCCGCCTGCTGACCAATGTCCCGGCCGCCTATCTGACGGCCGAGGCAGTCGCCCGGCTATACCGGCGACGCTGGAGCATAGAGAATCTGTTTCAGCGGCTGGAATCGGTGCTCAATAGTGAGATTCGCTCGTTGAGCCAGCCGCGCGCGGCGCTGCTGGCCTTCGGCGTGGCGGCGCTCGCGTATAACGTACTGAGCGTGATTGCGACTGCGGTGAGAATCCGGCATGAGCTGGATACCAGCGACATCGAGATCTCACCGTATTACCTCGCCAGCGAAATCCGGGCAACTTATGCCGGCATGATGATCGCGGTGCCGCCCGAGGTGTGGCAGGCCTATGACCTCCTCACCCCAGCTCAGCTCGGTCGCGAGTTGATCAGGATGGCGACGCACGTTGATCCCCGCGCGATGCGCAAACATACGCGGGGACCGAAAGCGCCGAAGAAGAAAGGCTATGTGGCTGGATGCGTAGCACGGCGGCATGTTTCTACCGCCCGTGTCATCAAGGCTGGACGTGTCGTTTAATCACCTTGAAAGGGATGGCTCTTAGACCTGCAACCCAAGTCTCGACTAGGCCTGGCGCCCGGCATAAGCAGGTGATGTTTAATGGGGGCCGCTTCCGCGAGCACGGATGTGTGATGGATCGCTCGCGGCACGCCGATTTTCTTGGGGCCGTAATTCGAGGGTGGCGCAGAAGGATAGGGTTGTCTAACCGAACAAATAATGCCACGCCGATTGGGGTAGTTGCTATCATGCCGCGCATCGCACGCGGGTGTAACTCAATRGTAGAGCAGAAGCCTTCCAAGCTTATGACGAGGGTTCGATTCCCTTCACCCGCTCCATCGGGCCTCTAGTTCATGCCTGGTTAGAGCAGCGGACTCATAATCCGTTGGTGCCGTAGGCCCACCAATCAGAGCTAGGTTGCCGGGCGACGGCAGCATGACGACGGCTCATGCGTTGACACAGCGAGTCGAGGCCATGGCTTATATGACGCCCGGCAACTTCGACTGTGCGACCGGAGTCCCGACTTGCGGCTGCTGGCTGACACCGGCGGGCTGGTGAGTCCGCTGCCACTTGCCTACAGCGGGGTGTTGGTGCAGCGCAACCCGAGCTCGCAACATTTTCGGGTAGATCTGCGGCGGCTCGCGCGTTGTCCGCGTCTACAGCACTATCGCGCCGCCCACAGGCAACCAGGGGTTGGGTCAATGGCTCGAAGGAGACAAGCGTCCGTCATTCCGGTCCTCGTGGAGGAGTGGGATCTTCCCGCTCGGCTACTTCGATCATCCCGACGGGAAGCTTGCCTCGGACTTCTCCGTGCGGCAGTGCGAAAGCCGCCCGACTAAATCACTCCTTACCCGCTGTAATCAACGCCAGGTGCTTATAGACAGCGCACGCTGCCTCCAATTGATCCACGGCAATGGACTCGTCTATCGTGTGGGCGTCTTCTTCAGCGCCCGGGCCCAGGCCGATGGTAGGGATGCGACGGCGCCCGGCGGACTCGGAGCCATTGGTGCAGAAAGCCCAACTGCCCACGCGCGGTTTGATGCCGGAGCGCGTGACTGCTTCCACGGCGGCGCGTACCAGCGGGTGATCGTCGGCCTGTTGCCACGCGGGCAGCCAACGCGAAGGGCTAGCTCGTTCGCCGGTGAACGTCTCCACCTGATCGTCGCTTACCGCCAGCGTAAAGTCCTCCAAGCCCGCGGCTTTCAGGCAGGCGCTGATGCTGCCAAGGACATCCTCCCTGCATTCGCCGCTCAGGGTCCGGCGGTCGAAGCGAACGGTAGTGGAAAGCGGAATCATCGAGATCGAAGGGTACGGCGACGAAACGATATCGGTCGGTACCAGCAAGGCTTGTCCCAGGCGCGGATCGCCGGGCAACGCCAGTGTTTCCAGCGCAAGCAGTGCGCGGGCCGCCGCATGCAGCGGATTKACGCCAAGGTGCGGGGTGGCTGCATGCGCCGGCTTGCCGTGGAAGGTCAGCTGGATTTCCAGTCGACCCTTTTGCGCGGCCTTGATCTGGAGCTTTGAAGGCTCGCAGATGACAACCGCGGCGGGTACGCACGCATCGAGAACCGAGGACAGGGCATAGCCTTCGATCACTTCTTCGAGCACGCTGGCGGATACCGCCACACGGCGCGTGAGGCATCCCTCGCGTGCAGCAGCGGCAACACCGCAGATTGCCGCTGCAATCCCCCCCTTCATATCGGTACTTCCGCGGCCGTAGATCCGGCCTTCATGAAGGGTCCCGCCGAAGGGATCGAAGCGCCAGGTACCGGTCACGGGCACGACGTCCATGTGACCGTCGAATAGCAGTGCGACTTCGGCGTCCTCCGGGCCGATCAGGCCCAGGACCGAACCGTTCCGGTCCGTGGTCACGGAACTAAAGCCGAACTCGCGCATGCGCCGCGCCATCAGTGCTGCCATCTCCCCCTCCTTTCCGGAAAGGCTGGGAATGCGGACCATCTCCTGCGTCAGGGTAACGACATCGGTTGTCATGCTGAACTCCAATTTTGGGGGAAGGGACGCCGGGCGTCCCCACAAGGCCGGTTAGCGGTTCACCAGTGTTTTCGGCACGCGATAGACGAGGATGGCGCCGATCACCGTGAAGGAGGCGAGGAAGTACATGCCCCAGTTGGTCGAGCCGGTGAGATCCTTGATCCAGCCAATCGCGTATGGGCTGGCGAAGGCAGCCAGACCGGCGAACGCATTGATCGCGGCAATGCCGGCGGCGGCGCTCTTGCCTTCCAGGAAGGCGGTGGGCAGGCTCCAGAACAGCGGCGAGCAAACCATGCAGCCGGCCGCCGCAATCGATAGCATGGCAACGGCGAGTGTCGGGTTGTGGCTGAACAGCGTGCTCAGGGCGAGGCCGCTGCCGCCGATGAGAAAGGGAATGATCATGTGCCAGCGGCGCTCGCGGGTCGCATCCGAGTGACGGCACACCAGCACCATGGATACCACGGCACAGGCGTTGGGAATCGCGGTCAGGAACCCGATCTCCAGAAGGGACACCACACCGGTGGATTTGATGACTGACGGAATCCAGAAGGCAAGCCCGGACAAGCTGGAAACCGTGCAGTAGCAGATCAATGCCATATGCACAACCCGCCGGTCCTTCAGCAGTTTCCACAGCGAGATATGTTCGACCTTTACCGCCTTCTCCGCCGCCAGGTTCTGGACAAGGCGTGCCTTTTCGCTGGCATTGAGCCAGGCCGCATCGCCGATGCGATCATCCAAGTACCAGAGCACGGCCAGGCCGAGGAGGATCGACGGAACGGCCTCGATCAGGAACATCCATTGCCAGCCGGCAAAGCCGCCATGACTGTGTAGGCCTTGCATGATCCCGCCAGACAGTGGCCCGCCCAGGATGCCGGCAAAAGGCACTGCCGTCATGAACACGGCAATGATCTGCCCGCGCCGGTGCGATGGGAACCAGTAGGTCAAATACAGAATGATCCCTGGATAAAAACCAGCCTCAGCCGCACCGAGCAGGAAGCGCAACTCGTAGAACTGAGTGGCTGTCTGCGTCACTGCCATCGCTGCGGAGATGCAACCCCACAGGATCATGATGCGAGCCAGCGTTTTTCGGGCCCCAATGCGGTGCATCAGGACATTGCTCGGTACTTCAAACAAGAAGTATCCGATAAAGAAGACACCAGCCCCGAGGCCATAAACCGTTTCGCTGAACTTCAGGTCGTCCAGCATTTGCAGTTTGGCAAAGCCGACATTGACGCGATCCAGGAATGCAGCGATATAGCACACCATCAGGAATGGCAGCAGGCGCCACGCCACCTTGCTGTACAGGGCATTGTCGTGTGCGGACACCGCACTTGCCCCAACGCGCGAAGCGGGCTTGACGGCGCCGGCCGTTTGCAGGGAATCACTCACTTTGTTCCTCCGTTGGTTTTTTAAGACAAAACGCTCCCCTGCGGGCGCCGCAAGGCGCTCGCTGAAATTATTGTTTTGGGAAGCTGGGTAAGACTGCCGGTCAGGCCACCAGATGCTCTGGTTCGATGGCGCCCCGACGCGAGGTGATCAGCCCATACGCATCCGGGCGGCGGTGGCGATCGAAATTAAACGTCGTAGTCTTATAGGAGCGGCAAAGATCGAGGTCGCAGCGAGCGATTGCCAGCTCGTCCCCTTTGGTCGAGCATGCCGCCACGATCTCGCCCGACGGGGCAATGATGCAAGTGCCGCCGATCATCTCGCAGCCTTCTTCCTTGCCGGCTTTGGCAACGCCAACCACCCAGGTGCCGTTCTGGTAGGCGCCGGCCTGCATGACGAGGTGGTTGTGAAACATCGACAGATCGTCATGCTCTGGCGCGGGCGGGTTATGTACCGGGGTGTTGTATCCCAACAAGATCATTTCCGCGCCCTGCAGGCCCATCACCCGGTAGGTTTCCGACCAGCGCCTGTCATTGCACAGAGCCATGCCGATCACACCGCCGTAGGCACGCCAGACGTCAAAACCGAGACCCGGTTCAAAGTAGCGCTTTTCGAGATGCYGGAAGTCGCGCCAAGGTTCATGCTCTGCATGCCCGGGAAGATGAACTTTGCGGTATTTCCCGACGATGGCGCCGTCCTGCCCGACCAGGATGGAGGTGTTGTAACGCCTTGCGACACCTTGTTCCAGCGCAAGCTCGGCGTAGCCGAGATAGAAACCGATTCCAAGCCTGGCTGCGGTCTCGAACAGCACGCGGGTTTCCGCACCAGGCATCTCGCGCTCGTAGAAAGCATCGAGTTCGGCCGGATCTTCCAGATACCAGCGCGGAAAGAAGGTGGTCAGCGCAAGCTCCGGAAATACAACCAACTGGCAGCCCATGGCATGCGCCTGGTGAAGATGCGCGAGCAGGCGCTCGACGACGTCCCGGCGGGAGTCGGCGCGTTGAATTGGCCCAAGCTGGGCGGCGGCGACATTGATATAGCGTGGCATGAATTGGACTCCTATTCCTTTTGTTCAGCTAGTTCGAGCAGCAAATCGAGCAGGACACTGGCGCCCGCCTCGATATCGCTGTCGTCGGTAAACTCGGCAACGTTGTGGGACAGACCGCCGACACTGGGCACGAAGATCATGCCGGCAGGACACATACGTGCCAGGATCTGTGCGTCGTGGCCGGCGCCGCTCGCAATGCGCTGTACAGTGTGGCCATGCCGACGGGCGATCGCTTCCACCCGGCCGATGATCTGGTTGTCGAACGCAACGGGGGCAAAGTCGGCAAGCGAGCGATGGGACAGCTTTACCCCCTCGTCTCGCGCCAGCTCGTGCGCAAAATCGAAGGTGCGGCGCACCGCTTCGGCCAGGATCGCCTGATCGGCATTGCGCAGGTCCAGCGTGAACACGGCCAGGTTCGGGATCACATTGACCAGGTTCGGCGAGAGCTTGACCTGCCCCACCGTTGCCAACTGGCCACTGCCCAACTCGCGCGCCAGGTCCCGCGCGAAGCAGGCGATGCGTGCCGCAACCAGGCCAGCGTCATGCCGCAGGCGCATCGGCGTGGTGCCGGCGTGATTCGACGTGCCTTCAACCGTGAATTCCGTCCAGTGAATCCCCTGCACGCCGGTGACAGCGCCAATTGTGACGCCCTCATGCTCCAGCACCGGTCCCTGTTCCACATGTAGCTCGACAAAGGCGTGCAGCTGATTCGTGCCGACCGGATGCGTGCCGTTATAGCCGATGCGCCGCAGATTCTCGCCGACCGTGCTGCCGTCTATGCCCTTGGTATCGAGCGCTTGCTGCAACGGGAGGTCGCCCTGGAATACCAGGCTGCCCATCATGTCCGGCGCGAAACGCGCACCCTCCTCGTTAGTGAAGAAGGCAACCGCCAGGGGCCGCCGCGTGGCGATGCCGGCATCGTTTAAGGCGGCCACCACTTCAAGGCCAGCGAGCACGCCGAGGTTGCCGTCATAGCGCCCACCGGTACGGACGGTATCGATGTGCGAGCCAGTCATGACCGGCGCAAGATCCTCACGTCCTCCCCGCACGCCGACCACATTTCCTATCGTGTCGATGCTCACCGCCAGCCCAAGCTCGCGCATCCAACTCACCACCAGATCGCGCCCGAGACGGTCCTCGTCGGTCAGCGCGAGCCGGCTGACACCGCCGCCGTCGATCGCGCCGACCTGCGCCAGCGCTGCGATCCGGCCCAACAGGCGGGGCAAATCGATGTGCGGCGCGGCAGTCCGATTCGTTGTCGTGCGCATCTTCAAGCCGCCATCCTGACTTGCTCGGGCGACTTCCCGACGATGCGCTGGTAAAGCTCCGCATCGGTGGCGCCCTCGCTGCCGAATACCAGGATGCGGCTGCCGGCGTCGAGGCCAAGCTGCGCGCGCACTTGTGCATCGCCAAGCGCGCCGAGGCAACCGGCCAGGCCGGCGACTGCGGATTCGCCCGCCACCAGCGGCGCGTCGCCGTAACGGCCGGCGGCCAGCAGCCGTACCGTCTCCAGCGCCGATTCGTCGTCGATGGTCAGGAAAGCGTGCGCGCCAGGATGCAGGATCTCCCATGCCAGCAACGACACCTCGCCACAAGCCAGGCCGGCCATGACGGTGTCGAGATCGCCATGCACGGCGACTGGCTTGCCGGCACGGGCACTCTCGTACAGGCAGGCCGCCTTGTCGGGTTCCACCACGACAAAACGCGGGCGGGATGCACCGAGCTGCTCCCAGAAATGCGCGCAGACCGCCGCCGCCAGACCACCCACGCCGCCCTGCAGGAATACGTGCGTCGGAACTTGCCCAGCCGGAAGTTGTTGCAGCGCCTCATCGGCCATCAGGGCGTAGCCTTGCATTACATCCTTCGGCACATCCATATAGCCTTCATAGGACGTGTCGGATACGACGAAGCGGCCCAGCCGCGCGGCATCGTCGGCGGCTTGCCGTACGGAGTCGTCATAGTTCCCGCTTGTGCGCACCACCTGCGCGCCATAGTGTTCGATGGCCTGCTTGCGTCCTTCGCTCACGGTCGCGTGGATGTAAATCACACACTGGCAGCCGAAGCGCTGGGCCCCCCACGCTACCGAGCGGCCGTGATTGCCGTCCGTTGCGCAGGTCACGGTGATATCGCGCGCGATATCACGATAACGGCCGGACAGCAGGTCCTCGACCGAAACATCGGCACGGCCGGTGCGCGCTTCGATTTCGCGGATCAACAGGCGGCTGACGGCGTAGGCGCCGCCCAGCGCCTTGAAGCTGCCGAGACCGAAGCGGTCGGCCTCGTCCTTGTACAGGACCTGCGCGACGCCGGCAGCCTTGGCCAGGCCCTTGAGCTCGCACAGCGGCGTGGGCGCATACCCCGGCCAGCGCTTGATCTGCTGTTCCGCACGCAGATAGGCTTGCCCGCCGAGTATCGCTTGCTGTCGCTCGCTATATTTTGCATCCGGTTGCACCGACGGATTCGCAGCGCATTGCAGGCGAAGGTTGGGAAGCAGTGAATTCAAGACAGTCTCCTCAAAAAAGAGTGGGAGCCCGTTCACATGGGACGAGGAACGGACGTTTACATGCGATTGGTGCCTTAGCGGTGGAGGTCGCCGTAGTGGTCATGCAGGGCTTCGATCTCCTCCAGCCTGTGACGCGCGGCGTCTCCCAATGCCAGCGCAAGGCTGGTGCCGAGATGGTTGATCAGGCTGATCGCCGCGACATAGGAGTCGAATCCGGCGGCGCCATGGTTGACGCAGCGCAGGACGACGTCGGAGCGGGCGGGCAGTTCCGTAGCGCTGGGATCGGTCAGGATGACGACCTTCGCGCCGACGCGATTTGCGTGCTCCACCATTGGCCGCAGCAGCGTTACGCGGCGACGGAAGTCCATGACCAGAAGCACATCGCTGTCGCCAAGGTCGGCGAGATCTTCGGCTAGATTCAGCCCGGCACCGGGCACCAAAGTGATGCCGCCGCGCAGTTGCGTCAGCAGCGCCCACGCATACTGCGCCAGCACGCGGCCATTGCGAAAACCCGCGACGCAAATGCGGCTGGCGCCAACTAGGAGGGAGATCGCGCGCTCGACATCGGCCGGATCCAGGCGATCGAAGGTCTGCGCCAGGTTTTGCAGATCATTGGCCAGGTGGGCCGCAAAGGGTGCGTCCGAGGACGCGGGCGGCTGGACGCCCGCAAGCTCGTACAGGGGCGAGCCACGATCGCTTTCGTCGCGTACCAGCGCACGCACCTCATTGAAATTCTCATATCCCAACCGGCGGAAGAAACGCCCCGCGGTCGCCTTGGAAACGCCCGCCTTCTGCGCTAGCTCGGTGGCCGAGTAAGCGGCGAGGTTGCCGATGCATTCAAGGGTTACCTCCGCGAGCCGTCGCTCGCTCTCCGTCAACTGGTCGTGCAATTCGAGGATCTTGTCTTGCAAGGGGGAGGCCATCAGGTCGCATCCTCTGAAACAGTAGTTTCATAAATGTATACGAATGAAACTGAAGTGTCAAAAGCAAATTTGCAGTGGGTAATTTGTGCTTATTTGATATCTTTTTTGGGAATTCACCCTTTGTCAGCCCGGCAGGGAGAGCCGCGCCAAAGCGGGGCTACGGTCCGGTCTTCTCTCAAGAAAATAATGAGCCACCTGCCACGTGCTCATGTGGTTTTGTCGCAGTAAGGGGAGACCGCGCCAAAACGGGGGCAAACAACCGGACCACCGCCGAGAGGCCAATGAGGCACCAAAAATGCGCATGGCTTCCGTTCCTGGCCCGGCGATCTCCGTCCTTCAACTTCGAATTGCTCTGAGCGCCCTGAGCCCGCCGGTTTGGCGACGCGTCCCCGTTCCTGAGCACTTGACGCTCGGACAATTGCACAATGTCATCCAGGTAGTCATGGGCTGGGCCGACGAGCATCTGCACACGTTCAGCATTCGTGGCAGGCGTTACGGCAAAGCTCATGAGGGCGTCTTGCAGTTCTCCACCGCGGCAAACGAACTGCCACTGACTGCGTTTCGTCTCCGCGAACACGAAGGCTTCGTCTATGTGTATGACTTCAACGCGTGGTGGCGCCACGAGATACGGGTG
>NZ_JBFTSG010000010.1:0-149648 GCF_056399885.1 Cupriavidus sp. 01L45 | reverse complement strand
TCAGCGATGCCAAGATCGCGACCGCGCATTTCTTCGCGGAGCACATCCTGTCGCAGGCGTCGGCCTTGCGCGATGCCGTCGTGGCAGGCGCGGTGCCGGTCAATGCGTTGAGCGAAGCGCAGTTCTGAGATCGCCCGGTAGCAGGCAAAAAAAGGGCGGCCCCGCGGGGCCGCCCTTTTCAGTTCTGGCGGATCAGGCCACCGCAGGACGGTGCGCGGCGCGAGTTCCCGGGCGCTTGAGATAACGCGCGACCGAGAGGTCGTCGGCGCGGATCGCCGGCGAAGTGCCGGACACCAGGTCCGACAACAACTTGCCCGAACCGCAGGCCATGGTCCAGCCCAGCGTGCCATGGCCGGTATTGAGCCAGAGACCCTTGAGCGGCGTGGGGCCGACGATGGGCGTGCCGTCCGGCGTCATCGGGCGCAAACCGGTCCAGAAGCTGGCGCGGCTGACGTCGCCGGCGCCGGGGAACAGGTCGGTCACCACGTGTTCCAGGGTGCGGCGTTTGGCCGGGTCGAGCGTGCGGTCGTAGCCGACGATCTGGGCCATGCCGCCGACGCGAATGCGATCGTCGAAGCGCGTGATCGCAACCTTGTAGGTTTCGTCGAGCACCGTGGAGACGGGGCTGCGGTCCGCATCGGTCATCGGCACCGTCAGGGAGAAGCCCTTGAGCGGATAGACCGGGAGGTTCGACAGGCCCGGCAGGAAGTTCTTCACGAACGGCGTCGACCAGCTGCCCAGGGCCACCACCACCAGGTCCGCGGTGACGGGCTCGCCGCCGATCATGGCGCCGGTGACGGCATCGCCCCGGGTCAGCAGGCCGTCGATGGAGCGGTTGTATTGAAACTTCACGCCCAGGCCTTCGGCCATCGCCGCCAGTTTCTGGGTGAACAGCTGGCAGTCGCCGGTTTCATCGTTGGGTAGCCGCAGGCCGCCGCTCAGCTTGTGGCTGACGGCGGCCAGGGCTGGTTCGCTGGCGGCGAGTTCTTCGCGCGATAGCAACTGGTAGGGCACGCCGGCTTGCTCCAGCACCGCAATGTCCTTGGCCGCGCCGTCGAGCTGCTCGTCGGTGCGGAAGATCTGCAGGGTGCCTTGCTGGCGGCCTTCGTAGGCGATGCCGGTATCGGCTCGCAGGGTGCGGATGCAGTCTCGGCTGTACTCGGCCAGCCGCACCATGCGTTCYTTGTTGACGGCATAGCGGTCGGCGGTACAGTTCATCAGCATTTGCCACATCCACTGCAGCTGGAACAGCGAGCCGTCCGGGCGAATGGTGAGCGGCGCGTGCTCCTGGAACATCCATTTGATGGCTTTGAGCGGCACGCCAGGCGCTGCCCACGGCGACGCGTAACCCGGCGAGATCTGGCCGGCATTGGCAAAACTGGTGCCAAGCGCGGGCGCGGCCTCGCGGTCGATCACGGTGACATCATGGCCGGCACGGGCCAGGTACCAGGCGCTGGTCACGCCAATTACGCCACTGCCAAGAACGAGAACGCGCATAGTCGGGGGCTCACAACCAAGAAATAGTGTGGATAGAGTATTTATCTCTATACTATTGAAATATGTGCAGTCATAGTTGTCGTAATTTTTAAGGAAACAGGAAGAACTAATGAGAACAAGTCGTCAGCCCGTGCGCAGCCTGGACCGGCTGGACCGCAAGATCCTGGCCTTGCTCCAGGCGGACGGCCGCATGTCGATGAAAGAGCTGGCGGAAGCGGTTGGCCTGACCATCACGCCGTGCATCGAGCGGGTCAAGCGCATGGAGCGCGACGGCGTCATCATGGGCTACTACGCCCGCCTGAATCCCGTGCTCCTTGGCAGTGGCCTGCTGGTGTTCGTGGAGATTTCGCTTGGCAACAAGTCGGGCAATATGTTCGAGCAGTTCCGCCGCGAGGTGTTGCGTATTCCCGAGGTGCTGGAGTGTCACCTTGTATCGGGCGATTTCGATTATCTGATCAAGGCCCGCATCCGCGAGATCGGCGAGTATCGCCGGCTGCTGGGCGACATCCTGCTGCAGTTGCCCGGCGCCGCGCAGTCCAAGAGCTACGTGGTGATGGAGGAGATCAAGGAGACGCTGGCGATCGCGGTCGACGAGAAGGCACCGCACGCCTGAGACCCTGCCGGCATCTGTCTAGAACAATGACATCTGTGGCGTTGCACCGGCCCTTGAGAAATGTTCGGTAGTCAGGGGATGGCGTTCGGCGTTTAGCCCATGGCGCTGGCAGGCCAGCTTGAAACGCTTGCGCAGCAGTTCGGCAAAAATGCCGGTACCTGTCATGCGCGTGCCGAAGTTGGAGTCGTAGGCCTGGCCGCCCCGCATCTGCGCGATCAGGCTACGGACATGCCGGGCGCGCAGCGGATGGTAGGTGGCCAGCCACTCGGAAAACAGATCCGCTACCTCGCGCGGCAGCCGCAGCAGGATATAGGCGGCTGTCTTCGCGCCAGCGTTGGCGCCCGCCTCCAGGATGGACTCCATTTCCGGGTCGGTCAGGCTTGGGATGACGGGCGCCACCATCACGCCCACGGGAATCCCGGCCTCACTCAGCGACGCGATGGCTGCGATGCGACGTGCCGGTGCGCTCGCCCGCGGTTCCAGCGTGCGGGCTATCTCATTGTTGAGCGATGTGACCGACATATGGACCCGGACCAGGTTCCTGGCCGCCATGCGCTGGAGGATGTCGATGTCGCGCGTGACAACCCCCGACTTGGTCGTGATGGCCACCGGATGGTTGAACCGTTCCAGCACTTCCAGTATGCCCCGTGTGATGCGGAGTTTGCGCTCGATGGGCTGGTAAGGGTCGGTATTGGCGCCCAGCGCGATGACCGATGGCGTGTAGCCGCGGCTGCCTAGTTCGGCCTGGAGCAGCTCGGCGGCGTTCTCCTTCGCGTACAGGCGGGTTTCGAAGTCGAGGCCCGGCGAAAGTCCCAGATAGGCATGGCTGGGTCTGGCATAACAGTAGATGCAACCGTGCTCGCATCCTCGGTAAGGATTGATGGAAGCATGAAAGGGCAGGTCCGGCGACTGGTTGCGCGAGACGATGCGTTTCGCCTTCTCTGTGAAAACAATGGTCTGGATCTGGGGTATCTCTGGCTCATCGAGGGCTCGTGACTCATCGTCGACCCGTTCGCGGGTCCATGCATCGAAGCGGCTGACGTTGTTCGAGCRCGCCGCCCGGCCTTTGAGCGGGCTGGAGGAGGGAGGTCGGGTCGTCACGTTGGCAGTCCTGCGGCTACGATTGATACTGTATAAATATACAGTGCTCAACGGCTCGCCGGCAAGGAGTAAAGGGTGGATGTCCCTGGAAGCGGAAGATTTTGAGAATCGCGCACGACGTGGTCTGTGCGGGACGGCGGCTCGGCAATGGGTATTCCTGCTGCAGCACTTTGCAAAAACAGCCAGGTGTGTCTTGCGGTGCGGGAGCCAGGCCAGTCAGGCAGGCGGTGCTGCCTCGGGGCGGTCCCAGTAGGGCGGGGAGCCGAAGCGCGCCGCAAAGAAATCGGTAAAGGCGCGGGTTTTTGCCGGCACCTGCCGGCGGCTCGGGTAGACCGCCCAGATCGATACCGACGGCAGCACCGGATAATCGGGCAGCACGTTGACTAGCGCGCCACTGCGCAGGTAGGGGCCGACATCCCAGGTGGATTTGAGCGCGAGCCCCATGCCAGCCAGGATCGCATCCCGGATGACCTCGCCGTTGTCCGTGCGGAGATTGCCGCTGACGGCAATCGCGGTCTTGCCCAGCGCCGTGTCGAACTGCCAGGAGGCCTGGTCGCCAAGCACGATGCAATTGTGGTTGCGCAGATCCTCCGGGTGCCGTGGCGTGCCATGGGCGGCAAGGTAGGCGGGCGAGGCGCAAATGGCGCGATGGCTCGGGGCAAGCGGGCGGGCCACCAGCGATGAGTCGGGCAGGGCACCCATGCGCAGCGCCACGTCTACCCCGGCCTCCACTAGGCCGATCACCTGATCCGTCAGCCGCAGGTCCAGCGTCAGGCCGGGGTAGGCGGCAAGGAAGGCTGGGATGGCCGGAGAGACATGCTGGCGGCCGAAGGATGCGGGCACCGTGACGCGCAGTATTCCGTGTGGTGCTTCCGCCCCCCGGCCTACCGACTGCGCGGCCTGGTCGGCCGTGTCGAGCAATTGCCCGGCATGCTCAAGAAAGCGCTGTCCGTCTCCGGTCAGCGAAATGCGCCGCGTGGTCCGGTGCAGCAGCCGCGTGCCGAGCTTCTGTTCGAGTAGCGCCAGGCGGCTGCTGGCCGATGACGTGGACAGCCCGAGATCGCGCGCCGCCGCCGACAGGCTGCCCAGCGCCGCCGCGCGCACGAACACCGCGATATCCAGCAGGTCGAAGTGCATGGCGCCTGGGCCCCTGGGCCTTGGAAGTGCTAATTACTGCGAAAGGGCGCGAGCGGCTTCGACCTGGGATTCGAAGAAGGTCTGGAAACTGATGGCCAGGCCGGCCATCAGCAGGCCGGTTCCGATCAGCAGCGACAGGATGACCAGGATCACGACCGGCCAGCCAGACCGGGTCGGCTTGCCATGGGGATTGAAGCGGGCATCCCATCTATCGTCCGGGCGCAGGCCGTACACGATGGCTGCCAGGAAGGCGCTGATCACCGATGTGCCACCGGCGATGGCAAAGGTCCAGTCCAAGGCCGGCGTGCCGGCGCCAGTCTGTATCGAAATGACGCCGACGACCCCGGCCAGGGCCGCCAGCAGGTGAGCCCATGCAAACTTGTCGCGCAAACCACCCAGGTAGAAGCGATGCAAGCCCAAACTGCCGAACAGGAAGGCAAGCGCGACCGTGAGCAGTTTGGACTTGCCCGGAAGCGGCTTGACGAGTGCGGTGGCGGCTGGAACTTGGGTAGCGGCAGGCATGAGGCGGCAACTAGGTTGATGGCCGGCCAGGGGGCGGCCGGCGCAAGATCAGATCAATGCCAGTCAAGCTGGCACCGGCGCTCATTGTACGCTGGCCTCAGGCGCGGGCGCGGGAAGGCCGGGAGCGATGCGCGTCGGACGGCGAAGCATACGGGAGTTCCGTGCGCGGCACAGCCGGGAGGAGGGGGGTAGGGGAAAGGGAGGCGGATCCCGCCGTTTGGAGGGCAAACAGGCGGGGGAGGGAAATGCAGGTGTCAGGCGGACCTAACGGCCGCCGTCGCGTCCCCGCGCCTGCCAGCCGGGGCCGGTGCCGGGACCGCGCTGCTCGCCGCGCGCGTTGTCGCCTTGCGCGTTGCGATCGGGTGGGCGGCCGCGCTCGTCATCGCGCTCCTGGGGAGGCAAGGGGCGACCGTTAAGGCGGTCATCAGCGCGGGCTCGGGCTTCCATTCTTTCGATCTGGGCGCGCACATGGTCTTGCCGTTCGGCGCGTACGCTAGCCATCTCCCAGCCACCCTGGCCGCGCGCGTTACCATTGCCCGCGGTCCGGCCTTCGGGCCGGCTGTGTTGCCAAAACGCGACCTGCGCATGGCTGACAGCATTGAGGCCGAGCACTGAAACGGCCAACAGGATGCCAGCCACCGAGTCGCGCAGGAAGGTGCGGGGGAGCATGCGGAATCCCAGTATCCTGTCGCGCGGTGAGTTGTTCGAGATATGGGTTCATGGTACGCACGGGCCTTCGGGACGCATATGCAAAAGCCGTTACTGGTGTAACGGATTGTTTCGCCTCACCCGGTACGTTTCGCAGCTTGCCTGCGGGCAATGCGGGGAGTGGCGTTTCAACGCCTCACGGCGCGTAGCGGATACGGTAAATGGCGCCCGCCGTGTCGTCGCTGACAAGCAGCGAACCATCCGGGGCGACCAGGACATCGGCCGGCCTGCCCCAGGCTTTGCCGTCTTGCAGCCAGCCTTGCGCGAAGACTTCCTGGCGCACTGCCTGGCCACTCGCGTTCAGCACTACCCGGACAATGCGGTAGCCGACCTTCGTGCTACGGTTCCAGCTGCCGTGCTCGGCAATGAAAATATTGTTCCGGTATTCGGCGGGAAACTGTGAGCCGGTATAGAAGCGCATCCCGAGCGAGGCGACATGCGCGCCCAGCTTTGCGGCCGGCGGCTCGAACTCCGAGCAGTTGCGCTGCTTGCCGAACTCAGGGTCCGCGACGCTGCCGGCGTGGCAGTATGGATAGCCAAAATGCTGGCCGGCACGGGTCAGGCGGTTGAGTTCGTCGTCTGGCACGTCGTCTCCCAGTTGATCGCGCCCATTGTCCGTGAACCACAGCTGGCGCGTGACCGGGTGCCAGTCAAAGCCCACCGAATTGCGCACGCCCCTGGCTACTACCTGCAGGTCGGACCCGTCGGGCTTCATCTTCATGATATTGGCGTAGCGGTTTTCATCAGGCTTGCAGATATTGCAGGGTGCGCCAACCGGGACATAAAGATAGCCATCCGGACCAAAGGCGATGAACTTCCAGCCGTGGTGGGTTTCGGAAGGGAAGCGATCGCTCACCACGATCGGTTTTGGCGGGGTGTCGAGCCGGGCTTCGATGTCATCGAGCCGGACGATGCGCGAGACCGAGGACGCATAAAGGGCCCCGTCGCGGAAGGCCACGCCTACCGGCATGGTCAGGCCGGTGGCGATTGTCCTTGCCCTCGGGTCAGGCGCCAGCGCGTTGCTGATTGCATAGACCTTGCCCTGGCCAAGGCTACCGATAAAGAGGGTGCCAGCCGGTGACATGGTCATGCCCCGTGCTTCCGGCACATCCTGGCTCAGCATGTCGATGCGGAACCCCGGCGGCAGCTGGATCTGCTCCAGCGGCAGGGCCGTGCCCGCGCTTGCATTGGGGCTGAACCAGGCCGCCGCGGCGAAAGTGGCTGCAAGCAGGGCGCGGAAGGCGCGAATGTGAAGGTAGGAACGCACGGCAAGATCTCCTGTCGGGGTTTTCGCCACGATGCCTGTCGCCAGGTGTCGAGTCAATCGCTCTAAGTGTTTGTTTGGGCTCGGGATTTGGTCTATACTCTTGCGTTTCGTGTTCGAACATCAAGTTTTCTGAGGAATCAAACCATGGTCGTAATCCGTCTGGCTCGCGGTGGCAGCAAGAAGCGCCCCTTCTTCAATATCGTCGCTGCTGACTCGCGTAATCGTCGCGATGGCCGTTTCATCGAGCGTATTGGTTTCTACAATCCCCTGGCTTCGGCAAGCGAAGAAGGCCTGCGTCTGGTGCAAGACCGCCTGACGTACTGGACCGGCGTTGGCGCCCAGCTGTCGCCGACGGTTGCCCGTCTGGTCAAGCAGAACGCCGCCAAGGCTGTGGCCTGATTGTTGTGACGCGCGTTTCGCGACGCGTGGCAAACGACACGTGACAGAACGCAAGCAAGGCGTCCCGGCGCGGCGGCCGCTCAATGTGCCGCTCGAGCCCTCGGCCCGGCCCCAGGCCGGTGTGCAGGAAAAGGCGAGTTTCAAGCCGCAGGGCGTAGCTGGGTTTCCGGCTGCGCTGGCGTTTACCGATAAGCTGCCGGACGACCTGATCGAGGTCGGTTACATCAGCGCAGCTTATGGCATACGGGGCTGGATCAAGGTCCAGCCACACGCCGACGATGCGAGCGCGTTGTTGCATGCGCGCCGCTGGTGGCTGCTGAAAGCCCCGCCGACAGGCCTGGTGGGCGCGGCCGATGCCGTGGCATCGGAGGCATTGTGCGTGAAGGTCGTGCAATCCCGTGAGCATAGCGGTACCGTGGTGGCCCAGGCGAACGGCGTGTCCGACCGCGACCACTCGGAAGCGCTCAAGGGTCGCCGTGTCTGGATTCGTCGCGAGGATTTCCCCGCGCCGGATGAAAACGAATTTTACTGGGTCGATCTGATCGGCTGCGCCGTGTTCAATGAGCAGGGCGAGTCGCTGGGCGAAGTGTCCGGCCTGATCGACAACGGCGCGCACCAGATCCTGCAGGTAGCGCATACCTTGCCTGACGGCAAGGCAGGCGAGCGCCTGATCCCCTTTGTCGACGCATTCCTGCGCTCGGTCGATATTTCGGCCAGACGCGTGGTGGTCGACTGGGGCCTGGACTACTGAGCGGTCCGGCAACGGACGCTCGGCTGGCGGCGGCCGGGTGGGCAAGTATAGGGAGGGGCGGATGCAGTTCGATGTGATCACGCTATTTCCCGAGATGTTCCGTGCGCTGACCGACTGGGGTATCACCAGCCGGGCGGCCAAGCAGCAGCGTTATACGCTGCGCACCTGGAATCCGCGCGATTTCACCAGCGACAACTACCGTACGATCGATGATCGCCCGTACGGCGGCGGTCCTGGCATGGTAATGCTGGCCAAGCCACTGGAAGATGCGATCGGCGCGGCATGTTCGGCGCAACTGGCGGCGCAAGCCGCCACGGATGTGCCGGGCGAGCCGGTGAAGCCGCATGTGGTGCTGATGTCGCCGCAAGGCGCGCCCCTGACGCATCGGAAGGTGATGTCGCTGGCACAGCGTCCCGGCCTTGTGCTGCTTTGTGGCCGATACGAAGCCATCGACCAGCGATTGATCGAGCGGCGCGTGGATGAGGAAATCAGCCTCGGCGATTTCGTGCTGTCGGGTGGCGAGTTGCCGGCCATGGCCGTAATCGACGCGGTCGTCAGGCATTTGCCGGGCGTGCTGGGCGATGCCCAGTCGGCGGTTCAGGACAGCTTCGTCAATGGGCTGCTGGACTGTCCGCACTATACGCGGCCGGAAGAATACGAAGGTGTGCGGGTGCCCGAGATACTGCTCGGGGGCCATCATGCCGAGATCGAGAAGTGGCGGCGCCAGCAGGCGCTCGCGAATACTGCGAAGAAGCGCCCCGATCTGATCGAGGCAGCGCGCAGCCAAGGGTTGCTGAGCCGGGCCGACGAGAAATTCCTGTCGGCCTGGCTGGCGAAAGAAGGGCGGGAGTTCGCTCCCGCCAGGTGAAACCCCATCCTCTGCCGGGGCCCAGGCCATGCCTGGGGCATACAACGTCGGCATGATGGACAAGGAGAAAAAACGATGAACATCATCGAGCTGATCGAGAAAGACGAAATCGCGCGCCTGACCGCGAACAAGACCATCCCCGCATTCGCACCCGGCGACACCGTGATCGTCAGCGTGAACGTGGTGGAAGGTAGCCGCAAGCGCGTGCAGGCTTATGAAGGCGTGGTGATTGCCAAGCGCAATCGCGGCCTGAATTCGTCCTTCATCGTGCGCAAGATTTCGTCGGGTGAAGGCGTGGAACGTACGTTCCAGCTGTACTCGCCGCTGATCGCAGCGATCGAAGTGAAGCGCCGTGGCGACGTCCGCCGCGCGAAGCTGTACTACCTGCGTCAGCGTTCGGGCAAGTCCGCGCGGATCAAGGAAAAGCTGGCATACAAGTCGGCACCGGCCAAGGCTGCTGCTGCGGAGTAAGCCGCTGTCGCCACGATCGGTTCTGCCGGTCGTGGCTGCGCAAAAAGGGCACCTTCGGGTGCCCTTTTTGCGTCTGCGCACGGTATTTTGCTGCGGTGCATGAAGAACGGCTTGGCCGGCTTCTGTCATACTCACAACGATTATGCGTCCTGCCTTCGATCCCGAATCCCTCCCCATCGTCGCAACCGATACCCGGCATCCGCCGCTTGCGGATGCGCGCCTGCAGCCCGAGTTCATCCGCCACCGGCTGCAGTCGCCGCCGGCGTGGGCGCCCGAGCTGACTGACGAATCGCGTGCCTACGATCGCAGCCTCAAGCTGCGCGACGCGGCCGTGCTGGTGCCTCTGGTTGAGCGGGGCGACGGGCTGACCGTGCTGCTGACCGAACGCAATGCCAACCTGAGTTCGCACGCCGGGCAGATCAGTTTCCCGGGCGGCCGGCACGAAGCCTTTGATATCGACCGTGTTGCCACGGCGTTGCGTGAAACCGAAGAAGAAGTTGGGTTGGTGCGCGACTATGTGGAGGTGCTGGGCGCTCTGCCCGACTACATCACGGGCACCGGTTTCCATGTCAGCCCGGTGGTGGGCTTGGTGCGCGACGGTTTCACGCTGCGCCCCGATGCGCGCGAGGTCGCCGATGTCTTCGAGGTTCCCCTGGGGTTCCTGATGGACCCTTCCCATCACCAGCAGCGTCTGTTCCGCTGGGTGGACGGCGAGCGCCTGTTCTACGCCATGCCCTTCCCGCGCGAAGACGGCGGCCACCGCTTTATCTGGGGCGCCACCGCCGGCATGCTTCGCAACCTCTACCATCTGCTGGCTGCCTGATTGCCATCGGGCAGCCGTACAGGGAGCGATCTCAGGCCGCGGCAGCCTGGTCTTGGCCGATGCAGTGCGGGCAGCTCTTGCCCACCACATAGTGCGGGCTTTGCTGCTCCTCGGCGGTGACCACGGCGCGGCAGGCGAAGCACTGCTTCGGTCCGGCGGGCTCCAGGCTCGGGTTGAGCGCGGTGCGGTAATCGAAGACGAAGCAGTCGCCCTGATAGTGGCTGCCGCCCACTTCCTCGAAATACTTCAGGATACCGCCTTCGAGCTGGTAGACGTGCTCGATGCCGGCCTCCTGCATGTGGATGGCGGCTTTCTCGCAGCGGATGCCACCGGTGCAGAACGACACGATGGTCTTGCCCTCGAACTCCGCCTTGTGTGCCGCGATGGCCGGCGGGAAGTCGCTGAACTTGGCAATGTCGTAGTCGACCGCCTGCTCGAAGGTGCCGACCGCGACCTCGAATGCATTGCGTGTATCGAGCATCACCACCGGGCGGCCGGCGTCGTCATGGCCCTGGTCCAGCCAGCGCTTGAGCTCCACGGGCCGTACCGCAGGCGCGCGCCCTGCCTCGGGGCGGATCAGCGGCATTTTCATGGTGATGATTTCCTTCTTCTCGCGCACCAGCATGCGCTTGAAGGGCTGGTTCTCCGACAGGCTCTCCTTGGGCGCGATGTCGGCAAAACGCGGGTCGGCGTGGAGCCATCCCAGGAAGCCGTCTATGGCTTCGCGCACGCCGGCCAGGAACAGGTTGATGCCTTCCGGCGCGAGTAGGATGGTGCCCTTGAGCCCGTGGGCTTCGCAGCGCGCGCGCATTTCCGGGCGCAAAGCCGGGATATCGTCCAGCGTGACGAATTTGTAAGCGGAGATGTTTACGATCTGCATAGGTGGCGCACGCCCGGCCCGCGCATTGTGACCGCGCGGTAACTGCCTGATTGGAAAGGCGAAATTATAGCGCCTTGAAGGCCTCGTGCTGGTCTTTTCCGAGCGGCCGGGTTGGTCTTGCCGTGCGGTCCGTGGCGCAAAGAAGGCGGGCGAGGACATGCCGAGCCGGTACAATTACGCCCATGTCTGCACCTCGCTTCGTTCATCTCCGTCTCCATTCCGAATACTCCGTCGTCGATGGCATCGTGCGTCTTGAGGACGCCGTCGAGGCCGCCGCCGCCGATGGCATGGGCGCGCTCGCCCTGACCGACCTGGCCAACGCCTTCGGCCTGATCCGCTTCTACAAGGAAGCGCGCGGCGGCGGCGTCAAGCCCGTGGTCGGCGCCGAYGTCTGGCTGACCAACGCCGACGATCGCGACAAGCCCACGCGGCTGCTGCTGCTGGTCCAGGACCGGCGCGGCTACCTCAACCTGTGCGTGCTGCTGTCGCGCGCATGGCTGTCGAACCAGTACCGCGGCCGCGCCGAGATCGATCCGGCCTGGTTTGACGAGGCCGGTGAAGAGGGCCTGCCGTTGGCCACTGGCATGATTGCTCTTTCCGGGGCCATGGGCGGTGATATCGGCGTGGCGCTGGCCAATGGCAATGAGGCGGTAGCGGCACAAGCCGCGGCGCACTGGGCCAAGGTCTTCCCGCAGCGTTTCTACATTGAACTGCAGCGTGCCGGCCAGCCCGGCACCGATGCCTATGTGCAGCAGGCGGTGCAGTTGGCGGCCAAAATGCGCCTGCCGGTGGTGGCAACGCATCCGGTGCAGTTCATGACCGCCGACGACTTCACCGCGCACGAGGCCCGCACCTGCATCGCCGAAGGCGAACTGCTGGCCAATCCGCGCCGCACGCGGCGCTTCACCACCGACCAGTATTTCAAGTCCCAGGACGAGATGTGCGCGCTGTTCGCCGACATCCCGTCCGCGCTGGAAAACGCGGTACAGATCGCGCGCCGCTGCAACCTCACGCTGGAACTGGGCAAGCCGCGCCTGCCGCTGTTCCCCACGCCCGACGGCATGTCGCTCGACGACTACCTCGTGCACCTGGCCAAGGAAGGCCTGGAAAAGCGCATGGCGGTGCTGTTCCCCGACGAGGCTGTGCGCGAGGCCAAGCGCCCCGAGTACTACGCCCGGCTGGAGTTCGAGACCGGCACCATCATCAAGATGGGCTTCCCAGGCTACTTCCTGATCGTGGCGGACTTTATCAACTGGGCCAAGAACAATGGCGTGCCGGTAGGGCCGGGGCGCGGCTCCGGCGCTGGCTCGCTGGTGGCCTATGCGCTCGGCATCACCGACCTGGACCCGCTCAAATACGCGCTGCTGTTCGAACGTTTCCTGAACCCGGAACGGGTTTCGATGCCCGACTTCGACATCGACTTCTGCCAGCACGGCCGTGATCGGGTGATCACTTACGTGAAGGAGAAGTACGGACACGCAGCCGTCTCGCAGATCGCGACTTTCGGCACCATGGCCGCAAAGGCCGCGGTGCGTGACGTGGGCCGCGTGCTTGACCTGGGCTACGGTTTCGTCGACGGCATCGCCAAGCTGATTCCGTTCAAGCCGGGCAAGCTCGTCACCATCGAGGAAGCCAAGAAGGAAGAGCCGCTCCTGACCGAGCGCGAGAAGAACGAAGAGGAAGTGCGCCAGTTGCTGGAGCTGGCGCAGCGCGTGGAAGGCATGACGCGCAACGTCGGCATGCACGCCGGCGGCGTGCTGATCGCGCCAGGCAAGCTGACCGATTTTTGCCCGCTCTATACCCAGGGCGCGCAGAACGACGGCATGAGCGGCGTGGTCAGCCAGTACGACAAGGACGACGTGGAAGCGGCAGGCCTGGTCAAGTTCGACTTCTTGGGCCTGACCACGCTGACCATCCTGGACTGGGCCGAACGCTATATCCGCCGGCTCGATCCGACCAGGGCGGACTGGAACTGCAGCCACATTCCGCTCGACGATGGCCCCGCCTTCGACATCCTCAAGACGGCCAACACGGTAGCCGTGTTCCAGCTGGAAAGCCGCGGCATGCAGGGCATGCTGAAGGACGCCAAGCCCGACCGCTTCGAGGACATCATCGCGCTGGTGGCGCTCTACCGCCCGGGCCCGATGGACCTGATTCCCAGCTTCTGCGCGCGCAAGCACGGCCGCGAGAAGGTGGAGTACCCGGACCCGCGCGTCGAGCCGGTGCTCAAGGAGACCTACGGCATCATGGTCTACCAGGAGCAGGTGATGCAGATGGCGCAGATCATCGGCGGCTACTCGCTGGGCGGCGCCGACTTGCTGCGCCGCGCCATGGGTAAGAAGAAGGCCGAGGAAATGGCCCAGCACCGCGAGCTGTTCCGCGCGGGCGCGGCCAAGAACGGCCTGACCGCCGAGAAGGCCGACGACACCTTCGACCTGATGGAGAAATTCGCGGGCTACGGCTTCAACAAGTCGCACGCGGCCGCCTATGCGCTGCTGGCCTATTACACGGCCTGGCTCAAGGCGCACCATCCGGCCGAATTCATGGCAGCCAATATGTCGCTCGCCATGGACGACACCGACAAGGTCAAGATCCTGCACGAGGATTGCAAGCTCAACCACCTCAAGGTGCTGCCGCCCGACGTCAACGCCAGCGAATACCGCTTCGCGCCGACCGATGCCAAGACGATCCGCTACGGCCTGGGCGGCATCAAGGGCTCGGGGCAGGGCGCCATCGAAGACATCCTGCGCGCTCGCGAGGAAAAGCCCTTCACCGACCTGTTCGACTTCTGCGAGCGCGTCGACCGCCGCCAGGTCAACCGCCGCACCATCGAGGCGCTGATCCGCGCCGGCGCCTTCGACAGCCTCAATGACAATCGCGGCCAGCTGCTTGCCTCCGTGTCGCTCGCGATGGAGGCCGCCGAGCAGAAGGCTGAGTCGGCCAACCAGGTCTCGCTGTTCGACCTGATGGCCGACGCCGGTGAATCGCACCGTCCCGAACTGGTCGACGARCCGCGCTGGGCGCCCAAGCGCACGCTGCAGGAAGAAAAGCAGGCCCTGGGGTATTACTTCTCGGGGCACCTGTTCGATGCCTATCGTGACGAAGTCGGCCGCTTCCTCAAAGGCACGCTGGCCGGGCTGGAGAAGGAAGTACAGGGCAATGGCGGCGGCTATGGCCGCGATGTGCGCGGCAAGGTGATCGCCGGCGTCATTACCGGCATGCGTACCCAGATGACGCAGCGCGGCAAGATGCTGATCGTCTTGCTCGACGACGGCACCGGGCAGGTCGAGATGACCGTGTTCAACGAATTGTTCGACGCCAACCGCCATATGTTCCGCGAGGACGAGATGGTGATCGTGCAAGGCAACGCCCGCCATGACACCTTTACCGGCGGCGTGCGTTTCACCGCCGAATCGGTGATGGACCTGGTGGCGGCGCGCGCCAAGTACGCCGAAGCGGTCGGCCTGGCTTTCAATGGCAATGCCTCTACCGAGCTGTTGCGCGAACTGCTCACGCCCTACCTGGCGACGGTGGCCAACAGCCCTGGCTTGCCGGTGCGCATCAGCTATGCCACCACCGGTGCCCGCTGCGAGGCGGAGCTGGGCCGGCAATGGCTGGTTACGCCGTCCGAGGATGCGCTCGCGAGCTTCCGCTCGGCCTTGTCGGGCGAGAACGTTCGCATGCTGTACGGCTGACCCGGGCTGCCGGCAGGGCGGCAACGGCATTGCGCCGCCCTGATCGGTATTGCTGCCATCCCGTCATTCCATGGATCACACAAGCCCCGCATGGCTAAGCAACGCATCCTCTTTCACCTGACCCACTTCCTGCGCGGCGGCATCGAGACCTCGCTGGTGTCGCTGCTCGCCTCGCTGGATCGCGAACGCTTCGAGATAGGCCTGACCCTGACCTATCCGACCGAAGCACTGGAGACCCATTTCCGCGCGCTGTTGCCGCCCGACGTCAAGCTCCACATCCTCGCGCCGGAAGCCTGGCTGTCGCGTTGCCGGCAACTGAAGAAAGCGGGCAAGCTGGGCCCGCTTGGCAAGATCTACGAGGAAGTGCTGCTGCCGCCGCTGCGCAAGCCGCTGGTCAACCGGCGCTTTCGCGGCATCCTGCGCGACTATGACCTGGTGATCGACTACGACATGTCGCTGTCGCGGCTGACGGGGCGGTTGCCGGTGCCGATGATTGGCTACCAGCATTTCAGCGTGGCGCACCTTGAGCGCGAGAACCGCCGCAAGCTGCGCAAGCTGCGGCGCCAGTGCCGCGAGCACTATGACCGCATCGTCGTGCTCAATGACACCATGCTGGCGGATGCGCGGGCGCTGATTCCCGAGGCGGCCGGCAAGTTCATCCGCCTTTACAACGCCACCGATCTCGACCGCATTCGCGCGCTCGGCAAGGCACCGTTCAGCCCGCCGGCCCATCCCTACATCGTTTCGGTGGGGCGGCTGGAGGAGAGCCAGAAGGATTTCACCACGCTGCTGCGGGCCTACGCGGCGCTGGTCAGGGGCACGGGTTTGCGCGAGCGGCTGGTGCTGGTGGGCGACGGCGCTTCACGCGGCCGGCTTGAGGCGCTCGCGCGCGAGCTGGGTATCAGCGAGCGCGTCAGCTTTGCCGGCTTCCAGCCCAATCCCTATGCCTGGATCCACCATGCGCGGCTGATGGCATTCAGCTCCAAGATGGAGGGACTGCCGAATGTGCTGCTGGAAGGCATGGCGCTCGGCCAGTTCGTGGTGAGCACCGATTGCCCTGTGGGCCCGCGCGAGATCCTGGCCGAGGGCAAGGCCGGGCTGCTGACGCCGGTTGGCGATGTGCCCGCGCTGGCGGAGGCGATTCGCCGCGGGCTGGAGGACGAGCCGCTGCGTGCCCGGCTGCTGGCCTATGCGGCGGTCCATATCGAGCAGATGGGCTTTGGCCCGACCTCGGCAGCTTTCGGCGCTTGCGTCGACGATCTGCTGGGCGCTCCATGCACGGGGGCGGCAACCCCTACCGCGGCTGCTCCTGCCGCTTCTGCTGCTGCAGGTACCACAGCTTGATGTACTTGTAGTAGCTGGCCTGGCCGTTCATCAGCGCCACGCCGAGGCCTTGCGCGCCATCCAGAAAGCCGCGGCGCAGCAGGTAGGTCCGCAGGAAGGCCCAGGCGCCATGCAGCGCGGCGCCGGCGGGCGAGGCCGTCTTGCCGCGCGCCAGGCCCTGCCGGGCGCCCAGGGTGGAGTATTGGTCGATCTTGCGCAGCACCTGCGAAAAGTCGTCGTAGGTGTAATGCAGCAGCGGCGTGTTCAGCTTGCCGGTGGGGCCGTCGGAGATCACGCGTTCATGCACGAGATCGTCGGTGAAGCGGGCGCGGCCGCGCCGGAACAACCGTGTGACGTAGTCGGGATACCAGCCGCCGTGGCGGATAAAACGGCCGCAGAAACGCGACAGGCGCGGCATTTCGTAGGCGTCGGCCTGGCCGGACGCGATCGCCGCGAGGATCTCGTCGCGCAACTCGGGAGTGACCCGTTCGTCGGCGTCGATGGAGAAGATCCAGTCGCTGTCGGCCTTCGACACCGCCAGGTTTTTCTGGGCGCCGAAACCCGGCCAGTGCTCGGTTTCGAAGACCTCGGCACCCAGGCTGCGGGCCAGTTCGACCGTCCCGTCCTGGCTACCCGAATCCACTATAATCGCGCGGTCGCACCAGGACACGCTTTCCAGGCACTCCCGGATATTGTGTGCCTCGTTTTTTGTAATTAGTACGACTGAGATTCTCATAGAGTTTGCTTATGGTGTTTCGTGCGACCAAACAGGCATGGCTGGCCAACGGGCTGGTCCTTGCTTTCCCCGTGCTGCTGCTGAGCGTACCGCGCGGCGCGGGCATCTTCATTGGCGCGGTGGTGCTGGCCATGCTGCTGGGCTGGCGGGGCATGGGCCTGACCATGGCGCGGTATCGCTCCCTGCTGGTCCCGCTCGGGCTAGCCATTCTAGCGGTACTTGTGGTGTGCATCGCATCCAAGCTGCTCTTCGGCCTGCGCTGGAGCGCGATCGATAACCCCACGCGCGTGCTGCTGGCCCTGCTGACCTGCCTGGCGGTGCTGCGGCATCGCCCGGACAGCCGCATGCTCTGGTACGGGATTCCACTGGCGCTGGTGTCCTGCCTGCTGATCGTGGCGTACCAGTTCCTGGTGCTGCATGATGACCGCCCGGCGGCGTGGACCCAGCCTATCGCCTTTGCCAATATGGTGGCGGCGTTCGGGCTGATTGGATTTGCGCGGCCGGGCCATCGCCGGCTCGACCATGCGCTGGCATGGGGGGGGCTGGTGGTGGCGGGTGCCGTGCTGGTCCTCAACGGATCGCGTGGCGCCTGGCTGTCCCTGGCCCTGACCATGGTCCCGCTGCTCGCGGTGCGCTACCGCCGCATCCGGCTGCCGGCCTTTATCGGCATGGTGGCATTGCTGGCGGCGTTAGCGGGGGCGCTCTATCTGGTGCCGGGCAGCCCGGTCGCCAAGCGGGTGGACCTGGTCGGCCAGGATGTTGCGCAGTTCGAGGCCGGCAATGCGGATACCTCGACCGGCGCGCGCCTGCTGATATGGCAAATGGCGGCCACGGCGTTCGCAGCGCATCCATGGAGCGGGATCGGCCTGAGCCAGTTCCGCCAGCTGACGGAGGCACTGCCGGCCTGCCAGGTCAGCCGCAGCCACCAGTTCTGCCTGGAGCATGCCCACAACGACGTGATGGAGGCGCTTGCCACCATGGGCGTGCCCGGCCTGATTGCCGTCATGTCGATTTTCCTGGTGCCGGCCTGGCTGTTCTTCGGGCTCTTGCGCCAGAGCCGCCGCCAGGGCGACGAGCGTGGCGAGTGCCTTGCCGCGGCCGGACTGGCGGTCGTCATGGCCAGCCTGATTGGCGGCCTGACCCAGGTCACGATGGCCCACCAGGCAAATATCGTTTTCTATGCCGGCGTGATCGGGCTCTTGCTCGGGCTGGCTGCAGTACAAGCAAAGTATCCCCGGACCGACGGGGTGGAGAAACCGTGAAAGTCCAAGAACAAAATGCACCCCCGGCACAGGAAGCCGACACCCTGAAGCGAGTCTGGTCATACCTGCGTCCGGAAATGCGCATCTTCATCGTTGCCATCATCGCGATGGCGGCTGTGGCGGGCGCCGAAGGGATCATGCCGAAGGTCGTCAATGACCTGCTCGACAACGGTTTCGGCGGCGCATATGCCGGCAAGCTCTGGCACGTGCCGGCGCTGCTGATTGGCGTGGCACTGGTACGCGGGGTGGCGCAGTTCGCTTCCGGCTACCTGCTCGCCCTGATCTCCAACCGGGTGCTGCTGAAGATGCGTATGCAGATGTTCGAGCGCATGCTGCATGCGCCCGCGCTGTTCTACCATCGCAATACCGCGGCGTCGCTGATCAATGCGGTGATCTTCGAAGTCAACCAGGTCATGCAGATCCTGACCGGCGTGCTGATCACCCTGGTGCGCGATTCGCTCACCGTGTTGGCGCTCCTTGTCTACCTGTTCTATACCAACTGGAGCCTGACGCTGGTGGTGGCGGTGATCCTGCCGGTGATCGGCTTCGTCATGGCCAAGGTCAATCGCCGCCTGCGCCGCCTCAATCGCGACCACCAGGCGCTGACCAACACCGCCGCCTACGTGGTCGAGGAAGCCGCCGGTGGCTACAAGGTGGTCAAGCTGCATGGCGGCGAAGCCTATGAGACGTCGCGTTTCGCGGCCATGGCTGAGCGCCTGCGTGGCTATTCCATGCGCATGGCAGTGGCGGGCGGCCTGAACCAGCCCGTCACGGCATTCCTGGCGGCGCTGGCGCTGTCGGTCATCCTCACCATCGCGATGATCCAGTCGCAGACCAACCACACCACGGTGGGCAGCTTCACCGGCTTTGTGATGGCGATGCTGCTGCTGGTCTCGCCGCTCAAGCACCTGACCGACCTGAACCAGCCGCTGCAGCGCGGCCTGACCGCGGCCGAGATGATCTTCGGCCTGATCGATGAGCCGGTCGAGCCGCAGAACGGCGGGCTGCCGCTTGAGCGCGCGCGTGGCGAGCTGGTATTCGAGAAGGTGGGCTTCCGCTACGGCGATGCCGCCCGTCCGGCGCTGGACAACATCCACTTCAACGTCAGCGCCGGCGAGGTGGTGGCGCTGGTGGGGCCGTCGGGCAGCGGCAAGACCACGCTGGTCAACCTGGTGCCGCGCTTCTTCGACCCGACCGAGGGCCGCATCCTGCTGGACGGCAAGACGATCGACGCGTTCTCGTTGCAAGACCTGCGTCGCCAGATCGCTTTTGTCAGCCAGGAGGTGGTGCTGTTCAATGACACCGTGGCCGCCAATGTTGCCTATGGCGTGCATCCCGCGGCGGACATCGATATGGTGCGCGTCGAGCGCGCGTTGGCCGCCGCCTACCTGACCGATGTGGTCAAGGGCCTGCCGCAAGGGCTCGATACCAATATCGGCGACAACGGCATGAAGCTCTCCGGCGGCCAGCGCCAGCGGATGGCGATCGCGCGCGCTCTTTACAAGGACGCGCCGATCCTGATCCTGGACGAAGCGACCTCGGCACTCGACTCGGAGTCCGAGCGCCAGGTCCAGGCCGCGCTGGAGGCCTTGATGGTCGGCCGTACCACGCTGGTGATCGCGCACCGCCTGTCCACCATCGAGAACGCCGACCGCATCGTGGTGCTCGACCACGGCCGGGTGGCGGAGCATGGCACCCACGCCGAACTGCTGTCGGCCGAGGGACTCTACGCCGGACTCCACAAGATCCAGTTCGCCACCCAGTAATCCGGTTTTTCGCTGCCCGCGGCAGCTGTTGCGGGCGGTTCATGCGCAGTGCAAAGAGGGGGATACCCCCGAAGGAGACCACAATGACCGCATCCACGCCGCCGCTGAGCCGCTATCCGGTTCCCGCCATCGCCGAGCTGCCCGAGGACATCCGGGCGCGCATCCTGGAAGTCCAGGACAAGGCTGGTTTCGTACCCAACGTGTTCCTCACGCTGGCCCATCGGCCGGACGAATTCCGCGCCTTCTTCGCCTACCACGACGCGCTGATGCTCAAGGACGGGGGGCTGACCAAGGGCGAGCGCGAAATGATCGTGGTTGCCACCTCGGGCGCCAACCAATGCCTGTACTGCGTGGTGGCGCATGGCGCCATCCTGCGCATCTACGAGAAGAAACCGGAGCTGGCCGACCAGGTGGCTGTCAACTACCGCAAGGCCGACATCACGCCGCGCCAGCGCGCCATGCTCGACTTCGCTCTCAAGGTCTGCCAGGCCTCCAGTGAGGTGGGCGATGCCGATTTCGCTGCACTGCGCAAGCATGGGTTCAGCGACGAGGACGCCTGGGATATTGCCGCCATCACCGCCTTCTTCGGCTTGTCCAACCGCATGGCTAACACCATCAGCATGCGGCCCAACGAGGAGTTCTACCTGATGGGGCGCGTGCCGAAGGCAAAGTAGGGCGGCGTGCTGCTCTTCGGAGGCGGGGCCCGTCGCGCCCGTCTCCTTATCCTGTTTCCCATTGCCGGCGCGTGCTGCGCGCTACCGGATCTGCGCGCACGTGCCGCTGCGCGGGTTGAACAGTACCGGCCACGCCTGTTCATAGATGCCCGGGGTGCAATGCTGCTCGCAATGCGCATGGGCGAGCGTGACGCGCCGCGGATCCTGCCACACCATCAGCGTGCAGCCGCTGTCGTCGATGGCCCGCAGTTCGATGTGCGGAGTCTTGCGCACCTGGCGGAACTCGGCGAGATCGAAATGGCAGGAGCCACGCCTGCCCACCCAGAGTTTCCAGGACAGACTGCGCACGTCGTTGCTCACCACTTGCATATGCGCATCCTCGCGGAAGCCGTCTTCCTCGGTGCGCTGGCAATTGGCGGAGATATCGATGTCGCGCGGAACAATTGGCGTCGGCCGTTCGCGGACAACAGCGGGGGGCGCCGCGGGGGGCTCAGGTGCGCGCGCGGCGGGTGGGGCCGGCGGCAGTGTCACGGTGCATGCCGTCAGCGCGGCGACAAAAAGCCACGGCCACAGAGGCCAGCACTTGTTCTTCATGGTGACTCCTTGCGCCCGGTGTCGCGGCGCGCGCGATGCGCTGGCGAGGCGCATCCCATATCACTATTTATAGTGGATGGCGCAAGGAAGGCGAGCCCAAACAGCCCGGACTGCTACATCAGGATGATGTCGTACTGCTCCTGGTGGAAGGTCGATTCCACCTGCAGCGAGATTGGCTTGCCGATGAAGTCGCCGAGCATGGCCAGATGCTGGCTTTCTTCCTCCAGGAACAGGTCGATCACTTGCTGCGAGCCGAGGATGCGGAATTCGCGCGGGTTGAACTGGCGCGACTCGCGCATGATTTCGCGCAGGATGTCGTAGCACACCGTGCGCGGCGTCTTGACCTGGCCCTTGCCCGTGCACACGGGGCATTGCTCGCACAGCACGTGCGCCAGCGATTCGCGGGTGCGCTTGCGGGTCATCTCCACCAGCCCGAGCTGCGAGAAGCTGTTGACGGTGATGCGCGTGCGGTCGCGCGACAGTGCGCGCTTGAGTTCCGACAGCACCTGGTCGCGGTGCTCGGTGTTCTCCATATCGATGAAATCGATGATGATGATGCCGCCCAGGTTGCGCAGCCGCAGCTGGCGCGCAATCGTGTGCGCCGCTTCCAGGTTGGTCTTGAAGATCGTGTCGTCGAAGTTGCGCGCGCCGACGTAGCCACCGGTGTTGACGTCGATGGTCGTCATGGCCTCCGTCTGGTCGATCATCAGGTAGCCGCCTGATTTCAGGTCGACCCGGCGCGACAGGGCCTTTTCGATTTCGGCGTCGATATTGAAGAGGTCGAAGACAGGGCGCTCGCCGGTGTAGTGCGACAGGCGCGGCAGCACGGCCGGGGTGTATTCCTCCGCGAACTCCACCAGCTTCTGGTAGTTCTCGCGCGAATCCACCTGAATCACGTTGGTGGCGTCGTTGACGAAGTCGCGAAGCACGCGCTGGGCCAGGTTGAGATCCTGGTACAGCAGGCTGGGCGCTGGCAGGGTGGTGGCATTCTGGCGGATGGAGGCCCAGATCTTGCGCAGGTAGGCGATATCGTTGCCGAGCTCCTCGTTGCTGGACTCCTCGGCAATGGTGCGCACGATAAAGCCGCCGCGTTCGTCCGCCGGTACCAGGCTTTGCACGCGCGAGCGCAGGGCTTCGCGGTCGACCTCGCCCTCGATGCGCTGGGAGATGCCGATGTGCGGGTCCTGTGGCAGGTAGACCAGGGTGCGTCCGGCGATGCTCACCTGGGTGGACAGGCGCGCGCCCTTGGTGCCGATCGGATCCTTGATGACCTGCACCATCAGCGCCTGGCCTTCATAGAGCGTCTTCTCAATCGCCACGGGCGCGGCATTGCCGTTTTTTTCCGGGTCGCGCGGATGCCAGATATCGGCGACGTGCAGGAATGCGGCGCGTTCGAGCCCGATGTCGATAAAGGCGGATTGCATGCCGGGCAGCACACGTACGACCTTGCCCAGGTAGATATTGCCGACGAGCCCGCGCGACAGCGTGCGCTCGACATGGAGTTCCTGCACRGCGGCCTGCTGCACGATGGCCACGCGCGTTTCCTGCGGTGTGATGTTGACGAGGATGTCTTCAGTCATAGTGGATGAAACTCGTCGCCGGCTGACCGGCCAGGGGGTTGTCCGCACTGCGCCGCCATGCGCTCCGGGGCGCTGCCTTGGCCAGGGCAGCCGCGGGGTAGCGGAAAGGGCGGCGGCGGGGTTCTCAGAACCGCAGTTGGGCCTGTCTGAGCAGCGAAGCGGTCTCAAACAGGGGCAAACCCATGATACCCGAATAGCTGCCGTCGATTCGCGCGACGAACTCCGCCGCGCGGCCCTGGATGCCGTAGGCGCCGGCCTTGCCGGCCGGCTCGCCGCTGGCGACATAGGCCGCGACTTCATCGGCCGTCATGGGCCGGAAACTGACCTCGGAGACCGAAAGCGCGTGGCGCAGGCCAAGCGTGGACACGACGGTCACGGCGGTCAGCACGCGGTGGGTGCGGCCTGCCAGCGCCGCCAGCATGCGCGCGGCGTCGGCGTCGTCGGCGGGCTTGCCGAGGATTTCGCCGCCCAGGCAGACGGTGGTGTCCGAGGTCAGGATCGGGGCGTCGGGCAAGGCGCGCCGTTCGCGCCGGCGCAGCGCGGCCTCGGCCTTGAGCGCGCATACGCGCTGCACGTAGTCGTCGGGGCTCTCGCCCGGCAGAACGGTTTCCAGCGCCTCGGCGTCTTCGGTGTCATCGGCCAGCAGCAGTTCGTAGGCGACGCCAAGCTGGGTCAGCAATTCGCGCCGGCGCGGGCTCTGGGAGGCGAGGTAGAGGAAGGAATGGGTCACGGCAGGGCAGTCGGGGATCCGGGGAAATGTGCCGGCGGCATGCGCCGCTTCGGTCGCATTGTACCTGCCGGCCTCGCCCGCTGCGTGCCACTGGCGGCGGCCAGCCAGCTTCAGGCGCGATGGTACGGATGATTCTGCGTCACCGACCAGGCGCGGTAAAGCTGCTCGGCCAGCAGTACGCGCACCATGCCATGCGGCATGGTCAGGCTGGACAGGCGCAGCAGCGTCTGCGCGCGCGCCTTCAGCGCCGGATCCAGCCCGTCCGCGCCGCCGATCAGGAAGGCGACGTCGCCGCCTTCGCGCTGCCAGTCGCCCAGCTGGGCGGCGAGTTGCACGGTGGTGAGATCGCGCCCGCGCTCATCCAGTGCCACGATGCGGCATTGCTTGGGCAGCGCCGCCTCGATGCGGGCCGCCTCGCGCTGCATCACGGTGGTGGCGTTATTGCTCGACGAGCGCGCCTCGGGCTTGATTTCGCGCAGCTCGATGCGCAGCTCGGGTGGCATGCGCTTCGCGTACTCGGCGAAACCGGTTTCGATCCAGCCGGGCATCTTGTGGCCAACGGCCACGATCAGCAACTGCATGACGGGAAGCGGAGCGGTTCCGCTCAGGCCGAGCGGGTGGTGCGCTTGCGCGCGGCCGGTGCCTTGGTGGCAGCCGTCTTCGCGGGTGCCTTGGCGGCCGTTTTGGTCGCTGCGGTCTTGGTGGCGGTCTTGCGTGCCGCGCCGGTACCGGCGGCGGTCTTGCGCGGCGCGGCGGACTTGGCCGGCGCCTTGCGTGCCGGGGCCGAGCCCAGCGCGCTGGTCAGGCGCTTCTGTACGGTCGGGGCGCGGTTGGTGGCGATGGCGTCCGGATCGGTGTCTTCATGGCCAAGCGGCGGCGAAGGCTCTTTCATGCCTTCGGGCAGGCGGGCCAGGGCCGGGCGCAGGCCGGTGGCGCGGCGTGCGGTGCGCACCACCGGGCTGTCGTCCTCGTCTTCGCCGTCGATGGGCTCGCTGGCCTTGGCCAGGCCCTTCTTGGCGGTGGACAGCTTGAGCCGTACCGGCTTGTCGCCCCAGAGTTCTTCCAGGTTGTAGTACATGCGCAACTGCGGCTGCATGATGTGGACCACCGCGTCGCCGCAGTCCACCAGCACCCATTCGCCCGTTTCCAGCCCTTCCACCGCGACGATATGGCCGCCGGCGTCCTTGACGGTATCGCGGACCGAGGCGGCCAGCGCCTTGGTCTGTCGGTTCGAAGTCCCGCTGGCGATCACCACCCGGTCGAACAGTTCCGTCAGGTGGGTGGTGTCGTACACCTTGATGTCCTGCGCTTTGACATCCTCGAGGCCGTCGACGATGGCGCGTTGCAGTTTACGAATATCCATGGTGCTTTTTCAGTTCAGCTGAGATCGGTTTGGGGGCGGGCCGGGATGGGCAGATCCGACTGGGTCGGCCGATACAGGCCGCGGCTCGCGATGTAGTGTGCCACGCCGGACGGCAGCTGGTCATCTGCCGGTTGTCCGGCAGCCAGGCGTTGGCGTAGGGCGGTGGAGGAGAGGTCGACGGCTAGCGTCTGGTCGATCCACATGCGGCCGGAGGGCATGGATTGTATCAGGTCGGTGGACGCCCGCCGCGCGGCGAGCTCTTCCCGCACCGGACCATCGAGTTCGGCGAGGTCGAAACCGGGTCGCGTCGCCACGCAAAGGTGGACGTCGGCGAACAGTTCCTGCCAGCCATGCCAGGTGTGCAGGCGCAGCAACTGGTCGGCACCCATGAGCCAGGCCAGCGAAGCGGTGGGGCCATAGTGCTGGCGCAGTTCGTGCACGGTATCGACGGTGTAGCTGGGGCCCGCGCGATCGACTTCCATGCGGCTGGCATGGACCAGCGCGCGCGTGTCGGACAGCGCCTGCGCGGCCAGTTCGGTCATGGCGAGGCGGTCGGCGGCGGGGGTGACGTCGTCGCCTTTTTGCCATGACTGGCCGGTCGGGATCCAGACCAGTTCGTCCAGTTCGAGATGCTCGATGCAAAGCCTGGCCAGCGCCACGTGGCCGATATGGGGCGGATCGAAGGTGCCGCCGAGGATGCCGAGGCGGTAGGGGCGGGTGCGGTTGCTTGCGTCTGCCGCGTTGGCGGTGAGCGGTCGTGCAATGTCGTGTGCCATGGGGTTGCCGTCAGGCCCACTCGCGCACGGGCAGGAAGTCGGTGTACAGCGCGCTTTCCGCGCTGCCCGGCTCCGGCTGCCAGTCGTAGCGCCAGCTTGCCAGCGGCGGCATCGACATCAGGATCGATTCGCTGCGTCCGCCCGATTGCAGCCCGAAATGCGTGCCGCGGTCGAATACCAGGTTGAATTCCACATAGCGGCCACGGCGGTAGGCCTGGAATTCCCGCTCGCGTTCGCCATAGGGCGTATCCTTGCGCGCCTGCAGGATCGGCAGGTAGGCCTCCAGGAATGCATCGCCCACGGATTGCATCATGGCAAAGCTGCGATCGAAGCCCAGCGCGGAGAAGTCATCGAAGAAGATGCCGCCAATGCCGCGCGCTTCGCCCCGGTGCTTGAGGAAGAAGTATTCGTCGCACCATTGCTTGAAGCGCGGATAGAGTTCGCCGCCATAGGGCGCGAGCGCATCGCGGCAGGTGACGTGGAAGTGCCTGCAGTCTTCGGCGTTCCCGTAGTACGGCGTCAGGTCCATGCCGCCGCCAAACCACCAGACCGGCTCGGCGCCATCCTTCACCGCCATCAGGCAGCGCACGTTCATGTGCACGGTCGGGACGTAGGGATTGCGCGGGTGGAACACCAGCGAGACGCCCAGCGCCTCGAAGCCGCGGCCGGCCAGCTCGGGCCGGTTGGCCGTGGCCGAGGGCGGCAACGCGTCGCCGCGCACGTGCGAGAAGCCCACGCCGGCGCGCTCCATCACGGCGCCACCTTCCAGGATACGGGTGCGGCCGCTGCCGCGCAGGCGCTCGGTGGGCGGCTTCTCCCAGGCATCGGTGGAAAACGCCGTGCCGTCGATGGCGGCGACAGCGTCGGTGATACGGTCTTGCAGACCGAGCAGATAGGCACGGACTGCCTGGGAATCGATCATGGTGTGCGGGCGGGTGGCCGGAGCGGTGACGGCCGGGCAGGTCAGTTAACCTGCCCGGCCGTCATGGCGATGTCATGATTGTACTGGCTGGGACAACACTTGGCCGGATTCGGCAAATTCAGCGCAAAGCGCCGTAACGGGCCAAGAAATCGTAGTGAGCGGCCCGCCATGGGCCGCGCGGCGGATCTATTCGTCCCTTTACCGTTTGATGGCGCGGTAGCCGATGTCGGTGCGGTACTGCATGCCATCGAAGTGGATCTTCTCGGCCGCGCTGTAGGCCGCGCGTTGTGCTGCCTTGACGGTATCCGCCAGCCCCACCACGCACAGGACACGGCCGCCCGTGGTCAGCAGGGTGCCGTCCTTGAGCGTGGTGCCGGCGTGGAAGGTCACGCTTTCCTCGGTCTCGGCCGGGATGCCGGTAATGGCGTCGCCCTTGCGCGGAGCGTCGGGATAGCCATAAGCGGCCATCACCACGCCCAGCGCGGTGCGGCGGTCCCAGTCCAGTTCGATCTCGTCGAGCTTGCCGGTGACCGCGTGCTCCATCACGTCGACCAGGTCGGTCTTCAGGCGGGCCAGGATCGGCTGGGTTTCCGGGTCGCCCATGCGGCAGTTGAATTCCAGCGTCTTGAGGTTGCCTTCGGCGTCGATCATCAGGCCGGCGTAGAGGAAGCCGGTGTAGACGATGCCGTCCTTTTCCATGCCGCGCACGGTCGGCATGATGATCTCGCGCAAGGCGCGGGCATGCAGCGCGGGCGTGACCACCGGCGCCGGCGAATACGCGCCCATGCCGCCGGTGTTGGGGCCGGCGTCGTGATCGAGCAGACGCTTGTGGTCCTGGCTGGTAGCCAGTGCGAGGACGTTCCTGCCGTCCACCAGCACGATAAAGCTGGCCTCCTCGCCTTCGAGGAATTCCTCGATCACCACGCGCGCGCCGGCATCGCCGAGGCGGTTGTCGGCCAGCATCATGTCGACCGCGGCGTGCGCTTCTTCCAGCGTGGCGGCAACCACCACGCCCTTGCCGGCGGCCAGGCCGTCGGCCTTGATCACGATCGGCGCGCCCTGCGCGTCGATGTAGGCATGCGCCGCGGCGGCGTCGTTGAAGGTCTGGTAGGCGGCGGTCGGGATGCCGTGGCGCTGCATGAACGCCTTGGCGAAATCCTTGGACGATTCCAGCTGGGCCGCCGCTTGCGTGGGGCCGAAAATGCGCAGGCCCTTGGCACGGAAGATATCGACGATGCCGGCCGCCAGCGGCGCCTCGGGGCCGACTACCGTGAAATGCACGCCCTCGCGCTCGGCAAAGGCGGCCAGCACTTCCGGATCCGTCAGGGGCACGTTCTGCAGACGCTTGTCGAGCGCGGTGCCGCCATTGCCCGGCGCCACGTACACCACCTGCACCTTGGGCGACTGGGCCAATTTCCAGGCCATCGCGTGTTCACGACCACCCGAGCCGACAACCAATACTTTCATGATCTACTGCCAGAAAAAATGACGCATGCGAAATGCGAAAAGCGGCAGCCATGGCTCATCGAACCGCGCTGCCGCCGTGAGGCGAGGTCTTGCCCGATCCCGCCTTACTCCTCGATCACCGCGTTGGTGAAGACTTCCTGCACGTCGTCCAGGTTTTCCAGGGCGTCGAGCAGCTTTTGCATCTTGACGGCGTCGTCGCCGGAGAAGCTGACTTCGTTCTGCGGCTTCATCGTGACGTCGGCCATCTCGGCCTTGAAACCCGCGGCTTCCAGCGCGGCCTTGACCGTGGCGAAATCGTTGGGCGGGCACAGCACTTCGATCGATTCGTCGTCGTTGGTGACGACATCGTCGGCGCCGGCTTCCAGCGCGACTTCCATCAGCTTGTCCTCGGCGGTGCCGGGGGCGAACAGGAACTGGCCGCAGTGGGTGAACATGAACGCCACCGAGCCTTCCGTGCCCATGTTGCCGCCGTTCTTGGAGAAGGCATGGCGCACTTCGGCCACGGTGCGGGTACGGTTGTCGGTGAGGCAGTCGACGATGATGGCCGCGCCGGCCAGGCCGTAGCCCTCGTAGCGGATTTCTTCGTAGTTGGCGCCTTCCAGGCCACCCACGCCGCGCTGGATGGCGCGCTGGATGTTGTCCTTCGGCATGTTCGCGTCCATCGCCTTGTCCATGGACAGGCGCAGGCGCGGGTTGGAATCGGCATCGCCGCCGCCGAGCTTCGCGGCGACGGTGATTTCCTTGATCAGGCGGGTCCAGACCTTGCCGCGCTTGGCGTCAGCGGCGGCTTTCTTGTGTTTGATATTGGCCCATTTTGAGTGACCGGCCATGATTCTCTCCGAAGCGCAAAACGTTTGATGCGCGCGCCCTGACGGCGCGCGCCGGCCGTGCCGGGCGAACAACGGGTGATCGGCGGCACGGCTGGATGGTGTTGTGTGTCTGTGAGCCGGCCTGGGGGCTGGCTATAATCAGCCCAGCATTTTATCACGCGGCCCCGCCGCCGCCGGTCCCGCGATCACGGGGGGCGGCGCACGGGCGGGGACGGTCGCGGCGATGCCGCTGTGCTGCCTGCCAACCAGAGAAACCATGGCCGAACCCATCCTCATCGCCAAGAACGCCGAGCTCGAACTTGCCCTGCTGCCCGAGATGGGCAACCGGCACGGCCTGATCACCGGCGCCACCGGCACCGGCAAGACCGTGACGCTGCAAAGCCTGGCCCAGGGTTTTTCGCGGCTGGGCGTGCCGGTCTTCATGGCCGACGTCAAAGGTGACCTGACCGGCATCTCCCAGCCGGGCAAGCTCTCCGACAAGCTCAAGGCGCGCCTGGCTGACCTGGGCCTGCCCGAGCCGGCGTGGGGCGCCTGCCCTACCACGCTTTGGGACGTCTTCGGGCAGAAGGGCCATCCCGTGCGGGCGACGGTCTCGCATATGGGGCCGCTGCTGCTGTCGCGCATGCTGGACCTCAACGACACCCAGCAGGGCGTGCTCAACCTGGTATTCCGCATCGCCGACGCCAACGGGCTGTTGCTGCTCGACGCCAAGGACCTGCGCGCCATGCTGCAGTACGTGGGCGACAACGCCGGGCAGTTCACCACCGAATACGGCAATATCTCGGCAGCCTCGATCGGCGCCATCCAGCGCGGCCTGATGGCGCTGGAATCGCAAGGCGCCGATGCGTTCTTCGGCGAGCCCATGCTCAACCTGGATGATTTCATCCAGACCGAGAACGGGCAGGGCGTGGTGAATATCCTGGCCGCCGACAAGCTGCTGAATTCGCCCAAGCTCTACGCCACCTTCCTGTTGTGGCTGCTGTCGGAACTGTTCGAGAAGCTGCCCGAGGCCGGCGATCTCGACAAGCCCAAGCTGGTGTTCTTCTTCGACGAGGCGCACCTGCTGTTCAACGACGCGCCCAAGGGCCTGCTCGACAAGATCGAGCAGGTGGTGCGCCTGATCCGCTCCAAGGGCGTTGGCGTGTATTTCGTCACGCAGAATCCCGTCGATATTCCCGACACGGTGCTGGGGCAGCTCGGCAACCGCGTGCAGCATGCGCTGCGCGCCTTCACGCCGCGCGACCAGAAGGCTGTCAAGGTGGCGGCGACCACCATGCGCGCCAAGCCAGGCCTGGACCTGGAGAAGGCGATCGGGGAACTCGGCGTGGGCGAGGCGCTGGTGTCGCTGCTCGACGCCAAGGGCATTCCCGGCATGACGGAACGTGCCTGGATAATGGCGCCCGGCAGCCGGATCGGCCCCATCACCGATGACGAGCGCAAGCAGTTGCTGGCTGCGTCGCTGGTAGCCGGCACCTACGAGCAGGCGATCGATCGCGAGTCGGCCTACGAGAAACTCAAGGGCCGGGCGGTCGCGCCGGCGTCATCCCCGTCCACCGCCGGCAACGGCGCGCCAGCGCCCACGGCAGGCCAGCCGGAGCAGGCACCCGCACAGGGTGGCGGCTGGCTCGACCAGGCGGGCGAAATCTTTGGCGGGCTGACCAAGGGCACCGGCAAGACCGGGCGCGGCGATTCCATCCTGGAGTCGATGGCCAAGTCGGCGGCGCGCACGGTCGGCTCGCAAGTCGGGCGCGAGCTGATCCGCGGCGTGCTGGGCAGCCTGCTGGGTTCCGGCAAGAAGAAATAGGCGAAAGCCGGACGGCGCCGGCGGCCGGTTCAGCGGCGTTGCGCCGCCGCCTCGTCTTCCCGCATCTTGCGCAGGAACAGCCGGGTGAAGAACCACCCCATGCCGATGATGAAGCCAATGACGCCGAGGCTCATCAGCCCGGTGCCGGTGGTAAACAGGATCTTCAAGGCTGCCATCTGGGTCTCCCTGGTCAGGCACGGCACACCGGATCATGTGCCGTTGCCGCCAGTCTAGGCAGACCCCTCGCCGCGCGGGTTGAGGCGGATCAAGCCGGGCGCAGAGAGCGCGCGGCCTGATCCGTTTTCAAGGGAACGCTCAGTTCTTGGTCCCGAACAGCCGGTCGCCGGCGTCGCCCAGGCCCGGAATGATGTAGGCGTGCTCGTCCAGATGGCTGTCCAGCGAGGCCACGAACAGCTTCACGCCTGGGTGTGCCTTCTGGAAGACTTCCACGCCTTCCGGCGCAGCCACCAGCGCGACGAAGGTGATCGCCTCGTCCGCGACGCCGCGGCGCTTCAGCACGTCGACCGCGTGCGCGGCGGAGTAGCCGGTGGCGACCATCGGATCGCACAGGATAAAGCTGCGGTCTTCCACATCGGGCAGGCGAACCAGGTATTCCACGGGGCGATGCTGGTCATCTCGGTAGACACCGATATGACCGATGCGCGCCGAAGGAATCAGCTCGACCAGGCCGTCGCTCATGCCCACGCCGGCGCGCAGCACCGGCACGATGGTGAGCTTCTTGCCGGCAATCACGGGTGCATCCAGTTCGACCAGCGGCGTCTCGATGTGACGCGTGGTGAGCGGCAGGTTGCGCGTGATTTCATAGCCCATCAGCAGCGTGATCTCCCGCAGCAGTTCGCGGAATGTGCGCGTGGACGTGTCCTTGTCGCGCATATGGGAGAGCTTGTGCTGGATCAGCGGGTGATCGAGGATGTACAGCTTGGGGAAACGCGGATCTTGCTTCATGGCGGGTAGGCGGCTGGAGTGGGCGCGAAGGCCCGGTGCAGCCGGATTGTAATGGATGCGCAGCCGCGCGCCCCCGGCAGTGTCCCGGCCGGCAGCGCGCGGGGCCCGCCGCTCAATCCACCGAGATGCTGGCGCTCTTGGCGACCTTGCCGAATTTCTCGTACTCGGACAGCGTCAGCGACTGCAGTTCCGCCGCGCTCGAGCCCTTCGGGTTGAAGCCCGCCTGGACCAGCTTGTCCTTGACGTCCGCATTGCCCAGCGCCTCGACGAAGGCGGCATTGAGCGCCTGCACCACCGGCGCGGGCATGCCGGCGGGCCCGTACACGCCGAACCACGGCTCGACAGCGTAGCCAGCCAGGCCGGCCTCGGCCAGCGTCGGCACATTCGGCAGGGCGGGCGAGCGGCTCTTGCCGGCCACGGCCAGCGCGCGCAGCTTGCCGCCCTGGATGTGCGGCAGCGAGGCGGGCAGGTTGTCGAACATTACCTGCACATGGCCGCCCAGCATATCGTTGATGGCCGGGCTGCTGCCTTTGTATGGCACATGGGTAAGGCCCGCCTGCGTCATCTGCGAGAACATCGCGCCGGCCAGGTGCATCGACGTGCCGGTTCCCGCGGTCGCGTAGGTCAGGCCGGGGTGCGCCTTGGCATAGCTGACCAGTTCCGACACGGTTTTCACCGGCAGGCTGTTGCTGACTTCCAGCACGATGGTCGAGGTGCCGAGCAGGCTCACCGCGGTGAAGTCCTTGCGCGGATCGAATGGCACGTGCTTGTAGATATGCGGGTTGAGCGCATTGGTCGAGATCGCGCCGAAGCCGATGGTGTAGCCGTCCGGCGCGGCCTTGGCGACCGCCTCCATGCCGATATTGCCGCCCGCTCCGGGGCGGTTTTCCACCACCACCGGCTGGCCGAGCTTCTCGGCTACTTTCTGGCCGACGGTGCGCGCGACCAGGTCGGTGGTGCCGCCTGCGGCATAGGGCACGATAAAGCGGATCGGCTTGGCGGGGAAATCCGCGGCGCTGGCGGCGCCGGGCAACCAGCCGGCCGCGAGCGCGGCCGCCGCGGCCACGGCGGCCATCAGCGGGCGGGCGCCATGCTGGCCGGTCCGCGGCGCGCGACGATTGCCGCGGAAGGCGAAGCGAGGGGACACTAGGGAAAGGGGTGCTGCCGTCATGAGTGAATGCTCCTGGTTCTTCTTATTGGGCACGTGTCGCACGCGCCGAGCGGCGAGCTTACGGCAGTTTCAGGATGCCTGCCAGCGGCGCCGTCGCCGCCATCCGGTCGAAACCGGAGCCAGGCAGGAGAGGGTGCGTTGCATGGGGGATTCCTCAAGGAAGGTGACATCGCCCAGCGGCCGCACGCAGGGCAATGGGCGCCGGATGCAGTTGACTCTTTTCGAATACAATGGCTCGCGTCTTCAGCGGTCCGCCTTGCCCTCGGCGGCGCGCGGCCCTTCTATCCGGCTTTCCCGTGTCAGCATCCCAGCTCTCCAGCACCAGCAGCGTGTCTCCCGCCCAGCCGGCATCGCAGCGCGCCGGCCTTGCCGTGGCCGCCGTCGGCGCCATCCTCTTCTCCGGCAAGGCGATCGTCGCCAAGCTGATGTACCGCTACGACGTCGACGCGGTCATGGTCATCAGCCTGCGCATGCTGTTCGCCGTGCCGCTGTTCATGGCCATCGGCTGGTGGCAGTCGCGCCGGCTGCCGGCGCTGTCCTGGGCCGACCGTGGCCGCATCGTCTTCCTTGGCATCATCGGCTACTACCTGTCGAGCTTCCTCGACTTCCTCGGGCTGCAGTACATCACCGCAGGGCTGGAACGGCTGATCCTGTTCCTGACGCCATCCTTCGTGCTGCTGGCCAGCGCGGTGCTGTTCAAACGCAGCATCAGCACCCGGCAATGGCTGTCCTTGCTGCTTGCCTATATAGGCATCGTGCTGGTTTTCGCGCATGATCTCGACGTGAGCGGCAGCGGCGTGTGGCTCGGTGCCGCGCTGGTGCTGGGCAGCGCACTCACCTATGGCATTTACCTGATTGCCTCGGGCGAACTGGTGCAGCGTATCGGGTCGCTGCGGCTCGTGGCCTATGCGATGTGCGTTTCCACCGCCTGCTGCGTGGTGCAATACCTGGTGCTGGGACGTCCGCTGGCGGCGCTGTTGCAGCCGGCGCCGGTGATGTGGCTGTCGCTGGTCAACTCGGTGTTCTGCACGGTGCTTCCGGTGTCGCTGACCATGGTGGCGGTGGCGCGCATCGGCGCGCCGATGGCGTCGCAGGCGGGCATGCTCGGGCCGGTGTCCACCTTGTTTCTCGGCTTCTGGCTGCTGGGCGAGCCGATCACCGGCGTGCAGCTTGCCGGCAGCGCATTGGTGATGGGCGGGATATATTTACTGTCGGCGCGCCCCGGAGCCAAGGGGCGCGGCGGTGCGAAGGGCACGCAGGATAACAAGCAGGCGGGTGGCCGCCTCGATGACACAAGGAGTCGATGAGATGGATCTAGGATTGCGCGGCAAGCATGCGCTGGTGTGCGGCGCCAGCAAGGGTCTCGGTTTCGCCTGCGCCGATGCGCTGGCTGCCGAAGGCGTGGACGTGGTGATCGTGGCGCGCGGCGCCGAGGCGCTGGAAAAGGCGGCGGCGGACCTGCGCGCGCGCCACGGCCGGCGCGTGGTGCCTGTCGCCACCGACATCACCACCCCGGCGGGGCGCAAGCTGGCGCTGGACGCCGTCGCCAAGCTGGGCGACCTGGACATCCTCGTCAACAACGCGGGCGGGCCGCCGCCGGGCAACTTCCGCGACTGGGACCGTGATACCTGGCTGGCAGCGATCGATGCCAATATGCTGACGCCGATCGAACTGATCAAGGCCACTGTGGATGGCATGATCGCGCGCAAATGGGGCCGCATCATCAATATCACCAGCGGTGCCGTCAAGGCGCCGATCGACGTGCTCGGGCTGTCCAACGGCGCACGCTCCGGCCTGACCGGCTTCGTCGCCGGGCTGGCGCGCGAAGTGGCGCAGCATGGCGTGACCGTCAACAACCTGCTGCCCGGCCCGTTCAATACCGACCGCCTCTACAAGACCATGGAAGGCGGCGCCAAGCAGGCCGGCCTGTCCATCGAGGAAGTCGCGCAGCGCCGCGCCGCGTTGAACCCGAGCCGCCGCTTCGGCGAGCCGGCCGAGTTCGGCGCCACCTGCGCCTTCCTGTGCAGCCGCCAGGCGGCCTACATGACCGGGCAGAACGTCCTGCTCGACGGCGGCGCTTACCCCGGCACGTTCTGAGCGCCTGCCCCCCTCCGGGCGGTGGCAGTGCCGCCGCCCGGCGTGTTTCCCGCCGGGCCGCACCGGCCCGGCCTTTGCTGACTGGCCAGGATGACGCCGATGACTCCCCCCCGTATCGCGCTGATCGCGCACGACCACAAGAAAGATGACATCGTGGCCTTTGCCGGCCGCCATCGCGATTTCCTGTCGCGTTGTGAACTGCTGGCAACCGGCACCACGGGCGGCCGCCTGAGCGACGAAATCGGCCTCACGGTGACGCGCATGCTGTCCGGCCCCTGGGGCGGCGACCTGCAGATCGGCGCGCAACTGGCCGAGGGCCGCGTCGGCGTGGTGATCTTCCTGCGCGATCCGATGACGCCACAGCCGCACGAACCCGATATCAATGCACTGGTGCGCGCCTGCGACGTGCACAACGTGCCTTGCGCCACCAACGTGGCGACCGCCGACCTGTTGATCGCGGAGTTGCGGCGTCTATACCCGGAGCCGGGCAAGCCGGCCTGATCGTTTCCGCGCGTACCGCGCATGACATCGTTTGCCGATGCGCATCGATACGCATCGACAAGCATCAACAGGAACAGGAGCGAGACATGAGCAAAGCCATCCGCATTTTCGAGACCGGCGGCCCCGAGGTGATGCAGTGGGTCGACGTCGAGGTCGGGGATCCCGGCCCCGGCGAGGTCCGCGTGCGGCACGAGGCGGTCGGCCTCAACTACATCGACGTTTACTTCCGCACCGGGCTGTACAAGCAGGCGCTGCCGGGCGGACTCGGCATGGAAGGCGCCGGCGTGGTGGAGGCCGTGGGCGATGGCGTGCCGCACCTCGGCGTGGGTGACCGTGTCGCCTATGCCGGCCGCCCGACGGGCGCCTATGCGCAGGTACGGGTGATGCCTGCCGATATCGTGGTGCGCCTGCCCGATGCCATCTCGTTCGAGCAGGGCGCGGCGATGATGCTGCAAGGCCTGACCACGCAATACCTGGTGCGCGACAGCTACCGGGTGCAGCCGGGCGATACGGTGCTGCTGCACGCCGCCGCGGGCGGGGTTGGCCTGATCGCCAGCCAGTGGCTCAAGGCGCTGGGCGCCACGGTGATCGGCACCGCCGGCAGTGACGAAAAAGCCGCGCTGGCGCGCGCGCATGGCTGCGACCACACCATCGTCTATACCCGCGAATCGTTCGTGGACAGGGTCAGGGAAATCACCGGCGGCAAAGGCGTCGCGGCGGTCTACGATTCAGTCGGAAAGGATACCTTCAATGGCTCGCTGGATTGTCTGAAGCCGCGCGGCACCCTGGTGGTGTTCGGCAATGCATCGGGTCCGGTGCCGCCGTTCGATCTCTCGTTGCTGGGCAACAAAGGCTCGCTGCGCGTCACGCGGCCGACGCTGATGACTTACGTGGTGCACCGCGAACTGCTCGAGCCGATGGCGGCCGAACTGTTCGAAATGGTGACCAGCGGCCGGGTCCGGATCGAGGTGCGCCAGCGCTATGCGCTGGCGGATGTGGCACAGGCGCATCGCGATCTCGAAGGCCGCAAGACCACCGGCACCACGATCCTGCTGCCCTGAGCAGCGCGCGCTAGCGGGCGCGCACCGTAGTGGCGCCGGCGCGCGCCTCGGCCTGCCGCAGCACATGCGGCGGCAGGCGCTTGAGCATGAAGTGCACCGCCAGCGGAATCAGCACCACGTCGTCCACGATGCCCAGGCCAAGGATAAAGTCGGGAATCAGGTCGATGGGTGAAATGGCGTAGAGCACCAGGCCGAACGTGGCCGGCCGCAGCCAGGGCGGTGCGTCGGGATGGCGCAGCGCGAACCACAGCAGGCGGCCGTCGCGCCGCAGCAGCGTCCACAGTGCTGAAAATCGTTTCCACATGAGAAGCCTCCTTCACTTTGCACTTGCAGCGTGGCCAGGTCGGGCCACTCGCAGATAGCTTGGGCCAATCCACGGGGCTTCAAGTTCCGTAGGGGGAGTCCGGGCAGAGGAGGACTACGAGGAGGAGCGGCGGGGCCTGGCAGGCGACCCGCCGCTGTACCGGCATTCCCGCGGGTGCGGGATGCCGGTACAGCTTGAACCGGTGCTGACGTTCAGCCCGGGATCTTGCCTTCCACGCCTTCGACGTAGAACTTGATGCCATGCAGGAAGCCATCGTCGGCGACCTGGTCCTTGGTCAGCTGCTCCTTGCCGGTGTTGTCCTTGAGCGGACCCTTCCAGATCGGCGCGGAACCGTCGGCCACGCCCTTCTTGCGCTCTTCCACCAGTGCCTTGACGTCATCCGGCACCACGGCGTTGAAGCCCTTCAGGTCGATCATGCCTTCCTTCAGGCCCCACCACGTGGTGCTGTTTTTCCACTGGTTGGCCAGCACGTCGCCCACCACCTTGTTGTAGTAGACGCCCCACGAAATCACCGAGGCGGCCAGGTGGGCCTTCTCGCCGAACTTGCTCATGTCGCTGTCCCAGCCGAAGGCGTACACGCCCTTTTCCTGCGCGGTCTGTACCACGGCGGCGGAGTCGGTGTTCTGCATCAGCATGTCCACGCCCTGGCCGATCAGCGTGGTGGCGGCTTCGCGCTCCTTGCCCGGATCGAACCACTTGTTCACCCACACCACCTTGACGGTCGCCTTGGGATTCACGCTGCGCGCGCCCAGGGTGAACGAGTCGATATTGCGGATCACCTCGGGGATGGGCACCGATGCCACCACGCCCATCTTGCCGGTCTTGCTCATCTTGCCGGCTACCACGCCGGCCAGGTAAGCGCCTTCATAGGTGCGTACGTCGTACTGCGCCAGGTTGTCCGCGGTCTTGAAGCCGGTGGCGTGCTCGAACTTCACGTCCGGGAATTCCTTGGCCACCTTGAGCATCGACTCCATGTAGCCGAAGGTCGTGCCGAAGATGAGCTTGTTGCCTTGCGCGGCGAGGTCGCGGAACACGCGTTCCGCATCGGCGGCGGATTCCGGCACGTTCTCGACGAAGGTGGTCTTCACCTTGTCGCCGTACTTTTCTTCGACGGCCTTGCGTCCTGCGTCATGGGCGTAGGTCCAGCCCGCGTCGCCGACCGGTCCGATGTAGACGAAGGCAACCTTCAGCGGTTCGGCCTTCTGCTCGGCGGCGGGGGCCGAAGCCGGGGCGGCGCTTTCCGCAGGCTTTTCGGCTTCCTTCTTGCCGCAGCCCGCGATAGCCAGCACGGCGGTGGCGGCCAGTGCGGCGAGGGTTTTCCTGCGCGTGACGATCATGATTTCTCCTTGTGATGACCTGGGTACTGATTCTTTGATTAAGGTTGCAACTGTGGCTCTGGTAACGAGGGTTTTCAGCGTGAGGTCTCTGGCGGACTTCTGAAAATCGGGCAATGCGGCGCGGCCCGGCAAGGCGCCGGGCCGCAATCGCAACGGTCAGGCAACACCCGGGCGGAAGGGTTTGCCCAGCGAGGCCGGCATGTTCAGGCGGATCCACGCCGGATTGCGCGAGATCAGCGCCAGCACGACGATGGTGGCCGCATAGGGCAGCATCGACAGTATCTGCGACGGCATCGACACACCGATCCCTTGCAGGTAGAACTGCAGGATGGTGACGCCGCCGAACAGCCACGCCCCGGCCCATACGCGGCCGGGTCGCCAGGTGGCGAAGGTGGTCAGCGCCAGCGCGATCCAGCCGCGCCCTGCCACCAGGTTCTCCACCCACATCGGCGTGTACACCAGAGACAGGTAGGCTCCGGCCAGCCCGCAGCAGGCACCGCCGAACAGCAGCGCGCCAAAGCGGATCAGCCGCACGGGATAGCCCAGCGCGTGCGCCGATTCCGGCGACTCGCCGATCGCGCGCAGGGTCAGCCCGGCGCGCGTGCGGAACAGGAACCACATGATGGCGCCGCACAGGAACAGGCTGAAATACACCATCCAGTGCTGCTGGAAGAAGGCCGGGCCGAAGAACGGGATATCAGCCAGGAAAGGAATCGACCTGGCCTGCGACGGCATGGCGAAGCCGACGAAGCGCTGGCCCATGAAGGCCGACAGCCCGGTGCCGAAGATCGACAGCGCCAGGCCGGTGGCCACTTGGTTGGTGGCCAGCACCAGCGCCAGCCACGAGAACAGCGTGGCCATCAGCATGCCGGCGAGCGCGCCGGCGGCAAAGCCGAGCATCGGCGACTGCGTCTGGTAGCCGACCATGAAGCCGAATGCGGCGGCCACCAGCATCATGCCTTCGGCGCCCAGGTTGAGCACGCCGGAGCGTTCGTTGATCAGCAGGCCGAGCGCGGCCAGCAGCAGGGGTGTGCCGGCGTTGATCGCCGTGGCGATAAGAGGGGCGAATTGTTCCATATCGTGTGGGCTCCGCTCAGGCGGCCTTGGCGCGCCAGCGCAGGCGGTTGTCGATCAGCGTATCGCTGGCCAGCAGGAAGAACAGCAGCATGCCCTGGAACACCGAGCCGATCGCCGAAGGCAGGCCCAGCCGGGACTGGGCCATTTCGCCGCCGATATAGAACAGCGACATGACGATGCCCCCGAATACGGTGCCCACCGGATGCAGGCGGCCGACGAAGGCGACGATGATCGCGGTGAAGCCGTAGCCGGGCGAGATCGACGGCAGCAACTGCCCGATCGGGCCGGTCACTTCGAAGGCGCCCGCCAGGCCGGCGGTGCCGCCCGAGATCATCAGCGCGCTCCACAGCGAACGGCGCGCCGAGAAGCCCGCATAGCGCGCCGCCGCCGGCGCGGTGCCGCCCACCTGCAGCCGGTAGCCCGCGAAGCTGCGGAAGATGAAGACGGTCATCACCGCCACCAGCACCAGCATCACCGCAAAGCCCGCGTGCAGGCGCGAGCCCGACAGCAGGTTGGGCAGCAGGAATTCGCTGGAGAACACCTTGGACTGCGGGAAGTTCATGCCGTTGGGATCCTTCAGCGGACCATTGACCACGTACAGCATCAGCTGCTGCGCGATATAGGTCAGCATCAGCGACACCAGGATCTCGTTGGCGTTGAACTTGTCCTTGAGCGCCGCGGTGATCGATGCCCAGAACATGCCGCCGACCACGCCGGCCAGCGAAGCCAGCACCAGCACCACGGAGCCGTTGACGCCATTGCCGGGCACGTCGAAGTACAGCACCGTGGCGCCGGCGAAAATGCCGCCGAGGATCAACTGGCCGTCGGCGCCGATGTTCCAGATATTGGCGCGGTAGCACACGGAAAGGCCGAGCGCGCAAAGCACCAGCGGTACGGTCTTGAGCAGCACCTCGCCGATGGCGCGGCGGTCCTTGAGCGGATCGACCAGGAAGACCTTGAGCGCGGCCACCGGATCCTTGCCGAGCAGCAGGAAGAGCAGGGCGCCGAAGGCGAGCGTCAGCGCCAGCGCAATGAAAGGGGAAGCGTAGGCCATGCGCCGCGAGGGCAGCCCGCGCGGCGCCAGCGACACGGGCGAGCGAAACAGGAAATCAGCCATGGAGCGCGGCCTCCTGTTGTTCGCGACGGCCGCCTGGCCCGCCTTCCCACAAGCCGCTCATCCACAGCCCGACCTGTTCGCGCGTGGCGTCCTGGGTGGGGATCGACGGCGATAGCCGGCCCTTGGCGATCACGTGCAGGCGATCGCAGATGGCGAACAGTTCGTCCAGTTCCTCGGACACCACCAGCAAGGCGCAGCCGGTGGCCTTGAGCGCCAGCAACTCGTTGTGGATCTGCGCCGCGGCGCCAACGTCCACGCCCCAGGTCGGCTGGGCCACGATCAACACCTTGGGGCCGCTCTCTATCTCGCGGCCAACGATGAATTTCTGCAGGTTGCCGCCCGACAGGCTCTTGGCCAGCGCGTCCGGCCCGCTTGCCTTGACGCGAAAGCGGCCGATCACGGCTTGCGCCAGCCCGGCCGCCGCCCTGGGCGATATCATGCCGCGCAGCACATAGGGCGCGGACTGGTGCGAGAGCAGGATATTGGCCGCCAGGCTCATGCCCGGGACGGCGCCGCGGCCCAGGCGCTCTTCCGGCACGAAGGCCAGGCCGGCGCGGCGGCGCTGGCGAGCGTCCAGCCTGCCCACCGGCTTGCCGTCCAGCGCGATGGCGTTGCGTTCCGCGCGGACGTCCTCGCCCGACAGCGCCGCCAGCAATTCCTGCTGGCCGTTGCCGGACACACCGGCGATGCCGACGATTTCGCCGGCATGCAGATCCAGCGAGATGCCGGACAGCTCCGTGGCGAAGGCATGCGCGCGCGGCAGGGACAGTTCGCGCACCGCGAGCCGGCACGCGCCGGGTTCCGTCTGCACGCGCGCTTCGCGCGGCGGCTCGCCGCCGATCATCAGGCGCGACAGCGAAGCCGCGCTCTCCTGGCGCGGATCGCACACGCCGGTGACACGGCCCATGCGCATCACGGTGGCGCTATGGCAAAGCTCGCGGATCTCGTCGAGCTTGTGGCTGATGTAGAGGATGCTGGTGCCTTCCGCGGCGAGCTGGCGCAGCGTGACGAACAGCGTCTGCACCGCCTGCGGCGTCAGCACGGAAGTGGGCTCGTCCAGGATCAGCAGCTGCGGTTTTGCCAGCAGCGCGCGCACGATCTCCACGCGCTGGCGCTCGCCCACCGACAAGGTGTGCACATGGCGGTTGGGCTCCAGCGGCAGGCCGTAACGCTCCGCCGTTTCGCGGATCTGCTCGGCCAGCTGCTTCATGTTGGTGGCGCCGGCGGCCTTGCTTGCCCTGGGCAGGCCGAGCGCGATGTTCTCGGTGACGGTCAGCGTATCGAACAGCGAGAAGTGCTGGAACACCATGGCGATGCCCAGGTTGCGGGCGTCGTGCGGATTGTGGATGGCGGCGGGCGCACCGTTGAAGTGCATATCGCCGGCGTCGGGTTTGACCGCGCCAAAGATGATCTTCATCAGGGTGGACTTGCCGGCGCCGTTCTCGCCGAGCACGGCGTGGATTTCGCCGGGGGCGACGACGAGGGACACATCGTCGTTGGCGGTCACGCCGGGGTAGCGCTTGCTGATATGGGCAAGCGCCAGCCTTGGGGTTGTACTTAAGGTCACTGAGGCGGCTCGAGTTGTTATGGCAGCAACGTGGATCAATGTTCGTATCGGGCAGCACCTCCTGCAGTGCGTGGGGCAGGATCGCCGTTACGCATTGCAGCAACCATCACTGGCTGGTGATGCCGTTTATTAACCGTGGATTATATAAGTGTGCGGGGTTCGGACGGCCTGTCCAGGACAGTTTTCTCGGCCCCGCAATGGATACAGGCAGGTTGCAAGTCGCATGCCGGGCACATGGCGCGGCCGGGCTGCCGCCTCTGGGGCGTAAGGTGGACAACATGGCCCGCAAGCGGCGCAATCGGGAGAGGCTGGGGGGAAGACGAGGGAAGCGGGGAGGCGCGGCAGCGGCCGGAGCAGGGCGCTCCGGCGCATGGTCCGCCGGGGGCGGCCCCGGCGGTAACTGGCGCGTCAGGCGCCTTTGCCGACCGCGATCTGGTTGAAGCGGCCTTCGCGGAAATCCGCCAGCGTCTGGTAGATCTGCTCCTGGGTGTTCATCACGAACGGCCCATATTGCACGATCGGCTCGCCCAGCGGCCGGCCCGCGATCAGCAGGAAGCGCGCATCGGCGCTGGCGCTGACCGTCACGCCGTCCGCGCCTGCCGGGTTGTCCAGCACGCCCATGCGCTGCGCTTCCAGCACGGCCGCGTTGTCTCCCGCGCCGACCGCGATCTCGCCGCGGTAGACGTACAGGAAGGCGTTATGCCTGGCCGGCAGCACCTGGGAGAAGCGCTGCCCGGCGGGCAGCGTCACGTCCAGGTAGAGCGGTTCCGTGACCGGACGCGTCACCGCACCTGCCACGCCGTGCGAAGCCCCTGCCAGCACCCGTACCATGGCGCCATCCGGCAGTGCCACGGTGGGCACGGCGGCGGCTGGCAGATCGCGGTACCACGGCGCTGTCATCTTGTCGGCGGCGGGCAGGTTCAGCCACAGCTGGAAGCCTTCCATGCGGCCGTCCTCCTGCTCGGGCATCTCCGAATGCACCACGCCGGCGCCGGCCACCATCCACTGGGCACCGCCATTTTCCAGCAGGCCCTCGTTGCCGGCGCTGTCGCGATGGCGCATGCGGCCGGCCAGCATATAGGTGATGGTTTCGAAGCCGCGATGCGGGTGATCGGGGAAGCCGCCGATGTAGTCGTCGCGGCTATCGGTGCCGAAGGCGTCCAGCATCAGGAACGGGTCCAGCCGGCGCTGCAGGTTCTGCGTGAGCACGCGCGTGAGTTTGACGCCGGCGCCATCCGAGGTGGCGATGCCCCGCACCACGCGGTCGACCGCGCGCGAGCGCTGCACGGTCTCCACGGCGGTGGCCGGGACGATGGGGGCGGTAGTGCGTTGTTCCATGATGAATCTCCTGTTGGCGGGGCTGGCGGCAATGGCGCCCGAGCCCGTTGGCTACCCTCCCAATTTAAGGGTTTGGGCCAAAACCGGTAGAGGGCATCCGGACAACAGATTGTTCTGCCAATGGCACGATCGGAGGTCATAGGTAGATCAATTCTGGAACAGCGCGAGCCTCGCGGAGGTATCGGACGAAGGCTGATAAACGCGGGCAGAAAGCGGTGTGGAAACGAGATGATGACAAGATCGGTGTAAATGGGTATAATAGCGATCTCGTTGTCATCCGATGTTGCGTAGTCATCTCGGGTTGGCAGGGTCCGGGCAAGCGTCTTAACCAGCTTGCATCCCGCCCAAGCCACCCGTGTGCGGCACCGGCCGATTGATCCGGCGGCGCGTCGGAACCACCAAATTTGCGCCGCCACTGGCCTCCCGTTTCTGCACCTTGCAGCGGGTTGCGCCGCTCCAGGGATCCCAGCCTTCACCGGCATGGCGTCCCGTCAATTGGGTTTCCCGCCTCCGCGCGTGGAACCCGGCGCCCGTCCACCGGCTCATCTGCCGGTCATGGCGGGCAAGGCAATCTAGTCAGGGCCGGCGGCCCCCATTGCACCCGCCCGTGCCCATTTGTTCGTCCGTCAATCCGGATGTGGCTCTTCATGCCCACATGCGGCATGCGGAGAGAGGGGAATATGTCCAAGCAATCCAAACAGGCACTGGCCTGGGGATGTTTTGCGCTCGCCGCGCTGGCCGGTCTGGTCGCGTGGATCGGTGTCGACGTCATCCGGCAGTACCAGGACCGCCTGTGGTACGACGCGGCCGACCACCTGCGCCTAGTGGCGTGGTCGATGGCGCTGGCCCTGGCCACCGGAATTCCGGCCGGCATCGGCCTGAGCCGGCCCTGCATGCGCCGCTGGGCCGATCGCCTGATGCAAGTCTTCAATATCGGCAACACCGTGCCGTCGCTGGCAGTGCTGGCGCTTGCCCTGGCTGTGCTCGGCATTGGCGAGCGGCCCGCCATCCTGGCGCTCTGGCTGGCCTCGCTGCTGCCGATCGTGCGCAATACCTGCGAGGGTCTGCGCGGCGTATCGCCGGCGTTGACCGAGGCCGCGCGCGGCCTTGGCATGACCTCGATGCAGCGCCTGTTCCGGGTCGAATTGCCCAATGCGCTGCCGGTGATCCTGGCGGGCGTGCGTATCAGCCTGGTGATCAATGTCGGGACGGTGCCGCTGTCCTTCCTGATCGGCGCCAACAGCCTGGGCGAACTGATCTTCCCCGGCATCTACCTGAACAATCAGCCTTTGCTGCTGCTGGGCGCCGCGGCCACCGCGCTGCTGGCGCTTGCCCTCGACGGCCTGTTCGCCGCCGCCGGCTACTGCTACCTGCGCCGCCGCGGGCTGGCGCGCTGATGCGCGCACCGAACATGAAGGAAAACCCGATGCATTTCATCACAAGCGCGCTGGCCCGCGCGGCCCGCGGCCAGGCACGCATGCTGGCAAGTCTCGCCGTGCTCGCCGCACTGGCAGCCCTGGCGCTGCCGGCGCATGCCGATCCCGTTCGTGTAGGCGGCAAGAACTTCACCGAGCAGCTGATCCTGTCGTCGATGACGTCCCAGTACCTGCAGGCCAAAGGCCTTGCCACCGAGCTGACTTCCGGCCTGGGCAGCACGCTGATGCGCCAGGCCATGGAAAGCGGCCAGCTCGACGTGGTGTGGGATTACACCGGCACGGCGCTGATCGTGTTCAACAAGGTCGAGGAAAAGCTCGAAGCCAGGGAAAGCTACGAGCGCGTCAGGACGCTGGACGCCGCCCGCGGCCTGATGTGGCTCGACGCCTCGGGCATCAACAACACCTATGCACTGGCGATGCCGCGCAAGCGCGCCGAAGCCGCCGGCGTGACCACGCTGTCGGCCTTCGCCGGGAAGATGCAGGCCGCCGCGGAAGGCACCGCGCATCCGTTCGCGGTCGACATGGAATTCGCCGCGCGCCCCGACGGCCTGGAGCCGCTCAAGACGCTCTACAAGCTGCCGTTCTCGCGGCGTGACGTGATCCAGCTCGATCCCGGCCTGGTCTATACGGCGCTGAAGAACGACCAGGTGGAGCTCGGCCTGGTGTACACCACCGATGGCCGCGTCAAGGGCTTCGACCTCGTGCTGCTGGAGGACGACCAGCACTTCTTCCCCGCATACAACGCCGTGCCCGTTGTGCGCAAGGCGACGCTGGACAAGCATCCCGAGATCGCGGGCCTGCTCAATGCGCTGTCGGCCAAGCTCGACAACGAGGCCATGACCGAGATGAACTACAAGGTCGATATCGGCCAGCAGCCGGTCGACAAGGTGGCGCAGGAATTCCTGCGCGGCCACGGCCTGATCTGAGGAGGGGCGCATGGAATTGCTGACTTACCTTCAACATAGCTGGCCAACATTGCTCAAGCTAACCGGACAGCATCTGGCGCTGGTGGGCTCCGCGGTGGGGCTGGCCATCGTGGTGGGCGTGCCGCTGGGCATCCTGTGCGCGCGCTTCCGCTTCCTCGCCACGCCGCTGCTGACGCTGGCCACCATCGTGCTGACCCTGCCGTCGATCGCGCTGTTCGGCCTGATGATCCCGATCTTCGCCCGCTTCGGCCACGCGCTCGGCTATGTGCCGGCGGTGACCGCGGTGTTTCTCTATTCGCTGCTGCCGATCATGCGCAATACCTGCGTGGCGCTTGCCAACGTCGACGACGGCATCCAGGAAGCCGGCCGCGGCATCGGCATGACCACCTGGCAGCGCATGCGGCTGGTGGACCTGCCGCTGGCCGTGCCCGTCATCCTCGGCGGCGTGCGTACCGCCGTGGTGATGAACATCGGCGTGGCCACCATCGCCGCCATCATCGGCGCGGGTGGCCTTGGGGTGCTGATCCTGCAAGCGATCAGCCAGAGCAACATGAGCAAGCTGGCGATCGGCGCGGTGCTGGTCAGCGTGCTCGCCATCGTGGCCGATGCCTGCCTGCAGTGGTTGCAGCGGGCGCTGACACCGAAAGGAATTCGCTGAACATGATTGAACTCGAACAACTCACCAAGACCTTCAGGCAAAAGGATGGCGCGGAAGTACGCGCCGTCGATGCCGTTTCGCTCACGGTGCCCAAGGGCGAGATCTGCGTCTTCCTCGGCCCCTCTGGCTGCGGCAAGACCACCACGCTCAAGATGATCAACCGCCTGATCCAGCCCAGCTCCGGCCGCGTCCTGATCGACGGCGAGGACACCACCCGCGTGGACGAAGTCACGCTGCGCCGCAAGATCGGCTACGTGATCCAGCAGATCGGCCTGTTCCCGAACATGACCATCGAGGAGAACATCATGGTCGTGCCGCGCCTGCTGGGCTGGGACAAGAAGCGCTGCCGCGAGCGCGCGCGCGAACTGATGTCGATGGTGCAACTCGATCCCGACAAGATGCTCACGCGCTATCCGCGGGAATTGTCGGGCGGCCAGCAGCAGCGCATCGGCGTGATCCGCGCGCTCGCGGCGGATGCGCCCGTGTTGCTGATGGACGAACCCTTCGGCGCCGTCGACCCGATCAATCGCGAGAGCATCCAGAACGAGTTCTTCCAGATGCAGCGCCAGCTCGGCAAGACCGTGATCATGGTTTCGCACGACATCGACGAGGCCATCAAGCTGGGCGACCGCGTGGCCGTATTCCGCGGCGGCAAGCTGGTGCAATTCGACCATCCCGACGCACTGCTGGCGCGTCCGGCCGACGATTTCGTGCAGGCCTTCATCGGCCACGACAATACGCTCAAGCGCCTGCTGCTGGTGCGCGCCGGCGATGCCGCCACCATGGCGCAGACCTGCAGCCCGGACATGCCGCTGGCGCAGGCTTTCGGCATCATGGACGACGCCGATGTGCGCCACCTGCCGGTGGTGGACGAGACGCAGCGCGCGCTGGGCTACGTCACGCGGCGCGACGCGCGCACGGGGCAAGGGGTGTGCGCGAATGCGATGCGGCCGTTCATGGCGACCGCCGCGTTCGACGAGCACCTGCGCATCGTGCTTTCGCGCATGTACCAGCACAACACGAGCTGGCTGCCGGTGGTGGATGCCGATGGTGTCTATCTTGGCGAAGTCACGCAGGAATCGATTGCCGACTATCTCAGCTCGGGCCGCTCTCGCGGTAACGCGCCGGTGATCCAGCCGCCGCAGGCGCCGGCCGCGATCGAGCGTATTGCAGCGTAGGCAACGCGTGCCGCGCGAAATGGAAACGGGCCGGGATTACCGGCCCTTTTTTACGGCTGTGCGTAATGTCAGTCGCGCGCCAGTTGTCCGTCAGTGAGACGCCACGCCTTCAACGGGTTGCCGTCCTGCAGCGCCGGCGGCAGCAGTTCCGCAGGCACGTTCTGATAGCACACGGGGCGCAGGAAGCGCTCGATCGAGGAAGCGCCGACCGAGGTGGCGCGCGTATCCGACGTGGCGGGGAAGGGGCCGCCATGGACCATCGCATAGGACACTTCCACCCCGGTCGGATAGCCATTGAACAGCACGCGCCCAGCCTTGCGCTCCAGCACCGTCAGCAGGCTGCCGGCGTCGGCGCGGTCACCCGCATCCGCTTGCACGGTGGCGGTAAGCTGGCCTTCGAGCCGGCGTGCCACCGCCAGCATTTCCTCGTGGTCGCGGCACACGACCAGTACCGAGGACGGGCCAAATACTTCGGCTTCCATGCGATGGTCTGCGAGGAAGCGTTCAGCCGTGGTTTCGAACAGCGCAGGGCGGGCCTGGTTGGGGCCGCTCGCTGGCTTGCCGCTGCCGATGCGGCGCAGTCCTTCGATGTCGCCGAGCTGGGCCACGCCGTTGTCGTAAGCCTGGCAGATGCCGGGCGTCAGCATGGTGGCGGCGGCTTTCTCCGCCAGCGCCGCAATCGCGCCCTGGCGGAACCCATCCAGCGCCGGGCTTTCCACGGCCAGCAACAGGCCGGGGTTGGTGCAGAACTGGCCCACGCCCATCACCAGCGAATCCACCAGGTTGCGCGCGATCTCCGCGCCGCGGGCGGCCAGCGCCGCCGGCAGCAGGAACACCGGGTTGATGCTGCTCATCTCCGCATAGACGGGGATCGGCTGGGGCCGGCTGTTGGCCGTCTGCACCAGCGCCAGGCCGCCGCTGCGCGAGCCGGTAAAGCCCACTGCCTGGATCGAAGGATGCGCCACCAGGGCCGTGCCCACGGCAACGCCCGCGCCGACCAGCAGCGAGAACACGCCTTCGGGCAGCCCGGCGTCCGCCACGGCCTTCTGGATCACGCGGCCGACCAGCTCGGAGGTGCCGAGGTGGGCCGAATGCGCTTTCACGATGACCGGGCAGCCCGCAGCCAGCGCCGACGCGGTATCGCCGCCCGCCACCGAGAACGCCAGCGGGAAGTTGCTGGCGCCGAATACGGCTACCGGCCCGATAGCGATCTTCTGCAGGCGCAGGTCGGGGCGCGGCGGCGTGCGCTCCGGCAGGGCGGAGTCGAGCGTGGCGGATTGCCAGCGGCCATCGCGCAGCACGCTCGCGAACAGGCGCAACTGGCCGGCGGTGCGTGCGCGTTCGCCCTGCAGGCGCGCGATCGGCAGCGCGCTTTCGGCGTGGGCGCGCTCGATCAGCGTGTCGCCCAGGGCTTCCAGGCCGTTGGCGATGGACTCCAGGAACCGCGCGCGGGTTTCCGGCGAGGTGTTCCGGTAAGTGTCGAACGCGGCTTCGGCCAGCACGCAGGCGCGCTCGGCCTCGGCGGCRCCGCCGCCATGGAATTCCGGTGCGAGCGTTTCCCCCGTGGCCGGGTTGGTGGCATGGAGGATCTTGGTGGTGCCGCGCACTGCGCTGGCGCCGATCAGCATTTCGCCGGTGATGGTCATGAGCGTTTCCTGCTTTTCAACTGCGATCAAGGATCAAGAGGGTGCCCGCGCGGCAGCGCGAGCGGGACTTCCGGGTTGTCTTGCGAGTGGCTCGCATCGATTCGAGGCACTGGCTGGCGCGACAGACGGTAGTTGCGCGGGCGCGCCCATGTGGCTCTGTGCGAACACTGCGGGGCCAGCGAGCAGCGCCAGGATCTCATCGGTTTTATTGTAAGACATCCTACAACATACAATGCGTTAATAGCAAGCAGGAAAACCCCGATTCCGTCGGGGTTCTCCAGACCACCAGTCTTTAGCTTGCTTCCACCGCCGCCGACGCCTTGCGCAGCCGCTCGCGGCTGTTGGTCAGGTGCATGCGCATGGCGGCCTTGGCGCCTTCGGGGTCGCGCCGCTCGATGGCATCGTAGATATTCTCGTGCTCGATATTGACGCGCTCGAGATATTGCTCGCGCTCCTGCGCGCTGACGTGCAGCCGGCTGCGCGGGATCACCATGGTGCCGAGATGCCCCATGATGTCGGTGAAGTAGCGATTGCCGGTAGCGCGCGCAATGACGAGGTGAAACTCGAAGTCAGCCCCCACCGAATCCTCGCCGCCAGCCGCCGTGCGCTTGAGTTCGTCGAGCGCACGGCGCATTGCCGCCAGCTGCTCGTCGCTGCGCCGGGACGCCGCCAGGCTGGCGGCCTCGGCTTCCAGGCTGACGCGGAATTCCAGCATGGCCAGCACGTCCATGGCGGTCCCCATGGTGGCGGGGTCGATGCGGAAGGGCGAGCCGTTCTCGGTACTGCGCGCCAGCACGAAGGTGCCGATGCCGTGGCGGGTCTCGACCAGGCCGCTGGCTTGCAGCCGCGACAGCGCTTCGCGCACCACGGTGCGGCTGACGCCGAGCGCGGCCATGATCTCGGATTCGGTCGGCAGCTTGTCGCCCGGCTTGAGCAGGCCTTGCTGGATGCGCTCGCTCAGGTTGCTCACCGCCTCTTCGGCAAGCGTGCGGCCGCGGCGCCGCAGCGGGGTGGTGGAGGCAAACATCGGGTTTGACATGATAGTGGGCAGGGGGCTTGACCGGATCTCGATGGGCTCATTATACTGCGTCGTAAGTTATATGACGACCGATAACAGGTGTCTCGTGCCTCTAATTCAATTCCAGGCCCGGCCAGCACTGACGAACTGGTACCCGGCAGCAACCGGGCAGCCAGACCGAGACAACCCGTAAGAGCCGCAGCCGCCAGGGGCCGTGCCTGCTCTTTCCGCCGGAATTCCACATGATCCAGACATCCATCTCCGCTACCCGCGCCGCGCCAGTCGCAGGCACGCCCGTCGTCACCGAACTCACCGTGGTGCCGGTAGCCGGCCACGACAGCATGCTGATGAACCTGTCGGGTGCCCACGGTCCGTTCTTCACCCGCAATATCGTCATCCTCAAAGACAGCGCGGGGAATACCGGCGTTGGCGAAGTGCCGGGCGGCGAAGCGATCCGCCAGACCCTGGAGGATGCGCGGGAACTCATCGTGGGGCAATCGATCGGCAATCACCAGGCCTTGCTCAATCGCGTACGCAGCGCCTTTGCCAGCCGCGATGCGGGCGGGCGCGGCCTGCAGACCTTCGACCTGCGCATCACCATCCATGCCGTCACCGCGCTGGAAGCGGCCCTGCTGGACCTGCTCGGCAAGCACCTCGGCGTGCCGGTAGCGGCCCTGCTTGGCGAGGGCCAGCAACGCGATGCGGTGGAGATGTTGGGCTACCTGTTCTATATCGGCGACCGCAACTGCACCACGCTCGGCTATCGCAGCGAACCGGAGGCGGACAACGAGTGGTTCCGCTTGCGCAACGAGGCGGCTATGAGCGCCGAAGGCGTGGTACGACTGGCTGAGGCCGCCTATGCGCGCTACGGCTTCAACGACTTCAAGCTCAAGGGCGGCGTGCTGCGCGGCGATGAAGAGATGGAAGCCATCCTGGCGCTCGCCGAACGCTTCCCCAGGGCGCGTATCACGCTGGACCCCAACGGCGCGTGGTCGCTGGCCGAAGCCGTGCGCCTGTGCCGCGACAAGCATGGCGTACTGGCCTATGCCGAAGATCCGTGCGGCGCGGAGGATGGTTTTTCGGGCCGCGAGGTCATGGCCGAGTTCCGCACCGCCACCGGCCTGCCCACCGCCACAAACATGGTTGCGACCGACTGGCGCCAGATGGGCCACGCAGTGCGCCTGCAGTCGGTCGATATCCCGTTGGCCGATCCGCATTTCTGGACCATGCAAGGCTCGGTGCGGGTTGCGCAGATGTGCGCCGAATGGGGCCTGACCTGGGGCTCGCACTCCAACAACCATTTCGATATTTCGCTGGCCATGTTCACCCATGTGGCCGCTGCCGCGCCGGGCCGCGTCACCGCGATCGATACGCACTGGATCTGGCAGGACGGCGAGCGCCTGACCAAAGCGCCGCTGAAGATCGAGAACGGCAAGGTAGCCGTGCCGAGCCAGCCGGGCCTCGGCGTCGAACTCGATATGGAGCAGGTGGCGCTGGCGCACGAGCGCTACAAGAACATGGGACTGGGCGCGCGCGACGATGCGGCTGCCATGCAATTCCTGATCCCGGGTTGGACCTTCAACAATAAGGCGCCGTGCATGGTCCGGTGAGCGCGCACCATCCGGACACAAGAAATACCACTCAAAAGCGAGGAGACAACGATGTTCAAGACTGACGACCGGTCCCGCATGACCGGCACCACAGCTGCGCCCACGTACCGCGTGCTGCGCCGGTTGACCACCGCCATGATCGCAGCCGTGACGGTGCTGGCGGCCGCCGGCACCGCCGTCGCATCGACGGCATGGCCCCAGAAGGCCGTCTCGGTCGTGGTGCCGTTCCCGGCCGGGGGCTCCACCGACACCATCGCGCGCATGCTGGCGGTGCCGCTCAATGAGAAGCTGGGCCAGCCCTTCGTGGTGGACAACCGCCCGGGCGCCACCGGGGCCATCGGCGCGACCATGGTCAAGCGCGCGCCCGCGGATGGCTACACCTTGCTGGTAGCGTCGATCGGCGTCTACGCGGTGAACCCCTTCCTGCAGAAGAATCTTGGCTACGACCCGGCCAAGGACTTCGACCTGTTGACGGTTGCCGTGCGTGCGCCCAATGTGCTGGTCACCAAGCCCGATTTCCCGGCGAAGAACCTGCAGGAACTGGTTGCGTACATGAAGAAGAATCCTGGCAAGGTCGCATTTGCCAGTTCCGGAGCCGGCTCGTCCGACCACCTGACGGCCGCGTTGTTCTGGCAGAAATCCGGTACCGACGGACTCCATGTTCCCTATAAGGGCGGGGCGCCGGCCATCTCCGACCTGCTTGCCGGACAGGTGGATGTCTCGTTCCAGAACGTGAACGCGGTGCTCCAGCATATTCGCAGCGGCAAGCTGAAGGCGCTGGCGGTAACTGGCGACAAGCGCTCGTCCGTGTTGCCGAACGTGCCCACCATGGCGGAGAGTGGCGTGAAGGACGTCGATGTGTATTCGTGGCAAGGCGTGGCGGCGCCGCGGGGGCTGCCGAAGGACATCAAGGCCAAGCTGCATGCCGCCCTGGTCGGCGCGCTCAATGAGCCCCAGATGCGGCAGAAACTGGCCGAGAACGGTTTCGAGGTGGTCGCCAACACGCCCGAGCAGTTCGAACAATTCGAGAAGCAGGAACTCCAGCGCTGGAAGGCCGTGATCGAAGCCGGCAAGATCAGCATCGACTAGGTTCGCGGTATCGGCGCAAGCGTTGCTCTTTGCCCCGCCTGTCTGCGGGGTGTTTTCATTTGCGGAGCGGATTCGGACGCGGGCGCGCGCAACCTGATAGGCTTGGGCCACGCGCGCTTTGCGCTGCCCCGCCGCTGGCGCCCCCCATGATCCGGTTCTGCAAATCGCCGCCCTGCCTGCTGATCGAGACAGAGTCCCGGTGGCTGATTCCGCGTGGGTTCGACGGCTTCGCGCCGGGGCCGCTGATCCTGGTGCGGCCTGGCGTCAGCCATGCGCTGATCGAGCATGAGAAGGTGCACGTGCGGCAGTTCTGGCGCTCGGGGGGACTGATGGGCGTGTTCTACCTGCTCAGCCCGCGCTGGCGCCTGCGTTTCGAGCTGGAGGCCTATCGCGAGCAGCTCAGGCACTGCGAGCCCGGCGCCGCGCATTATTTCGCGCGGATGCTGGCGCGGCACTATCGGCTGGATATATCGCAGGAGGAGGCGTACCGCTTGTTGACGGAGCCCGGCGAACCGGAGTGACCGTTTGCCGTTTCGCTCAATCGGGATGGCTGCATTCGCGAGCGGAAAATCTGGCGGAAGCGGTGAGATTCGAACTCACGGATGGGTCACCCCATCGGCAGTTTTCAAGACTGCTGCCTTAAACCACTCGGCCACGCTTCCGGTAAGAAAGTGCAGGCATTGTAGCGCGAACAGGGGGAGGTTCCCGCTCGTGCTTCATGCTGCATTGACGCAGGCGCAACGGCCAGCGCCGCGCATTATAGCAAGGGCGGGGACGCTTGGTTGCGCATGTTGTGCAATGTTGTCTTGTCGGTGTCTTGTCGGTGTCTGTCGGACGCGGCGGAACCTTCTTTCAGGCTCGGCGCTCCTATCATTCATGAGGGCGCGCGCCGGGGTGGCGCGTCCCCCTGTTCCATGCATTTGCAGGCAATCGAAGAGGATAACTGATGAAGGGCAAGATTCTGTTGGGCGTAGCGGCGGCCGCCGCGTTGACCGGGTTGGCGGGTTGCGCGGCGCCGGGCGGCGGCTATGGCGGCGGCTATGGCGCTCCGCCGCCGCAGGCTGGGTACCAGACGCCGCCCCCGGCGCCGGCCACGAATACCTACCAGGCGCCGGCGGGTTCGGTGTTTCATGGCCGGGTCGAGTCGATCGAGCCGGTGACCACCCAGAAGAACAGTTCGGGCGTGCTCGGCACGGTCATCGGCGGCGTCGCCGGTGGCCTGCTGGGGCACCAGGTCGGCGGGGGTACCGGCAATACCATTGCGACCATCGGCGGTGCGGTAGCGGGTGGCTTGGCGGGCAACCAGATCGAGAAGCGCGCCGGCAGCAGCACCGAGACCGTCTATCGCGTCAATGTGCGGTTAGACGATGGCCGTCTGGCCACGGTGACGCAGCGCGATGTCAGTAGCTTGCGCATCGGTTCCCGTGCGCAGGTCGCCAACGACATGGCGATGCCGTATTGACCGGGACGCGGGTATCGCGTCAAGCATTTCGACAGGAAAACGGCCACCCTCGGGTGGCCGTTTTCCTGTCTGCTGCAAGGCGTCTGGCGTCACCCCTTCAGGAACATCTCCTGCAGGTCGTTCAGGAAACGCCGGCCGAGTTCGGTGGGCTTGATGGTGGCGAGATCGGCTTCGAGCAGGCCCTTTTTCTCGGCCGCGGCCAGTTCGCGGCTGATGGTGTGCAGCGGCAGCCCGGTGTGGTCGAAGAACGTGCTGGCCGGCACGCCGTCGGTAAGGCGCAGCGCGTTCAGCATGAACTCGAAGGGCAGGTCGGACGCGCCGACGTCGTGCTGCTCTTGCACGGCATTGCCGGCCATGGACTGTGCCATATAGGTGGCCGGATGCTTGTGGCGCATCTGGCGCAGTACCCGGTGCGGGAAGGAGAGCTTGCCGTGCGCGCCGGCCCCGATGCCGAGGTAGTCGCCGAAGCGCCAGTAGTTCAGGTTGTGGCGCGCTTCGCGATGCGGCTTGCCGTAGGCCGAGGTTTCATAGTGCCGGTAGCCGGCCTGGGCGGTGCGCGCTTCGACCAGGTCCTGCATTTCGTAGGCGCTGTCGTCGTCGGGCAGGGCCGGGGGGAATTTGGCGAACAGCGTGTTSGGCTCCAGYGTCAGATGGTAGAGCGACAGGTGCGTGGTGTTGAACGACAGCGCCGTTTCCAGGTCCTGCGCGCAATCCGCCAGGGTCTGGCCTGGCAGCGCGTACATCAGGTCGAGATTGACGTTGTCGAAATTGTCCAGCGCGATGCCGATCGCGGCGCGCGCTTCGTCGCCACCGTGGATGCGGCCGAGCGCGGCGAGATGGCGGTCGTTGAAGCTCTGGATGCCGATCGACAGGCGGTTGATGCCGCTGGCCCGATAGCTGGCGAAACGCTCCGCCTCGAAGGTGCCGGGGTTGGCCTCCATGGTGATCTCGGCGTCGGCGTCGAGCGGCAAGAGCGCGCGAATGTCCGAGAGCAGCCGGTCCATGCCGGCGGCCGACAGCAGGCTGGGCGTGCCACCGCCGATAAAGACCGTGTGCACGGGGCGGCCCCATACCAAGGGCAGCGATTGCTCCAGGTCGGCGCGCAGCGCATCCAGGTAGGCATCTTCCGGAATGTCGTGGCTGTCCGCCGCGCCGGGCACCGCATGCGAGTTGAAGTCGCAGTACGGACACTTGCGCACGCACCAGGGGATATGCACATAGAGCGACAGCGGCGGCGAGGCGGGCAGGGAGATCTGGCCAGGCTGCAGCCACAGCGACTTGGTATCGGCAGGGGGGGTGCCGGTCGACGCGATGGGAACGATCGGGATCATGGGCAGCCGGGCGTGATGCCGTCCGCCTGCAGGCGTTCGGTCAGCGCCTTGAGCGCCAGCGCGCGATGGCTGATCGCATTCTTTTCCGCGGGGCTCAGTTCGGCCGCTGTCTTGCCCAGCTGGGGCAGCATGAAGTGCGGATCGTAGCCAAAGCCGGCGTTGCCGCGCGGTGCGTCGACCACCTCGCCGGACCATACGCCTTCGGCGATGACGGGGCGCGGATCCTCGGCATGGCGCACCAGCACCAGCACGCAGTAGTAGTAGGCACGGCGGTTCAGCTTGCCGGCGAGTTGCGAGATGAGGTGCGCATTGTTGGCGGCGTCGGATTTCGGCTTGCCTACCAGTTGCGCATAACGCGCGGAGTAGACGCCCGGCGCGCCATCCAACGCGTCGACGCAGATGCCGGAATCATCGGCCAGCGCGGGCAGGCTGGACAGGCGGCTGGCGTGGCGCGCTTTGGTAAGGGCGTTTTCGACGAAGGTGGCGAAGGGTTCCTCGGCCTCGTCGATGCCGAGTTGTCCCTGCGGTATCACCTCGAAGCCGAGCGGCGCCAGCAGCGCGCCAAACTCGCCGAGCTTGCCGGGGTTGTTGGAGGCGAGGACCAGGCGTTGCATGGCGTTCACCGTATCAGGCCAGGCCGAGCGCACGGCGCTGGTGCGCCACCAGTTCAGCGATGCCCTGCTCGGCAATACGGGTCATCGCATCGAGGTCGGCGCGGCTGAACGGCACGCCTTCGGCCGTGCCTTGCACTTCGACGAAGCCGCCGCTGCCGGTCATCACCACGTTCATGTCGGTGTCGCAGTTGCTGTCTTCGGCATAGTCCAGGTCGAGCACGGCCACGCCGTCCACCATGCCTACCGAGACGGCGGCGACGAAATCGCGGATCGGGCTGGTCTTGAGCTGGCCGTCCCGCAGCATCGCGGAAATGGCGTCATGGGCGGCCACGAAGGCGCCGGTGATGGCTGCGGTGCGGGTGCCGCCGTCGGCCTGCAGCACGTCGCAGTCCAGTTGGATGGTGTACTCGCCCAGCGCGGACAGGTCGAACACCGAGCGCATGGCGCGGCCGATCAGGCGCTGGATTTCCTGGGTGCGCCCGGTCTGCTTGCCGCGGGCGGCCTCACGGTCGGAGCGCGTATGGGTGGCGCGCGGCAGCATGCCGTACTCGGCGGTGACCCAGCCTTCGCCACTGCCCTTCTTGTGCGGCGGCACCTTGGCCAGCACGCTGGCGGTGCACAGCACCTTGGTATCGCCAAAGGCACTCAGGACGGAGCCTTCGGCGTGGCGGGTGTAGTGTCGGGTCAGGGTGATAGGGCGCAGCGCATCGGCTGCGCGTCCGCTCGGTCGCATGTGTGGGTTTTCTCGGGAATCGGTTCAGGACACGGATTTTAACGCCGCGGGGCTGCGCGTGCCCATCCGGCTTCGATTCGGCCCTCGGCGAACCGCAAATTCCCGCGCCATTGCGGCGCGGGCGGTACTTCCGTCCGGTATGGGCGGCAGGTTTCGCAGGCCGCCCGGAACGCTTAACGCATGAAGTTGCTCGTCTTGTCGATCGCCGCGCGGATCTCGGCGATGGAGCGTTCGATTTCCTCCTCTGACAGCAGGTCGGTGTCGCCGCCGTTGTTCTCGAGGATGGAGGTGGTAAAGGTGTTGAGCGGCAGGGTCTCGGTGGCGACCGAGTCCTCGTTGGAAAGGTGTGCGTCGAGTTCCCACATCATGGCGATCGCGGTGGTGTTGTCGGCGCCGTCGCCCGCATTGTGCAGCGCTTGTTCGATCAGGTCGGGGATGGCGTGCACCACCGACAGGTGGGTCACTTTGTCAACCAGGAGCTGTTCTTCAATGCTGCCCCAGAGCCCGTCCGAGCATAGCAGCGCGACGTCGCCGGGCTCCAGCCGCAGCGGGCCGCCGATGTCGATCAGCGGCAGGTTGGGGGAGCCGAGGCAGTTGTACAGCTTGTTGCGCTCGGGGTGGTTTGCCACCTGCATCGGCAGCACGCGTTCCTGCTGCAGCAGGTTTTCGATCTTGGAGTGGTCGCGCGTGCGGGTCAGCAGGGCGCCCTTGCGCACCAGGTACAGCCGTGAGTCGCCGGCGTGGGCCCAGTGGATCTGGCCATTCTGGACCAGGCAGCAGACCACGGTGGTGCGGGGGACATCGGCCAGCCGGTTGGCTTCGGCATAGCGGTGGATTTCCCGGTGGGCCAGCATGATGGTGTCCTGCAGGAAATCGGCAGGATTGCGGATCGAGGGCCGGGCCTGGGCCTGGAACTGGCGCGCCAGGGTCTGCAAGGCTTGCTGCGCGGCGACTTCGCCTAAAGCGTGGCCGCCCAGGCCATCGGCCAGGACCATCAACAGGGCATCCCGCGTGAAGCAATAGCCCATGCGGTCCTGGTTGATGCGGCGGCCGCCTTTTCTGCTTTCCTGATAGACGGAGAATCGCATGGTGGCTGTAGGGAAATCAGTTTTCGGGAGACGGCGGCGCCGCTTTTGTGCCCGATCGGCGCTGGGTGTGGCAGGGCAGCGGGGCGACGGCTCCCATGATGGTAGGGGATGGCGGAGCAGGCCGGAGCGCAGAGCACGCGTCAGACGCGGGTAGATGTATCGTGTGCATCATTCGGCGCCTGTGCCGGCCTCTTTGGCATGGATGCCCGCGGCGGGTTCTTCGCGCTTGCGCAGCAGGGTGAGGAACCGGCTGGCAAGGGGACGCTCGGCGGCCGCGGAGGTGGCCGGTGCGGCCGCCTGTTCGCCCAGCGCATTGGTCTGTTCGCGCAACTCCTTCTGCAGCCGGAACACGCTCTGCGGCCGTTCGGATGGCGTCAGGCGCAGGCACCATTCGACCAGGTCCACCAGGCCATTGGTGTAGCTGGTGCGCAGCCGGGTGATGGAGTCCGCCATGCGATCATCTTTTTCGCGCTGGTTCGCCTCCTGCGGCGGCATGCCGGCCATGCAGGCATAGAGCGTGGCCCCGAGGCTGTAGATGTCGGTCCACGGCCCCAGTTCGGAATGCTTGCCGTAGAGTTCGGGCGCGGCAAAGCCTGGCGTGTACATGGGCTGGAAGCGCGACGCTTCCATCGTCAGGATCTGGCGCGCAGCGCCGAAATCCAGCAGGATGGGCGACTCGTCCTCGCGCAGATAGATGTTGCCGGGCTTGATATCGAGGTGCAGCAGCTTGTGGATATGCACTTCGCGCAGACCGCTCATCAGGTCGTGGAAGACCTTGCGGATGAAGTGTTCGCGCAATACCTTGGCGCGGCCTTGCTGGCGGGCGTGCAGGATGTGTTCCTGCAGCGTCTTGCCCAGCTCGTAGTTCATCACCATGTAGACGGTGGAATTCTCGCGGAAGAAATTCACCACGCGCACCACGCTGGGATGGGAAATGCGGGCCAGCGAGCGGCCTTCCTCGAAGAAATACTTGAGCCCCAGGCGGAATGAAGCGGCGCTTTCTTCCGGCACCACGGGGATCAGTTCGCCGGGTTTGCGGCGAGCCAGGGACGACGGGAGGTACTCCTTGATCGCAACGGGAGAGCCGGTCTCGTCGGTGGCAAGGTAGACGAAACTGAACCCCCCGCTGGCCAACTTCTTTACAATACGGTAGTTGGACAGCAGCGTGCCGATGGGCAGCGGTGCGCTCTTCGGAGGTGATGCGCCCTTGGACTCTGTCATAGGATTCGGGACCTTGATTGCCTCCGGATTGTCCTGACTAATCGATGACTTGTAAAGAACACAATAGCGGCCATTTTTGGCTCTCTTTTCGGCGTTCGGCCGGCGCGGATGCGGGGCTGCCAGCTCCCCGCGCCGTCTGAACGCATGCGGCCGGATGGCCATTTCGCGAGACTACTCAATGATTCACAGCATGACCGGCTACGGCCTGGCGACCCGCCAGGCGCCGCTGACCGACGCGCATGGCGTGCCCACCGGCAGGACGGCTTCCGTCTCGGTGGAGTTCCGCACCGTCAACTCGCGCTTCCTCGACCTGTTTTTCCGGGCTCCCGAAGAGTGCCGCGCCTTCGAGCCGGCCCTGCGGGAAATGCTCATGGCGAAGCTGTCGCGCGGCAAGCTGGAGTGCCGCATCAACCTGCAGCGCGCCGATGCCGGTGCCGGTGGCACCACGCTGGCGCTCAACGACGCCCTGCTGGCGCAGATCCGCTCGATCGAAACCACCGTGGCCGCCACCTTTTCCGAGGCTGGCTCGCTGCGCATGGGCGAGATCCTGCGCTGGCCGGGCGTGCTGGTCGAGCCCGAACTGTCGCAGGACGCGTTGCGCGAGGCGGTGACGGGCGCGGCCAAGGAAGCGCTGGCCCAGTTGCTCGAAGCGCGCCGCCGCGAAGGCGATGCGCTCAAGGCCACGCTGGACGAACGGATCGAGGCCATGCTGGCCATCGTCGCGCGCCTGACGCCGACGATCCCGCAGCTGATCGCCTGCCAACAGGAAAAGCTGACTGAGCGCCTGCAGGAGGCGTTCAACCTGGTGGCATCGAACGGCATGCCATCGATGAGCCGCGATGAAATCGGCGAGCGCATCCGCCAGGAAGCCACGGTCTACGGCATCCGCATCGACATCGCCGAAGAGCTGTCGCGCCTGCAGGCGCACCTGAACGAAACCCGCCATATCCTCAAGAAGGGCGGGCAGGCCGGCAAGCGGCTCGATTTCATGATGCAGGAGCTCAATCGCGAAGCCAACACGCTGGGCTCCAAGGCCGCGGCCAAGGAGCTGGCCGATGCCGCCATGGAACTCAAGCTGCTGATCGAGCAGATGCGAGAACAGATTCAGAACCTAGAATAATCATCATGAGTGAAACGTCGTCCCACGTCGCAATCGATACAGCCTATCCCGGCAACCTGTTCATGGTGGTGGCGCCCTCCGGTGCCGGCAAGTCCACGCTGGTCAACGCGCTGCTGGCGCAGGACCAGGCCATCCGCCTGTCTATCTCGCACACCACGCGCGCGCCACGGCCGGGCGAGCAGGATGGCCGCGAATACCACTTCACCACGGTGGACGCCTTCCGCGCCGCGCGCGATCGCGGCGAATTTCTCGAGTGGGCCGAGGTGCACGGCAATTACTACGCCACTTCCCGGGTCTGGATCGAGCAGCAGATGGCCCAGGGCAACGATGTGCTGCTGGAAATCGACTGGCAGGGCGCGCAGCAGGTGCACCAGCGCTTTTCCAACGCCATGGAGATCTTCATCCTGCCGCCGTCGCTGCAAGCGCTGGAAGAGCGCCTGAACAAGCGCGGCCAGGACGAGCCCAACGTGATCACGCGCCGCCTGCTGGCGGCCGGCAGCGAAATGGCCCACGCTTCCGAGTCGGACTATGTCATCATCAACGAGGTTTTCGAGCAGGCGCTCGAACAACTGCGCAGCGTGATACGTGCTACCCGTCTGCGTTTTTCGTCGCAAAAGGCGCGTCACGCCGACCTCTTCATCGAGCTCGGTATTCACTGATCCGGAGCGCGGCGGGAACGTTTCTTGCCGCGTGCTGTAAAATAGCCGGCATCGCATAAGGTTTTGTCCCGAGGTGGATTTGATATGGCGCGTATTACCGTCGAAGATTGTCTGAAACACATCCCGAATCGTTTCGAGCTCGCGCTCGCGGCGACCTACCGGGCCCGTCAGCTGGTGCAGGGTCACACCCCCAAGGTCGAGGCCAAGGACAAGCCCACCGTGGTGGCGCTGCGCGAGATCGCTTCGGGCCAGGTCGGCATCGAGATGCTCAAGAAGGTACCGACCTGATTTTCGGGCGGCGGTGGCCAGTCCTCGCAACGCGTACCTTTGCATTGAGACTCTGCTAACGTACCGGTTCGCGTACTTGCTTAACCAGCCAGATTTCGGAAAGCCGCCCACATGTCTTCCTCCCAGCCTTCCTCTCCTGTCGCGACGGCCAGCCCCACGGCGACGCCGGCGCGCCCGCGCGGAGAAGCGCCTGGTGACGCGGGGGGCGAAGCAGTGCCTCCCGTTCAGCGCAAGCGCGCCGGGCCCGGTCAGTCGACCGTGACGGCGCGTACGGGCGCTCCCAATCTTCCCGATCCGCTCGGCAACGATGTTGTCGGGGAACGTGCCGTCGCGCCCGCGATGGGCGCGGGCAAGGGCAGGGCCGTGCAGGCCGCCGCCGAAAGTGAGCTGAGCGGAGCCCCGGTGGCAGCCGGCCCGGGCGACGCGCTGTTTATCGACGCTGTGCTGGCGCAGTCCTACCGTCACTTCTTCGGGCCGACCTCGCAGCCGGCGGTGCCGCCGCGCCAGCAGGTGATCTCGATCACCAGGCTGATGGAAAAGCTGGCCTACCTCAAGCCGGCCGACCAGGCGCACGTGCGCGAGGCCTTCCAGTTCTCGGACGAGGCCCACCTCGGTCAGTACCGCCAGAGCGGCGAGCCTTACATCACGCATCCGGTAGCGGTGGCGGAACTGTGCGCCGACTGGAAGCTCGATGTGCAATCCATCATGGCGGCGCTGCTGCACGACGTGATGGAAGACCAGGGCATCACCAAGAGCGAGCTGGCGGAAAAATTCGGTCCCAAGGTGTCGGAGCTGGTCGATGGCCTGACCAAGCTGGACAAGCTCGAATTCCAGAGCCGCGAGCAGGCGCAGGCGGAGAGTTTCCGCAAGATGCTGCTGGCGATGGCGCGCGACGTGCGGGTGATCCTGGTCAAGCTGGCCGACCGCACCCACAACATGCGCACGCTCGATTTCGTGCCGCCGGAAAAGCGGCGCCGGATCGCGCTCGAAACGATGGAGATCTACGCGCCGATCGCTCATCGGCTCGGTCTCAACACCACCTACCGCGAACTGCAGGAACTGTCCTTCAAGGTCGGCTCGCCGTTCCGCTACGCCACGCTGGAAAAAGCGGTCAAGGCCGCCCGGGGCAACCGGCGCGAGGTGGTCAGGCGCATCCTCGAGACCGCGCAGAAGGCGCTGGGGGATGCCGGCATCGTGGCCGAGCTGTCGGGGCGTGAGAAGACGCTCTACAGCATCTACCGCAAGATGCACGACAAGCAGCTGTCGTTCTCGCAGGTGCTCGACGTATACGGGTTCCGCGTCGTGGTGGAAACCCAGATGCACTGCTATATGGCGATGGGTGCGCTGCACGGGCTGTACAAGCCCATGCCCGGCAAGTTCAAGGACTACATCGCCATTCCGAAGATCAACGGCTACCAGTCCTTGCACACCACGCTGGTGGGCCCGTTCGGCACGCCGGTGGAATTCCAGATCCGCACCCGCGACATGCACCAGATCGCGGAAGCCGGCGTGGCCGCGCACTGGATGTACAAGCACCAGGCCGACCAGGCCAACGATATCCAGCAGCAGGCCCACCAGTGGCTGCAGTCGCTGCTCGATATCCAGAGCCAGACCGGCGATTCGCAGGAATTCCTCGAACACGTCAAGATCGACCTGTTCCCGGATGCGGTCTACGTGTTCACGCCCAAGGGGCATATCCGCGCGCTGCCGCGCGGCGCCACCGCACTCGATTTCGCATATGCCGTGCACAGCGATCTCGGCAACCAGTGCGTGGCGGTCAAGATCAACAACGAGCTGCTGCCGCTGCGCACCGAGCTCAAGAGCGGCGACATCGTCGAGGTGGTGACGGCGCCGTACTCCAAGCCGAATCCGGCCTGGCTGGCCTTTGTGCGCACCGGCAAGGCGCGCGCGGCCATCCGCCACTATCTCAAGACCACGCGGCTCGACGAAGCCATCCAGCTTGGCGAGCGCCTGCTGGAGCAGTCGGCGCGCCAGCTCGGGATCGAGCTGAAGGCACTGCCGCAGTCGGTGTGGGATCGCATGGTGCAGTGGACCGGCAACAAGCACAAGGAAGACATCTTCGCCGACCTGGCACTGGGGCGGCGCGTGCCCGCCGTGGTGGCCAAGCGCATGGAGATCCTGCTGCAAGAGTTGTCCGGCGACGTCGACAGCGCGCTGCTGGCGGCCGTGCAGACCTTCGCCGGCGAAGAAGCGCCAGCGGTGCCGATCACCGGCGACGAAGGCATGTCGATCATCTTCTCGGCATGCTGCCGTCCGATTCCCGGCGATTCCATCGTCGGCTACCTGGGCAAGGGCGAGGGTTTGCAGATCCACGTGCAGGACTGCAAGGTGGCCAAGCGCCTGCACAGCAAGGATCCTGAGCACTGGATCGACGTGATGTGGGCGCGCAAGACCACGCGCGCCTTCGATGTGTCGATTAAGGTGATGGTGCGCAACGTCAAGGGTATCGTCGCCCGCGTCGCGGCCGACCTGACCTCGGCCGACGCTAACGTCGCGCACGTGTCGATGGAGCAGCAGGAGGGTGGCCAGCAGGAGGCCACCTACATGCAGTTCATCATCCAGGTGCAGAACCGCCTGCACCTCGCCAATGTGATGCGGGCGCTCAGGCGCAACCCCGACGTCATCCGCATCTTCCGCGACCGCAACGACGGCTGACCGTCGGCCGGCGTGTCCGGCTCAGTGCTCTCCCGTTTGCGCGGCGGTGCTCTGCTCCGCCTGCTTTTCGGGATAGCGAACCTCCAGGATATCGATCTGCTCGACCCCGGCCGGCGTGCGCAGCGGCACGGTATCGCCTTCGCGCGCCTTGAGCAGCGCGCGTGCGATCGGCGAAATCCAGCTCACATGGTTGCTGTCCAGGTCGACCTCGTCGGTGCCGACGATCGTGACAGTGGTTTCCTCGCCAGTCTGGCTGGCGTAGGTGACGGTGGCGCCGAAAAAGATCTGGTCGTTGTCGCCCTGCAGGGAAGGGTCCACCACCTCGGCTTTTTCCAGGCGCTTGGTCAGGAAGCGGATGCGTCGATCGATCTCGCGCAGGCGCTTCTTGCCGTAGTGATAGTCGCCGTTCTCGGAGCGGTCGCCGTTGGACGCCGCCCACGAAACGATCTGGACCACCTCCGGGCGTGCCACGTCGATCAGATGCATCAGTTCATCGCGCAAGCGTTGGTAGCCTTGGGCGGAGATATAGTTCTTGGTGCCAGGCGGCAGCGGGGTGGCGCCTTCGGGAAGGTCGTCATCCTCGTCGCCGGAAGACTCTTTGACAAATGCCTTGTTCATGGTTGGAATCACATCTGCGGGGCTGTCATTATAGGAAGGCGCGCGCGGTCAGAAGAAAAAGCAAAAAAATGTGCGTAGGGGGTTCACAAACGCTGAAAGTTCGCTATAATCTCTTTTCTCGAGTGCGGCTGTAGCTCAGTTGGATAGAGTACTTGGCTACGAACCAAGGGGTCGTKGGTTCGAATCCTGCCAGCCGCACCACCGATTAAAAGGGCTTCCAGAAATGGAAGCCCTTTTTCATTTCCGGATCCCGTTCATTCTACGGCGTTCTGCCCGTGCCCACGACGTGTGCGCATGACGGGCGTGCGAGCGATTGAGATTCTTCTCATCGTGTACGGCTCTTCCCGCCGCTAGTCTTTGTTCCGGCGCGCATCACATGCGCTTCTGTAGCCGGATCGCTCTGGTGCTGGTTGTTCCCGATCTGCCATGCCGAGCGATCGCACTCTCCCTTGGGGAATCCTGCGATGCGACCTCTGCCATGGTTTGTCTCCGCTGTGCTGCTCGCCCTGCTGGCCGATGCGGCGCGCCGCCGGCGCTTACCGCCGGTATCGTTGCCGCCTGATGCGCGCGGCAAGCTGGACTTGCGCGGCGGCACTTGCGCCGTGGTGCTCGATGGTAGCGCGATGCCCACCTCCGGTGGCCGCGAGCGCTGCCTGCTGGTGAGTCTTTTGCATGACGAGCGCTTCACCCTGAATGCCCGCACACTGGCTACCGGCGCCGATGCGCGCACGCAGGCGGACTTGCTGGCGAACGCCTGGCATATCCATACGGCCGGCGAAGCGCGAGGCACGCTGGCGTGGTTGCTGGAGGAGGGGCATCGCGCACTGTACCCTCAGGTTTGCCGGATCCTGTTTGCGGTGCCGCGTGCGGCCCGCGAGCGCGAGATCGTGCTGCTCGATGAATTGTTTGATCCGGTGCGCCTCGCGCTCTGCGTTGACAACCTCGAGCGCGCCATGCCGGACCTCAGGGCGAGCCGCGTGGTTGGTTCGCGGGTCGATCTCGCGCGTGGCGTGCTGGCCTGGGACATGAGCCGCGCGATCCATGTCGCGCGGGCGGCCTACGATTGCGGCATGCAGACCGAGGCGCAGGCCTGGGCGGTGATCGAGCGCGCGGCGTCCCAGGTCTTCGCGCAGCTTGAGTCCTGGGAGGAGGTTGCGGTGAGCTATCTGCTGGGCCGCGCGATGTGGGGCGGACCCGGCGCCGGCCTCTTGCGGCAGTTGTCGTTCGCTCGTCTTTGTCTTGAGGACTCGGCCAGTCCCTGGCGCGCTGCGCCTTATCGTGCTGCGGCCTGTGGCGCGTAGGCGCATGCCGTCTTGCGAGCCGCGTGCCGGCGGGCTAGGCTGGTTCAGGTGTGCGCATGACTCCTCGAGTCGTGCTTGCCGTGGACAACCCAGGAGATCTCATGAGCAACGCGGACTGGCGGGTGGAGGCTTATCGGGGCATGGACGTCTATGTCCTGGTTTCATCGCCGCGGGCGGGTGGCGTCGCGGCGCTGGGCGAAGTTGCTCAGTGGGGATACGAAGTCCGGGTCTGCCAGGAGGGTGCGGACCCGTCCGACGCCGGCGATACGGAGCGCTTGTCGAGCGGTGCCGCGCATTTTGCTACCCGGCACGCTGCCGAAGTGGCGGCCTTTGGCGCGGCCTACCAACTCGTCGACAAACTGGTGGGGCCCAGGGGGGATTAGCCGCCCGTCCGTTTGTCGCGGGCTTGCTGCAGGCGGAAATACGGCTCGCGGCGCTCCGTCGGGGGTTGGGGGAGTGCGTACAGCACATGCTGCCTGCCGCCCTTCGGGATGCCCTCGGGTAGCTATTGCGAAATGCGCAACATCGCATATTATGCCGTGATATGCATTCTTTATTCGTCTTTGATCGCGATCACGGCGACGATTGTCCTCCCGGCCTATCCTGGTGCTGAAGCGCGCAGCCTGTCAGGCGCGCAAGCAGCAAGGGGGTACATCATGTTGGAGTTCAATGGCTACAAGATCGTTTACGAGGTCCTGTCCCTGCCCAGGGGTAAATGGGCAATCGTTGTCGAGGTCATTCGCAAGAAGGATGGCGAGATCATTGAGAAGCGCCACAACCCGTTTCCGCACCAGTCCTTCGATACCAAGCTCGAAGCGCTGGACCAGGTCAACCGGTACCTGAAGAGCACGCTGGAGTCCGAGGATGAGGAGCCGCGTGCGGCGCGGCGCGCCTGATGGGAGCGCATGGACCTGCGATCCGGGATGCGGTGTGCCTGCGCTGCGGCGCAGGCCATCCAACGCGGAGAGGGAGGGCTAGAGTGCCTGGAAGCGGTTTTTTCACGATGACGTCACAAAGCGATTGCAATGCGCGGCGCGATCCACCATAATCCGGCCTCTCGGACGCGGGGTGGAGCAGTTGGCAGCTCGTCGGGCTCATAACCCGAAGGTCGCAGGTTCAAGTCCTGCCCCCGCAACCAAAGATCTTTTCCGGTCTTGCCTCCCGGCCGTCCTGGCCAAGCTCTGTAAATTCCTACGATCGAAATCCGCATTGCCCGGGGCTGTTTGCGCCGAACCGCGCTGGTCGCACCATCGCACTGCAGACGCAGTTCGCTAATGCGCTCTCAATGCCGCCCACGACCACCTCCGCTCCGGCCGCTGCCGCGTTGCCCGGAGGTTCCCCAGCCGCCATGTCCTCCCCAACTGCCATGGGCACCCCAGCCGCCGTGGTAATAGGGTCGTCCCATGCCGGAACGATAGGGATAGCCATACGGATAGCCGCCGTAGTATCGCCAGCCTCCGCGGTAGACCGGGCCTCGATAGCCGTAGCCGCCGTAGCCGTAATAGAAGGAGGCGCCGTAGGACCCGCTATAGAGCGGCAGCGGATAGCCGTAGTTGTAGCCGTATCCATAGCCGTACGCGCCAGCCGGATAGACCACGCCGCCATCATAGAACCCATAGGGATCGTAAGGGTTGTAGGAAGCGTAGCCGGCGTCATAGGGGTAGCCCACGCATGCGCCAACCGACAGCAGTGATACTGTGAACAGCAGCCGAAGCATGGCGCGGGGCATGATGCGTTGAGTCCGGCAATGGATCGCATCCGGCGGTTGCCGGACGATACCAATTAGAGATCGCGATCCGCCGGGAGGTTCATTACCCCGCGAGCGCGCACGCGGGCCGCCGCCCGCTTGAATCTCAGGCTGGCGTCCGGGCCAGTTCGGCGGCGCGTGCAAAGGTGTCGCGCACCTGCGGCTGACCCTCGCGGGCCGCGGACTCGGCGCGCGCGGTCAGCCGCTCGATCAGCACACTCAGGTTATTGCCCGCGGGCGTGGCCTTGCTGGCGCCGCACTGGTCGACGGCCTCGCGCACGATCTGGCTGAGTTCCTGGCCGACATCGGCACCATCGAAGGCACTGATCGACAGGGCGGAAATCTGCTCAAGGTAAAGATTGACCAACGCTTCGTCATGTACCGGTTCGGGCATTTCCGTCTCCTGGGCAGAGTGGCTGGGTGCATTTCATTGTAGTGGGCGGCATGCGCGGCGGCTGTCGGCACGCGGCTGACAGTACCGGTTTCCTGCACGCCGGTTGACTTGCGTCAGGTCAAGTCATCGGCAAATGGTAATGATTCCTATTTGTGTGGCGAGTCGCTTTCTCTTACAATCGGCGCTCCCCGGAGCGCCATCAGGCTGCTGGCTCAACTGGCCTGCAGGTGCCGCCCGCTAACCGTCTCGCCGAGGTAATCGAAATCATGATGCTGCAAATCCCCGATGTGCTGACACAGGCTCAGGTAGCCCAATGCCGCGCGTGGATGGACGCGGCGGAATGGACCGACGGCAACGCCACTTCCGGCCATCAATCGGCGCTGGCGAAGCGCAACCTGCAGTTGCCGGAAGGCTCGCCCGTGGCGCGCCAGGTCGGCGACCTGATCCAGGATGCGCTGGGGGCCAACCCGCTGTTCATTTCGGCCGCGCTGCCGCTCAAGGTCTACCCGCCCTTGTTCAATCGCTACGAGGGTGGGCATGCATTCGATAATCACATCGACAACGCCATCCGCCACCTGCGCGGCACCAGCTTCCGCATTCGCAGCGACCTGTCGGCCACGCTGTTCCTGACGGCGCCGGAGGATTACGACGGCGGTGAACTGGTGGTGGAGGACACCTACGGCCAACAGCGCGTAAAGCTGCCGGCGGGACATATGGTGCTGTATCCCGCCACCAGCCTGCATCACGTCAGCCCGGTCACGCGCGGCGCGCGCGTGTCGTCATTTTTCTGGATTCAGAGTATGGTGCGCGACGAAGGCCAGCGTTCGGTCCTGTTTGATCTCGATACGCAGATCCAGCGGGTAGGCCAGGCGCTTGGACAAAAAGAGCCGGCCGTGGTGGGGCTTACCGGTGTCTATCACAACCTGCTGCGGCGCTGGGCCGACGCCTGAGGGCGGCGCAGCGATCCGCTGCGAGGCGGGATCAGGCGGTTGCCGCAATGGCGGCTGGCAGTGAGGGGAACGGGAGGGAGATGGGGGAAGCGAGGCGTCATGAACCGCTGGGGCCGGCGCCTCTCGTCACCGGCCTCGATCGGCCGGCGCGTGATGGTGTAACGAGGGTGCAGCGCCTCTAATGACGATCGCGATCCCAGTGTTGCCGGGGCAAGGGAACGGCGACGCGTCGTCGCGCGGGTTTGAGCGCGCGCTGCATGGGCCAGAAAACGTACGTGGTATGCGGGTCCATCGGCTTGCCAAAATAGGACACCCACACCTGCACGCCCTGTTCGGTTTCGGCAACGATTGCGGCCACTGCGCGGGCCGCGACTGCGGGAGACTTGAGCAAGGTGGCCAGCGCTTCCACGCCTTGGACCACGTGGTGCTTGACACCACCGAACCATGCGTACTGACGCATGGCCGACAACAAACGCTTGGTCATGAACGCTACTGTTTAGTTAGTGATGGGAATGAGACCGGAGCTTACACGCTTTGTTCAGTCTTAAATGATGCGTCCTATCTATCGATTACCCTGAGTCATCGGATCTGGCAACCCGGATCTGGCAAGCGCGCGCGGCGTATCGTATCTGTTGTTGTTCGCTTGAGGTCGATCGTCCGCCGCATTGACAACGCGATGGACGAGGGTTAGCGTCATCGTCAGGAACATCCGATCCGGTGGGAGCTTGCCGATGACCGAAGACATGCTCATGCAACTGATGGTCGAAGTCGAGAAGGAGGACCCGATCGACTATGCCGACCTGCCCTTCGACGATGCGACGTTGCGCGCGTTGGTGTGCCATCTGGTAGCGCAGCGTTCCAGCGCGATGGAATCGGCGGGCATGCCGGTGGATGCGCTGCTGGCCACCATGTGGGCCTCCACCGCCAAGCTGGTGCTGGAGAATATGGTGCTCAACGCGCGGCTGCTGACGCTGCAGGGCTTGCCGGATGACGCCAATGCGCTGATCGAGCGCATCGCCCGGCAATCGCGCGGCACGCCTTGAACCGGACCGGCCGGTTTCCCCATCCGTCTCATGTGACGAATTGGTGTGTGGTGCATCAATCTCATTGAGCGCGGCGCCCGCCATTTCGATAAACTACGGGTTTTCGCCCCCCGACACCGTCCTGTTGCCGCGTATGCAACTGCGCGGTGCTGTTGACATGGAATGGAGGATTTCGGGTGATCAAGTGGATAATCGTCGCGACGTACCTGGGAGCGATCCTGTACGTGCATTTTCGCGGCAAGGTGAGGCTGCGCATCTGGCGCCAGTTGCTGGATCATTCGGCACTGGTGGCGCCGGTCAACTGCTTCATGTATGTTTTTTCGGGCGTGCCGCGCACGCCCTACATCCCCGTCGAGCGCTTTCCGGAACTCGAGAAGATCCGTGCCGCGTGGCCGGAGATCCGCGATGAGGGCCTGGCCCTGGCCGCCATGCGCAAGATCAAGGCCGCCGACAAGAACGATGACGCGGGTTTCAACTCGTTTTTCAAATACGGCTGGAAGCGTTTCTACCTGAAGTGGTATGAAGCCCGCCATCCTTCGGCCGAGGTTCTGTGCCCGCGCACTGTCGAGCTGCTGCGTGGCCTGCCGAGCGTGAAGGCGGCGATGTTTGCCGAACTGCCCCCCGGCGGCAAGCTGAACCCGCACCGCGATCCGTTCGCGGGTTCGCTGCGTTACCACCTGGGTCTGGCCACGCCTAACGACGACCGCTGCTTTATCGAGGTCGATGGCGAGCGCCATAGCTGGCGCGACGGGGAAGGCGTGGTGTTCGACGAGACCTACCTGCACTGGGCGGAGAACAAGAGCGACAGCAACCGGCTGATCCTGTTCTGCGATATCGAGCGTCCGATGCGCTTCGGCTGGGCCGGCAAGGTCAACCGCTGGCTGGGCCGCAAGGTCATGACCGCGGCGAGTTCGCCCAACGAGGAATCCGACCAGACCGGCGTGATCAATCGCCTGTTCCGTGTTGTCTGGCTGGGCGGGCAGTATCGCCGCCGCTTTAAGGCATGGAGCCGGCCGGCGTACTACGTGGTGAAGTTCGGCCTGATCGCCGCGGGCGTGGCATTGATCGTGTACCTGTAACGCGAGCTTCAAACGCAGCGCGGTCCCTGGCGGACCGCGGCGCGCAAAAACAGAAAGGGCCGGCTGATGCCGGCCCTTTCTGTTTGCGGTGCGCTATCGGCGGCGGCGTTCGCGCTCGTCGTCGAGCGCTTCGTAATGGGCGCGCTTGGCCTGGTACATGCGCGAGTCGGCCAGCTTGACGGTGTCGCTCAGGCGATCGCCGGCACTGCAGCTTGCCGTGCCGATCGACAGGCTGAGCGCGGTGCCCGGATAGAACTGGTTGTTGAGCTCGACCACCTGATGGATCTGCTCGACCACCGTGGCCGCGCCGCGTTCGTCGCGCGCCGGCAGCAAAATCATGAATTCATCGCCTCCCACCCGGGCCACGCAAGCCTGCTCGCCAACGGCCTTCTTCAGCGCCTCGCCGGTACGGCGCAGCAAGGCATCTCCGTCGCCGTGGCCGAGCTGGTCGTTGACCTGCTTCAGCCCGTTGAGGTCCACCGCGATCACGCTGACCGGCCACGGGCCCTTGCGGCCCAGGCGCGCGAGTTCGTCTTCGTAGTACGCGCGGTTGTAGAGCTTGGTCAGCACGTCGTGCTTGCCCAGGAACTCAACATAGGCCTCGGCCTTCTTGCGCGCGGTGATATCGGTCAGGGAGACCAGCACCTGGTCCCAGTCCGCCTCGTGGCCGGGAAAGACCGACCACTGCATGAACACATCCACCGGCCGGCCATCCAGCGCGTAGTTGACCACCTCGCGCTGCTGCCAGAGCTTTTCGTTCCAGAGGTCGATCAGCTGCTCGGCGAACTGGATGCGCATATTGTCGCGGAACACATCGCCCAGGCGTGACAGCAGTTCCCGCTTGGACGACGCGCTGAACATCAGCAGGGTTTGCTGGTTGACGTCGAGTACGCGGATCTCCTGCATGCAGCGCGAAATAAAATCCGGGTGCACGTTGAGGAAAGTGCGGAAATCCGTGATGCCCGCGCCGCGCACTTCGTCCAGCAGCAGCTTGACCGCGCTGAAATCCTCGACCCATAGCGAGACCGGCGAATGCTCGAACAAGCCCATCGCGTATTGCTCGCTGCGGCGCAGCTCGTGCTCGGTGGCGACGCGCGCGGTGATGTCCTCGATCGACAGCAGCACGCGTTCCCAGGTCGCCTCGTGGCCGGGCATGACCGTTGCCTCCAGCCGGATGTCCAGCCGCTTGCCTTCCAGCGTGTAGTTGACGGTCTGGCTGGAAAAACGCAACCCGCCGTCCCATAGCTGGGCGAGCTCCTCGACGTGCTGGTCGAACATATCGTCGCGAAAGACGGTATCTAGATTGCTGACGAGATCGGAAAGGTCCGAGGCGCGAAAGAGGTCCAGTGTGCGCTGGTTCACATCCAGCACCCGGATCCGTGCCGAACAACGGGCGACTTCCTGCGGATGGGTGCGCAGGTAGCTGCGCAGGTCGCTGACGCCCTGCGCGCGCAGGACCTGGAAGTACTCGCGCACCGCGCTGAAGTCTTCAAGCCACAGCGAGACCGGCGCGAGCTGGAACATGGTTTTGTATTCGGCGTCGATACGCGACGTCTCAGTCGTGGCTACCAATCTCTTTTCTCCCTTTCCCGATAAGCGCGCCAGCCGGGCCGGAGCGCAGGCGGCACGGCTGATCGGGCCATCCGGAATCTGCCGGGAAGGTTGCCGCCATGCTCGCTACGGGCGATAGCATATGGCAGCAGAGGAAGAAATGGGTGGTGTGTGGCGTAAAAACACGCCTGGCGGGTTGCCGCAGCCGCTGGCCCGCCGCTCAGGCCTGGCGGGAAAGCTCGGCAATGCGCGCGGGCGCGTGCCCGTGCGGCGATTTTTCTTGCTCGGCAATCAGTTGCAGCGTGGCCGCCTGCAGCAGCGAGCCGGCGGTCAGATGGGCGGCCAGCGTGCGCAGCTCGTCGAGCTTGCCGCCGGCTGCGGTTTGGGCGTAAGTCATGTCGGTGACTGTCTGGACAGGAACATGGCGGATGGTATCGGCAAGCAAGCCATGTCCGCTTTGTCCTTGATCATGCTTCGTGTGTCTGGCGCCGTCCTTGGCGTCATGGCTAGCCTTGGTCTCGCGGATGTCCGCGCGCGGCGCCAGGCGATGCGCCTGGTCGGCGCGGCGAGCCGTGCAAAGGCGCAAGGCGGAACCCACGGTCTCGACGGCAAGGGGGAGGGAGGGGTGCGGCATCTGGTTCTCCTTGTGAGCGTGGGCTGCCGGTTTCGGCAATGTTCGCAAGGATGCCGGCAGCCCCCGAGGGTGCCTAGGGGGCTGCGATGAACGGCGCGATGGGAGGAGTGAATGGTGGCGCTGGGCGACGGATGCTGCGCTCCAGGCCGCTTTGCCCGGCGCCGGCCGTGGCTAGCGGCCCTCAGCCGCCGCGCCTGGCTCCCGCGCCGCCCTGTGGCCCTGGCCCTGGCCCTGGCCCTGGCTTGTCGGCCACGCGCGCCACCACGCCAGCAAGCGTGCGCAGCGCGCGCTCGATGGCAGGCGAATACGGCGTGCCGCAGTTGAGCCGCAGGAAATGGTCGAAGCGGTTGGAGTTGGAGAACATCACGCCGGGGACCACGCGGATGCCGGCCTCCATGGCCTTGTCGAACACCGTCTCGGACGATACCGATCCCGGCAACTCCACCCACAGGTGCAGGCCGCCGTTCGGGTTGGAGGCGCGCGTGCCCGCGGGGAACTCGGCTGCAATCGCTTGCGCCACCTGCCCGCGCTGGCTGCGCAGTTGCTCGCGCAGGCGCCGCAGGTGACGCTCGAAGGCGCCCGACCCCATGTACTCGGCGGCAGCGATCTGCGCCAGCAGTTCGTTGGGCCGCGACTGGCTGTACTTGAGCATCTCCACGCGCGCCTGCCATCTGCCCGCGGCAATCCAGCCCAGCCGCATGCCAGGGGCCAGTATCTTGTGCAACGAGGCGCAATGGATCACGCCGCCGCCGCGGTCCCAGGCCTTGAGCGCGGCCAGTGGCGCGTCGCTGTCCGCCAGCGCGGAGAAGCAGTCGTCCTCGATCAGCGCGATGGCGCGCTGCTCGCACCATGCCACCAGTTGCGCCTTGTTGGCGTCCGGCATGATGCTGCCCAGCGGATTCTGCAGGTTCGGCACCACCACCACGGCGCGGATGTTGTCGTAGGTTTGTGCCGCCAGTTCCAGCGCTTCGAGCGAGATGCCGGTCTGCGGGCTGCTGGGAATCTCCAGCGCCCGCATGCCCAGGCTTTCCAGTATCTGCAGCAGGCCGTAGTAGGTGGGCGACTCCACGGCAATCACGTCGCCCGGGCGCGCCACCGCGCGCAGGGCAAGGTTGAGGGCTTCCGTGCAGCCATGGGTGACCATGATGTCTTCGGGCGCCACGGTGATGCGCGAAAGCAGTGCGTGCCGCGCCAGCACGGCGCGAAAAGCCGGGTGCCCTTCGGCGTCGGCGGCGCTGCCGAACAGATACGGGTGGCGCCGCAGCGCGCGCGCCGCGGCATTGCGCAGGGCCTCCGCCGGGTAGAGTGCCGGCGCGCCGCAGGCGCCGGCGAAGCTCACCTCGACCGGAAGCTGGCGTCCGCGTGCGGTGATGGCGGAAATGCGCTCATGGATGCCGACGTACTGCGCGGGGTCCGGCAGCGTGGCGGCGGGTTCCTCGATCGGTGCCAGCGGCTTGTGGCGGGTATGCCGCACGAAATAGCCCGAGCGCGGCCTGGCTTCGAGCAGGCCATCGCTCTCCATCTGCCGGCAGGCTTGCAGTGCGGTGGACAAACTCACGCCATGCAGCTCCATCAGGGTGCGCACGGAGGGGATGCGATCTCCCGGCTTCAGTGCGCCGGTTTCGATGGCATGCAGGTAGTGCTGGGCGAGCTGGCGATAGAGCGGGGCGGATTCCATGCGGCATGGTGGCGCGGCGGGAGCCGGCACAACAGATACAGATGTATGGCTTCTGTATCGTAACAGATGGATTGAGGCGCCTCTGTTATGGTTCACAAGCCGCTGGCGTGTGCCTGTTTTGGTCCGGTACTGCCCGGTAGTCTGGAACCCTGTCAAAGCCAGGGAACAGGCATCATGCAAAGCTATCGTTCAGAACCAATCATCGTCGCTGTCGAGCCGGTGCAGGTTGCCCACGCCACGCCGGCGGCGAGCGTGCCGCAAGCGCAGACGCTCGACCTCGAAACCAGCCGTGTGCTACGGTTCCATGCCCAGGCCGGCACCACGCTTTATGTGCTGGAGGGCGAAGTGGACATGGTCGAGGCGCCGCGCTGGCTGTCCGGCACGGTGTGGCGCCTGCCGCGGCGCCTGCCGGCTGGCAGCGCGGCGGAACTGCCGGCGGGCTGGGTGGAAGTGCTGGCGCGGCGAGCGGCCACGCTGCGGCTTCAGCCACCGCCGGCGCGGGCCTGGTGGGCCCGCTGGCTGGCGAGGTAACGCCGGGAGCGCCATTGGTGGCGCGGCAATGCAGGCAATGCATACATGGAGAGCAACACGATGACCGAACTGGCAATTTCCTACGACGACGTGGTCCAGGCCCACCGCCGCCTGGAGGGCGTGGCGCACCGCACGCCGGTGATGACTTCCACTACCGCCGATGCGGCAAGCGGCGCGCAACTGTTTTTCAAGTGCGAGAATTTCCAGCGCATGGGCGCGTTCAAGTTTCGCGGCGCCTATAACGCCATCGCGCAGTTCACGCCCGAGCAGCGGGCGGGCGGGGTGATCGCGTTTTCCTCGGGCAACCATGCGCAGGCGATCGCCCTGTCGGCGCGCCTGTTCGGCGTGCGCGCGGTGATCGTGATGCCGCGCGATGCGCCCGCGATCAAGATCGCCGCCACCCGCGGCTATGGCGGCGAAGTGGTGCTGTACGACCGCTATACCGAGGATCGCGAAGCCATCGGGCGCCGTCTGGCGCAGGAGCAAGGCCTGACGCTGATCCCGCCTTACGATCATCCGCATGTGATGGCCGGGCAGGGCACGGCCGCCAAGGAACTGTTCGAGCAGGCCGGGCCGCTGGATGTGCTGCTGACCCCGCTGGGCGGCGGCGGCCTGTTGTCGGGCTGCGCCGTGGCCGCGCGCGCGCTCAACCCGGACTGCCTGGTGATCGGCGTGGAGCCCGAGGCTGGCAACGACGGCCAGCGCAGCTTGCGCACCGGCAAGATCGTCCACATCGATACCCCCGCCACGCTCGCCGATGGTGCCCAGACGCAGCATCTCGGCCAGCTCACCTTCCCGGTGCTGCGCAGCCTGGTGGACGATGTGGTGACGGTCAGCGACGCGGAACTGGTCGAGGCCATGGCTTTCTTCGCCAGCCGCATGAAGATGATCGTCGAGCCGACCGGCTGCCTGGCGGCCGCAGCCGTGTTCGCCAAGCGGGTTGCCGTGACCGGCAAGCGCGTGGGCGTGCTGCTGTCCGGCGGCAATGTGGACCTGGCCCGCTTTGCCGCCCTGGTGCAGACGGCACAGCCGGCGCAGGACTGAAGGGCTGGCGCGCCGCTCAGTCCTGGCGGTCGTGGGCGCTCAGCATGGCATGCGCCACCAGGTCCAGCGCGGGCCGGGTGTCGCCGTTCTTGTCGGTCCAGACCTTGGGCGTCAGGCTGCCCGACAGCGCCACCGACTCGCCATCCTCCAGCGCCAGCAGCGCGGCGCGCACCTTGTCGGCAAAGGCGATCACGTTGACGATGACGGTATCGCCGTCGTTGACCGCGGCCTTGAGCTTGGCGGTGACGTATAGGCTGCCGCCCTGGCCGGTACGCTCGCTCGCATGGCCGTGGAGCCGGCCGCTGACTAGTGCGTCGATCATTTTTCTTCCTTCCTGGGATTGTCTGGTTGGGCTGCGGGCAACGCGTGCCGGGACACGTTTCCACCTTGCCGGGGTGCGGAAGATCTCACAATTTCGTGGCCTCGTGGCGGAGAATGCGGACCTTGGCCCTAAAAACGATAAAATTGCGGTCCGGCCAGCCCGACGCTCAACCAGAGTGCAGTCAGCGCCCCTTCCAGGGCCGACCCACCGGCCGCAGAATTCCAGGTTCCCATGCTACGTCTAAGTGAAGTCAAACTCCCGCTCGATCATGCCGAGAGCGATCTGAAGGCCGCCGTCCTCGCGCGCCTCGCCGAAATCGGCGTCAAGGCCGACGGCCTGACCGGATTCACCGTGTTCCGACGCGCGCACGATGCCCGCAAGCGCTCCGATATCAAGCTCACCTACATCATCGATATCGAAGTCACGGACGAAGCGGCGGCGATCAAGCGCATGGCCGGCAAGCCGAACTGGAGCGTGACGCCGGACATGGCCTACCGCTTCGTCGCGCAGGCACCGGCGCCGGGCACGGCCTTGCGCCCGGTGGTGATCGGCATGGGGCCGTGCGGATTGCTGGCTGGCCTGATCCTGGCGCAGATGGGCTTCAAGCCCATCATCCTGGAGCGCGGCAAGGAAGTGCGCGAGCGCACCAAGGACACCTTCGGCCTGTGGCGCAAGAGCGTGCTCAATCCCGAGTCGAACGTGCAGTTCGGCGAAGGCGGCGCCGGCACCTTCTCYGACGGCAAGCTGTACAGCCAGATCAAGGATCCGAAGCACTACGGCCGCAAGGTGCTCGACGAGTTCGTCAAGGCCGGCGCGCCGGAAGACATCCTCTATCTCGCGCGTCCGCACATCGGTACCTTCCGCCTGGTCAGCATGGTGGAGAAGATGCGCGCCGAGATTTTCTCGCTCGGCGGCGAGATCCGTTTCGAGACCCGGGTCGAGGATATCGACATCGAACGCGGCAAGGTGCGCGGCCTCAAGCTGTCCAATGGCGAGTACCTGGAGGCCGACCACGTCATCCTGGCGGTGGGCCACAGCGCGCGCGACACCTTTGAGATGCTGTCTGAACGCGGCGTGTTCATGGAGGCCAAGCCGTTCTCGCTGGGCTTCCGCATCGAGCATCCGCAGGGCATGATCAACAGCAGCCGCTTTGGCAAGTTCGCCGGCAACAAGCTGCTGGGCGCCGCCGACTACAAGGTGGTGCACCACGCCAGCAACGGCCGCGCGGTCTACAGCTTCTGCATGTGCCCCGGCGGCACGGTGGTGGCCGCGGCTTCGGAGCCGGGCCGCGTGGTCACCAACGGCATGAGCCAGTACGTCCGCGCCGAGCGCAATGCCAATGCCGGCATCGTGGTCGGCATCACGCCGGAAGATTTCCCTGGCGGCCCGATGGCCGGCATTGCCTTCCAGCGCCACTGGGAAGAGCGTGCGTTCGAACTCGGCGGGCGCAACTACAACGCGCCGGCGCAACTGGTTGGCGACTTCATCGCGCGCCGGCCTTCCACCGCGATGGGCTCGGTCGAGCCTTCGTACAAACCAGGCGTTACGCCGACCGATCTCTCGACCGCGCTGCCCGACTACGTGATCGAGGCCATCCGCGAAGCACTACCCGAACTCGACAAGAAAATCGCTGGTTTTGCCATGCACGATGCCGTGCTGACCGGTGTGGAAACGCGCACGTCTTCGCCGCTGCGCATCCGCCGCAAGGATGACTACCAGAGCATGAATGTGGAAGGCCTGTACCCGGCCGGCGAAGGCGCAGGCTATGCGGGCGGCATCTACTCGGCGGCCATCGATGGCATCGAGGTGGCCGAGGCGGTCGCACTGAGCATCGTCAACGGCAACGCGGCCTGAGCGCCTGCCGCGCGGCCTTAATCCGCGGCAGCGGCTTCCAGATAGGCCGCCGCGCCCAGGCCGGCGGCAAGCCCGCTGGCAAAGCAGGCGGTCAGCAGGTAGCCGCCGGTGGGCGCTTCCCAGTCCAGCATCTCGCCGGCGCAGAACACGCCCGGCATGGCACGCAGCATCAGACCGGCGTCCAGCGCCTCGAACTCGACGCCGCCCGCGCTGCTGATCACTTCGTCGATCGGGCGCGCGCGCAGCAGGCGCAAGGGTAGCGCCTTGAGCGCTACCGCCAGCCGGGCGGGATCGGCAAACGCTTCCTTCGACAGGCATTCGCGCAGCAGTCCGGCCTTTACGCCGGTGATGCCCAGCTTGCTTTGCAGATGGCTCGACAGCGAGCGCGCGCCGCGCGGGCGCTGTACCGCGTCGGCTACGCGTTCGGCACTCAGGCCCGGCGCCAGGTCGAGGTGGATCACGGCTTCCCCCGTGGCTTCGAGCAGGTCGCGCATCGGCGCGCTTAGCGCATACACCAGGCTGCCCTCGATGCCACCCGCGGTGATGACGAATTCGCCTTGGCGATAGTGTTCAATGCCATCCCGGTCGCGCAGGCCGATTGCCACCGCTTTCACCGGCTGCCCGGCAAAACGCGTGTGGAAGTGCTCGCTCCACGCTACGTCGAAACCGCAGTTGGCCGGGCGCAGCGGCGCTACCCCGACGCCGCGCGCGGCCAGCAGCGGCACCCAGGCGCCGTCCGATCCCAGTCGCGCCCAACTGCCGCCGCCCATTGCCAGCACCACCGCGCTGGCCTGCACCACGCGCTCGCCTTCCGGCGTGGCGAAGCACAGCTTGCGGGGGAAGTCGCCGCCGGCGTCCGCCCAGCCCAGCCAGCGATGCCGCATATGGAACTGCACGCCGGCTTCACGCAGGCGGTGCAGCCATGCGCGCAGCATCGGCGCGGCCTTCATGTCGGTCGGAAAGACACGGCCCGAGCTGCCGACGAAGGTACCGATGCCCAGGCCGTGCACCCAGTCGCGCAGCGCTTGCGGATCGAAGCCCGCCAGCAGCGGCGCGATCTGCGCGCTGCGGCTGCCGTAGCGCGCCAGGAAAGGCTGCGCGGCTTCGGAATGCGTCAGGTTCATGCCGCCGCGCCCGGCCATCAGGAACTTGCGGCCGACCGATGGCATGGCGTCGTACACGTCCACGCGAAACCCGCGCCCAGCCAGTGCCTCGGCCGCCATCAGGCCCGCGGGTCCGCCGCCGATCACGGCGATGCTGGCGGCTGGGAGGGGGGCGGTGGGTGCAGACATGGTTTGAATCCGGGGGAAAGCGGTCGGTCGCGGAATGCGGCGCAAGGTATGGTGCGGCGGATCGGATTATATAGGGCAGGGCGAGGCAGCTTGCCCGTGCCGGAACGCCTGCGAGGTGCAACTGCTAAGATCGCGCTTTCCCGCGTGCTACTGGTTTCCTGCGTTCCCCCATGCTCTTGCCGTCTCGCCTGTCGTTCCCGCTTCCCGCCGCGCGGGCTGTCGTGCTGGTCTTGCTGAGTCTGCTGGCAGGGGTGACACAGGCCCAGGAAACAGCGCAAGGCCTGCAGGACAAGGCGATGAAGGGCGACTTCCTGGCCCAGCGCAACCTGTCCTACTGCCTGCAGTCGGGTTGCCTCGGTCTGGAGCGCGACCGCGTCAAGGCCTGCATGTGGCGCAAGGTCATCCTGCTGTCGGGCGATCGCCATGTCACCGACCTGGATAGCGCCAATCTGGAGTACGTCTGCGGCAAGCTCAGCGCGGCCGAGCGCGATGCGGCCATGCGGCAGGCCGAGACGCTGGCGCGCCAGATCTACGCGCCGCGCCGCTAGGCGGCACCGCCTCGTAGCGGCGGTGCGGGCAGCGGGCGCTAAAATAACGGTTTAGCGCCGTCCGTCATCGCCATGTCTTTCGCTTCGCCATCCGGCCAGTCCGTCGTGCACGCCACCCAGCAATGGCTGGAGCGCGCCGTGATCGGCCTCAACCTGTGTCCCTTCGCCAAGGCCGTGCACGTGAAGCGGCAGATCCGCTATGCGGTGTGCGAGGCCACCGATACCGAGGGCGTGCTGGCCGATCTCGAAACCGAGATGCGCACGCTCGCCGATGCCGATCCCGCCGAGATCGACACCACCTTGCTGATCGTGCCGCATGCGCTGGCCGATTTCCTCGAGTACAACGATTTCCTCTACTTCGCCGAGCGCCTGCTCAAGAGCCTGCGGCTGGCGGGCATCCTGCAGATCGCCAGCTTTCATCCGGACTATGTGTTCGGCGGCAGCGAGCCGGACGACATCGAGAACTACACCAACCGCGCGCCTTACCCCATCCTGCACCTGCTGCGCGAGGACAGCATCGCGCGGGCCGTGGAGGCGTTTCCCGATGCGGCGGAAATCTACGAGCGCAACGAGCAGACCATGCGCCGGCTCGGCCACGAGGGCTGGCGCAAGCTGATGGCCGAAGACGGCGGGAAATAAAAAACGCGCCGTCGCGGCGGCGCGTTGATCAGCCCCGGCAGCGCCGGGGCCATGACGCAAGGCAGCATCAGCCGGCAGCGGCCGGCTCTTGCGTATAAAAGCGTTCTTCCATCTCCTCCAGTCCCAGCGTGCGCAGCACTTCATGCAGCCGCTCGGCCGGGCGCCGGCGCGGCAGGTCCTTGTACTGCGCGATGATCAGCTCGTTCTTCATGGAGTGCTCCCAGCCCACCAGCTCGGTCACGCTGACCTGGTAGCCGTGCGCCTCCAGTTGCAGGCAGCGCAGCACATTGGTGACCTGGCTGCCGAACTCGCGCGTATGCAGCGGATGGCGCCAGATCTCSGTSAGCGGATTGCCGGCCAGCAGCTTTGCCTTGTTCCTGCGCAGCACGCYGGCCACTTCGGCCTGGCAGCAMGGCACCACCACGATGTATTTGGCGCGCTTCTCCAGCGCGAAGCGGATCGCATCGTCCGTGGCCGTATTGCAGGCGTGCAGGGCGGTGACGATGTCGATGGTGGGCGGCAGTTGCGGCGAGGTGATCGAATCGGCCACCGACAGGTTCAGGAACGACATGCCCTTGAAGCCCAGCCGGCTGGCAAGCTCCTGCGAACTGCGCACCAGTTCCTCGCGCGTCTCGATGCCGTAGATGTGCGACTGGTCGAGCTGCTCCTTGAAGAACAGGTCGTACAGGATAAAGCCCAGGTAGGACTTGCCGGCGCCGTGGTCGACCAGCGTCACGTCGGGGTGATCCTGTTTGAGATCCTGCAGCAGCGGCTCGATGAACTGGAACAGGTGATAGACCTGCTTGAGCTTGCGGCGGCTGTCCTGGTTCATCTTGCCGTCGCGCGTGAGGATATGCAGCGCCTTGAGCAGCTCGATGGACTGGCCGGGACGGATTTCGTTGGGGCTGGACGCCGGTGCGGCGGGCGTCTTGGACGCCGGGGACTTCTGGGCCATCTGGGATGTTTCGAACCTGGGAAAAGCGGTGAGGCGTGCGCCAAAGCCGGACGACGCTGCGCCGGCACAGCGAGAGTTTACCGAAAGTCGCGCCAGGCCGGGCGAGTGATGGAAGCGGCGCATGCCGGTCCGGCCGGCAATGGCGCGTCAGTGCAGGCAGTAATCCACCGGCGCGAGCGGCGGCGGCAACTCGGTTTCGCCCAGTGCTTCCTTCATGCCGATCTCGATGGCGCGGCACAGCGCGTCGAGCGGCAGGTCGTTGGGGCTGGTGCCGAACGGCTCTTCCAGTTCATCGCCCAGCGCATCGAGGCCGAAGAAGGTATATGCCACGATCGCCACCACGATGGGCGTGACAAAGCCGATGGTATCGACCAGCCCGAACGGCAGCAGGAAGCAATACAGGTATGCGGTGCGGTGCAGCAGCAGCGTGTATGAGAAGGGGATGGGCGTGTTGCGGATGCGATCGCATGCCACCGCCGTGGCCACCATGTGCGACAAAGTGTCGTCGATGCCGGCGGCAAGGCAAGGATCGACACGGCCTTGCCGCACGCAAAGGCCCAGATCCTCGCCCATGCCCATCATCAGCGCGGCTGGGGCGTTGGTGCTGCGCTGCAGTGCAGCAAGCTCCGCGGGCCGCAGCCAGGATCGCTCCAGCCCGGTATCCGCACTGCTGCCGCGCAGGCGGTTGCGCAGCGCGTAGGCATAAGCCATGGCGCGCGAGATCATGCGAACCCGCACATCGTCCAGCCCGGCCGGGGCAGCGGCGGCGCTACCCGGCGCCTCGGCAATCAGGCCGAGGCATTGCCGAGCCAGGTTCTGGCTGCGTACCACCAGGTCTCCCCACAGCTTGCGGCCTTCCCAGAAACGGTCGTAGGCGGCGGTATTGCGAAAGCCCAGGAAGATGGCCAGCGGCAAGCCGATCAGCGTGAAGGGAATGGCCGTGAGGGTGATCTTGTGCTGGAAAAACGCACCGTGGCTGAGCGTGACGCCTACCGCCACCACCAAGTTCACCAGCAGCGCGCGCCAGATGCGGGGCAGGACCGAGCCTCGCAGGACCAGGAACAGCTTCAGTCCCGAGGGGCGTTCTCGCACGATCATCAGTGATCCTCTTTGCTACGGTGTGGCATTCCGTCGATGGACGGAAGTGTACATTTTCCGCCGCTGGCGGTGGAGCGTCCGCCGGCCAAGTCACCCGGCTCAAGTTTTCCGCGAAACGGCCGTTGGTGTTGTGTGCGCCAGAAAGGACATAGACCCTTCGGCGCGCAAATGACACCCGGCCCAGGGGCCTGCCCGGCAGGCCCGAGCATCCGGTGGCCGAGCCAACCCAGGCGTGCCGCCAGGTACGCAGCGCCAGCCATCGGCAGCATGCCGCCTCGCCATATAACCAGCGCCGGATATGCGGCGCAGGGGCGCGGCGATACCCGGGCCGGGACCGCGGGCGGCGCGGAAGACGGGGYCGCGCCGCCCGGACACGATCCATCAAGGGAAGAACTGAATGGAAAACCGGGGACAAGACACAGTAGCCGGCGTAGCCGCAGGCTTGCAGGTCAGCCTGGATGAAGGCACGCGACAGTTGCGCGCAATATTCGCCGTTGCACCGGGCCGGCTGCCGCCGGACCGCGCGGGGCTGGAAGCGGTACTGGCCGGTGGCGGCTGGGCCGAGGCCAGGATGGACACGGCCGCGATCGGCGCCTTTCTCGCGCAATGCCAGCGTGCCACGGAGGGCATGCCGGTAGAAGCGTTGATCGGCCAGTTGACGGACGGCTACTTCGAACTCAGCGTCAGCAGCGACAACCTGAGCGTACGGCTTAACCTGCTGCCGCCGCAGGGCGGCCGCGCGGTCACGCGGGACGACATCCGCACCGCGCTGGCCGAGCGCGGCGTCGTTGCGGAGCCGGACCGGGAGGTGCTGCGCGGCGCGGTCGAAGCGGGCCTGTGCGACGGACTGGAAATCGCCACGGGACGCGCCGCGCTGCCCGGCACGCCGGCTCGCTTCGAGAGCCTGCTGGCGCCGCGCAAGCCGCTGGTGGCAGAGGATGAAAGCGGCCGCATCGATCTGCGCGACCTCGGATCCTTAATGCTGGTCAACCCAGGCACGCCGCTGATGCGGCGTATCCCGGCTCGTCAGGGCACCGATGGCGTCGATGTCTTCGGCAAGACCGTGGCAGCCGTACCCGCCGCCGATCCGCCGTTCGCGGAAGGCCTGACCGGGGTGGCCCCCGATCCTGCGGATCCGGAGGTCCTGCTGGCGGCTATTTCCGGCTCGCCGGTGTTGTCGGCGCAAGGCGCCAGCGTGAGCCCGGTGGTCGATGTCGAGGCGGTGGACATGCACTCAGGCAATGTCACGTTCGACGGCACCCTGCGTGTCAACGGCGACATCAAGACCGGCATGACCGTGCGCGTGACCGGCGACGTGATCGTCAGCGGCACCATCGAGGCCGCCCATGTGGAGGCGGGCGGCAACGTGGTGGTGAAAGGCGGCATCATCGGCAAGGCCGAAGGCGCTCACCAGAGTGCCGACAACGCCGCCACCGAGGCGCGGGTACGCTGCAAGGGCTCGTTGCATGCGCGCTTTATCGAAAGCGCGGTGGTGGAGGCCGGCACCGAGGTCAAGGTGGAAAGCGGCATTCGCCAAAGCGATGTCGCGGCCGGGACCAGCATCGTCGCCGGCAGCCCCAAGGGCGGCCAGGGCAATATCACCGGGGGACGCTGCCGGGCGCAACTGGCCGTGCGTACCGCCATCCTCGGTGGCGCCGCAGGCGCGGCCACCATCGTGCAGGTCGGAACCAACCCCTATGCCGAAGCCGAGAAGGCCGAGGCCGAGGCCCAGCGCCAGAAGCTGGAAGCCGAGCAGGGCAAGGTGCAGCAACTGGTCAGCTTCTTCGCCAAGCATCCCGAGAAAGCCGTCGGCGACCTGCGCGAGAAGGCGCGCGCCACCCTGTTCAAGCTCACCCGCGACTCGATCGAACTCGACTCCAGGCTGGCCAAACTGGCCGAAAAGCTGCGCCCGTCTCCCGAAGCCGTGATCGAAGTAAGCCGGCGTATCCATGGTGGGGTCAGCCTGCACATCGGGCAGAAGTCGATGAAGATCATGGAGGACAAGCCGGGCGGCCAGATCCGGCTGGTGGAGGATCGCATCGCGCTGGTCTGAAACCCGCTGCCTGGCGGCGTTTTGCGCTCCGCCGGCAGCTGGCAGCCGGTTGGCCGCGCCAGGGGCATGACCACTTGGTCAGGTTGCGCGCAAGTCTCCCGGCTCATTTTGCAGAAATTTCTCCTTGTAGATTAGGAAAGGGCTGGCATGTCGGGGCATGGCTACTCGCTAAAGTAGCCACATACCGCTCCTCCCCGGGGTGGTATCCCCGATGAGGGCCCGACCCCTTGGCCCTCTTTCCATAGCGCTGCATACTTTTGTATGCGGCGCTTCTTTTTTGCGGCTTCGGCTCCACAGTGCTACCAGACCCGAATCTTGATCTGCAGCGAAATGCAGCCGTCCACCTTGCCCCGCATGGTTGGGACATAGATCAGGTTCGCACCCAGGCGTCCGTATTCGATGCTGATGACCGGCGCGGCCATCGGGGACCAGCCGCCATGATTGATGTCCGGGTACCCGCGCACCGCGCCGGCCATCGCGCCGATCCGGAGCGGGCCCAGGTGCAAGGGCTGCCAGGAGAGACTCGCGTAAGTAGAGTGCTCGCGCATGCTGTTGCGGTACTCGCCGGCGGATAAGGTGAAATCCTCGCTCACGCGGAAATCGGCGCCGACTCCCCAGTTGTACGCGTTGTAGTGCGCCGTGTGATTGAAGTGATACGAGAGAAACCCTGCGTTCAGCCAGACCTGCGGGCTGAAGGCGGGCGCCGGGGCCTCCGGCGGCGTGGCATCGTCCGCGCGCACGGGTACGTTCCACATTGATGCGCACAAGGCAAACACCATGAGCAGTCCGCGCGGAAAAAGGCGATATCCCGCCGCGCCAGGGACTGGATAGGCATCCATGGCCGCTTCCTTTCTTGTTTTTCGTGGCTGTGGGCGGGCTGGGCGCGCATCAGTCGACGCGTGGGTCCAGCCATCCTGCGCGAGTCCGGCATGGCGCCGGTAGCCCTAGGTGGCAGCGGTATGCATGGTGTTCCCCCGGTTGCGTGGCAAACGCGAACTCGTGCCGCGTGCTTGCCGGCCGGTTCGTCATATTTCGCGGCCACCCGGTCGGGCGGTCCGTGGTTGTACTTATCGTGATACCAGTCTGGTGCTCCGGCGCGGTCGATTCAATCCGTCGAACGCTCTAAGCCTATGGAGGGGATTGGAGGGCAAGCGGTTGTCAACGTCGCGGCCGGCAGGAGCGTTCCGCGCGCCGGATGGGCCAGGATGTGGCAACAAGTATCGGGATTGAAATTAAATGAATATTTTCAAAGGTAATTTCAATCGATTTGCCTGGTCGCAATCTTTCTTCGACGTGTATGTTTTGCCTGATAGTGCAATTGGCTCGCCAGGCAGACCGGGCGTTCCGAGAGCGCGCCGGAGCTGGAATCTGAGTGGAAATGGAATCACATGACCGAATCGCCTGCCTGCTATCGTCACGAGCTGCCTGCGCGGGTTGCGATCTTCGACCTGGATGGGACGATCATCGATGCCGCCGCGGATATTGCGGCGCAGATCAATCTGCTCCTGCAGGCAAGACGCCTCCAGCCTTTGACAGTCGCCGAGGCGACCACGCTGCTCGGAGACGGGCTCAGGGTCTTTGCGTCGCGTGCGTTTCAACTGCGCGGCGCCGAGATCGGGGATGACGAATCCTCGTCGTTCATCCAGGGCTATTTGGATGCACCCGTAGCGGAGACACGGCTATATCCGGAGGTAAGGAAGGTACTGGCTGAACTGACTGGAGAGGGGTGGCGCCTGGTGGTATGCACCAACAAGATCGAGGCCGCAGCTATCCACATTCTTGAGGAACTCGGCGTTCTCTCATTCTTCGACGTAGTCTGCGGCGCCGATACAGTCCCATGCTGCAAGCCGAGCCCGGTGCACCTTCAACATGCCCTGGCGCGTGCCGGCCTGCTTCAGCAGCGTGCTGTGATGATTGGCGACAATCGCGTAGATGTGCTGGCCGCCAGGGCGCTCGGCATACCGTCGGTGTTCGCCGGGTGGGGTTACGGGCACCGCGATACGGGCAAGGAAGCCACAATAGCCGCAGCCCGCTTTGGCGACTTGCCTCCGGTCCTCGCGTTGGTGGCGGGCTGAGCGGCGGGCGCGGGCGAGCCCACTGGCTTCCCGGCGCCGCGCCTGTACGTATGTTGGTCGCGCCGGCGTGAGCGCTTCGGTTTTACTGATTCTTCAGCGCCGCGAGCACCCGTGTTTCAACCTCTCTGATCCAGGCGATCCTTGCAATCGCCGTAGGCGTGCGAGTCATTGGGGTGCAGCCGCTGGCATCGTGCCTTCTCCTGATCGTAGGCCCGAGCGACGTCGGCGTTCTGGCGAAGGCAATCCCGAAACGCAAGGTGCCGGACGATATCGTTGCATGGCGGCCAAGACCGTACCACTGGCTACATGAAGCCCAGAAACAACAAAGCCCAACCGCGATGGCTGGGCTAGGTGCTTGAATCTGTTGGTGCCGAAGAGAGGAATCGAACCCCCGACCTTCTCATTACGAATGAGCTGCTCTACCGACTGAGCTACTTCGGCCACATCGTTCGTAAGACAACCCGAACGAGCCCGCAATAATAGCAGCGTTTATTTTTCCTGTGAACCCCTGCGCCAAAAAAATCCTCGGAGCGAACTGCGGTTGCCGCCTCAGGGTGGCGCCGCGGCCATTCGGGTGGCGTTCTTGGCTCAGGCCAGCACGATCACCGCGGTGGATGCAGCGGAGGTTATTCGCGATGCAGCGACCGACCGCACCAACCGTCTGCGACGATGTCGGCCACATGCGGGCGCGTCGTCCGTTGGCGTGCGGGACAGGGACAAAGCATAAAAAAACGGGACCAGCGACTGGCCCCGTTCCTTTCAACGCGTGCTGCTCGCTGGCGGCAATCAGCCCGCCGTCTTCTCTTCCTGGTGATAGCGCGTGACGCGTTCCACCTCGTTCTTTGACCCAAGGATCACCGACACGCGCTGGTGCAGTTTCTCCGGCTGGATGTCCAGGATGCGCTCGACACCGTTGGTGGCCGCGCCGCCGGCTTGCTCGACCAGCATCGCCATGGGGTTGGCTTCGTACATCAGGCGCAGCTTGCCGGGTTTTTCCGGTTCGCGCTTGTCCCACGGGTACATGAAGATGCCACCGCGCGTGAGGATGCGGTGTACGTCGGCCACCATCGAGGCGATCCAGCGCATGTTGAAGTTCTTGCCGCGCGGGCCTTCGTCGCCGGCCAGGCATTCGTCGATATAGCGGCGCACGGGCGGGGCCCAGTGGCGCATGTTGGACATGTTGATCGCGAATTCCTTGGTGTCTTCCGGGATCATCACGTCGGATTGCGTCAGCACGAAGCTGCCGGCTTCGCGGTCCAGCGTGAACATGTGCACGCCGTTGCCGACGGTCAGCACCAGCGTGGTCTGCGGGCCGTACACGGCGTAGCCGGCGGCGACCTGGCGGCTGCCGGCCTGCATGAAGTCGGTCTCGGTTACGGTCTGGCCCGGCTTGGGCATGTGCAGTACCGAGAAGATGGTGCCGATCGACACGTTCACGTCGATGTTGGACGAGCCGTCGAGCGGATCGAACAGCAGCAGGTATTCGCCCTTGGGATAGCGGTTCGGGATCTCGTAGAAGCTGTCCATTTCCTCCGAGGCCATGGCGGCGAGGTGGCCGCCCCATTCATTGGCGTCGAGCAGGACTTCGTTGGCGATCACGTCCAGCTTTTGCTGGGTTTCGCCTTGCACGTTGCCGGTGCCGGCGGAGCCGAGGATGCCGGCGAGGGCGCCCTTGCTGACGGAATTCGAAATGGCCTTGCAGGCGCGCGCCACCACTTCGATCAGCAGCCGCAGTTCGGGCTCGATCGTGTTGTGCTTGCGCTGCTCCTCGACCAGGTAGCGGGTGAGGCTGATGCGACTCATGGGGATTCTCCTTGAATGGCGGCAATTCTACATGGGCGCCAGCCCGGCCGGCCACTGGGGCGGGCCCGCGGCCTGCCGGTGGCGGGCGGGCGGGGGCCCGCCATCCGCCACCAACCGCTGTGCTGCGTTACGCCGCCAGCGCCTTGCTGACGATCTCGCGGACGTCGCGCGACAGGTCGCTGGCCGCGGCCACCTGCTCCAGCGCCGCGCGCATGCGGTCGCGCAGCGGCAGGGCATATTTCTGCCAGCGGTCCATGACCCGCGCCAGGCGCGAGGCCACCTGCGGGTTGATGGCGTCCAGCGCCAGCACCTGCTCGGCCCAGAAGGCATAGCCCGAGCCGTCCTCGGCATGGAACTGCGCCGGGTTGGCCGCGCAGAAGCTGAAGATCAGCGAGCGCGCGCGGTTGGGGTTGCGCAGGTTGAAGGCCGGGTGCTGCATCAGCGCGCGCACGGTCTCGATGGTGCGCTTGCCTGCGTGGCCGGCGGCCTGCGGCCCGACGGTGCCGCGCTGCATGCCTTGCAGCGAGAACCATTTGTCGATCACCAGCGCGTCCTGCTCGAAGCGCTGGTAGAAATCCGCCAGCGCGGCTTCGCGCCCCGGCGCGAAGGTGTTCACCATCGCGCTCAGCGCGGCGAAGCGGTCCGTCATATTGTCGGCGGCCTGGTACTGCGCCTCGGCCAGCGCCTGCATGGCGGCGTCGCCGCTGTCGGCCAGGTAGCCCAGTGCCAGGTTGCGCAGTGCGCGCTTGCCCGCGGACACGGCGTCCGGGCTGTAGGCGCCGGGCGTGGCATTGGCTTCGAAGGCGGCCAGCCAGTCGGCCTTCAGCGCACGCGCCAGCGCTTCGCGCATGAACTGGCGCGCGCGGTGGATGGCGGCCGGATCGGCCACGCCCATGCGCTCGGCGAGGTAGGCCTCGGCCGGCAGCGTCAGCGTCTGTTCGCGGAAGGCGGGGCTGAGTTGCGCATCGTTGAGCACGGTGCGCAGTGCCGCCACCAGTGCCGGGTCGAGGTTGAGCTCGTGGCCGGCCTGGGACTGCGCCACCAGTTGCAACAGGGCGCGCGTGGTCAGGCGCTGGCCCGCTTCCCAGCGGTTGAACGGGTCGCTGTCGTGGGCCAGCAGGAAGGTGAGCACTGCCTCGCTGTAGTCGGCATCGACGATGACCGGCGCGGAGAAGTCGCGCAGCAGCGACGCCAGCGGGGGCTCGGCGCCGCGCGGCAGGTTGACAAAGCGGAAGCTTTGCTCGGCTTCGGTGAAGTCCAGCACGCGCGTGGTGGCGCCGGGCTGGCTTTCGCCTTCGAGCTGCAGCGGCAGGTCTTTCCCGTCGGCGTCGATCAGGCCCAGCGCAAAGGGGATGTGGAAAGGCAGTTTGTCCGGCGTGCCGGGATGCGTTTCGATGCCCACCTTGGGGCAGCTTTGCGACAGCGTTAGCGTCAGGCTGCCGTTGGCGCCATCCCAGGCGGTGCGCACGGCAACCACCGGTGTGCCGGCCTGGCTGTACCAGCGGCCGAACTGGGTCAGGTCGCGCCCGTTGGCGTCGGCCATGGCCGCACGGAAATCGTCGCAGGTCACGGCCTGTCCGTCATGGCGCCGGAAGTACAGGTCCATGCCCTTGCGGAAACCATCGCGGCCCAGCAGGGTCTGGTACATGCGCACGACTTCGGCGCCTTTTTCATACACCGTCACGGTGTAGAAGTTGTTGATTTCCTCGTAGCTGTCGGGACGCACCGGATGCGCCATGGGGCCGGCGTCCTCGGGGAACTGCACCTGGCGCAGCATGCGCACGTCCTCGATGCGCTTGACCGCGCGGCCGGATTCGGAGCCCATCATGTCGGCCGAGAATTCCTGGTCGCGGAATACCGTCAGGCCTTCCTTGAGCGAGAGCTGGAACCAGTCGCGGCAGGTCACGCGGTTGCCGGTCCAGTTGTGGAAATACTCGTGCCCGACCACCGATTCGATATTGCCGAAGTCGGTGTCGGTGGCGGTCTGGGCGTTGGCCAGCACGTACTTGGTGTTGAAGATGTTGAGGCCCTTGTTCTCCATCGCGCCCATGTTGAAGTCGCCCACCGCGACGATCATGAAGCGGTCGAGATCCAGCTCCAGGCCGAAGCGCCGCTCGTCCCAGCGGATCGAGTGGATCAGCGAATCCATGGCGTGCCGCGTCTTGGGCAGGTCCTGCGGCTCCACCCAGACCTGCAGCAGCTTTTCCTTGCCGGAGGCGGAGGCGATGCGTTCCTCGATGCACTCCAGTTTGCCGGCCACCAGCGCGAACAGGTAGGCGGGTTTCTTGAACGGGTCTTCCCAGACGGCTTCGTGGCGCCCGTCCGGCAGCTCGCGCTCGCCGATCAGGTTGCCGTTGGACAGCAGCACGGGGTAGGCCGCGCGTTGCGCGCGCAGCGTGACCCGGAAGGTCGACATCACGTCGGGGCGATCCAGGTAATAGGTGATCTTGCGGAAGCCCTCGRCTTCGCACTGGGTGAAGAAGTTGCCGTTGGACACATAGAGCCCGGACAGCGACGTATTGGCGGCCGGCTGGCAGGCGGTGACGATTTCCAGCGTGCCTTGCGCGGGAAGTTCGGGCAGGGTCAGGCTGTCCGCTTCCTGGCGCGCGCCATCCAGCGGCTTGCCGTCGAGGCTGACGCCGACCAGTTCCAGTTCCTCGCCGGCCAGCACCAGCGGGCCCGGTCCCTGGCGGGTGAAACGCAAGGTATTGGTGACCACCGTGCGGGCGGGATCGAGTTCAAGCACAAGGTCGACGTGCTCAAATGCGAAGGCCGGCGGAGTATAGTCTTTGCGGTGGACGGTAACGGGCGTGTCGGTGCGCAGCATGGAAGAATCCTGTCCTCTGTGGGCCACTTTGGGCGGCTTGGTCGCCATGGGCACGGGGGAGGGAGGGGCGCAGCCCCTGCCGGGCCGCGCGCCCAGGCACTGAAAAACCCATTGTAGCCAAGCGGCGGGACGACGGCTCGGATGCGCCGCGCCGCCGCGGAATTTCGCCCGCCCGGCACGGTCTGAATCACGTGGCTAACAACAATCGGTGTGGGGGCGTCATGACCGGACTATGGTTTTGCAGGGAATGGAGCCGGCTGGCCGGCAGGGGCTTGCGCGGCAGCAGGCTGGTGGCGGGCATGGCCCTGCTTGGCGTGGCGCTGCTGTCCGGCTGCGCCAGCACCGTCACCACGGAGGTGACGGCCTTCAGCCAGGGCAACTGGCAGAACGATCCGCCGCGCACCTATGCCTTTGATCACGGGGCAGGCAAGGAGGCCCGGTTCGAGGACCAGACCTACGAGCAATGGCTGGCGCAGGCGTTGACGGGGGTCGGCTTCGAACAGGTGGCGCGCCCGCAGGCGCACTACCTCGTCAATATGGAATACGACAGCAACTCGGGGCTGATGCGGGTGCAGGAGACCGTGTACCCTGATCCCTGGTATGGCGGCCCGTACTGGGGGCCTTACTACCGCCCTTGGGGACCCTGGGGCTGGGGCGGTCCGGGCTACTGGCCGCCGCAAACCGTCGTGCGCGATGTGCCGGTGACGCAGTCCACGCTGCGCGTGTTCTTCAAGGATGCGGCTACGGGGCGCCGTGTGTACCAGGTTACCGCGCAACACCGCGACGAGAACGCGTCCCTGCAGGCGGCGATGCCGTACCTGATCCGCAGCGCCTTCGTGCAGTTTCCGGGCGAGAGCGGCCGCTCCCGGCGGGTGACATTGCCGCTGGATCCGAATGACAAGTAGACATGAGGCAAATGGAGGAGGCTGGGCATTGCCCGCGCGCGGGTAAAAACTGAATTGCCCGGCGAAAGGCCCTAAAACCCTGGATGCACCTCTGGGAGGGGCTTCGCGCCGGGCTTGCGTGAGCTAGAATGACGGCTCGATTTTTCGGCCCGAGCCGCCGGCGCCCGTTTTTGAAAGCTGCAATGGAAGATTCCGGCAAGCACGCCGGATACGACCGGCGCGGCCCCGGCGGGCACTGGCTGGGCCACTTCCTGGACGAGCATAATGACCAGCAAGACCGGCGGTGATGCACCGCAACATGCCCCCAATAGTCCTGAAGCGCAATTGCGCCTGGCCGCGCTGGAATACCACCGCAGCCCGACCAAGGGCAAGATCCAGGTAACCGCGACCAAGGCACTGTCCAACCAGCGCGACCTGTCCCTGGCCTACTCGCCCGGCGTGGCTTACGCCTGCGAGGAAATCGCCAAGGATCCGGCGATGGCCGCCGAGTACACCTCGCGCGGCAACCTGGTGGCGGTGATCACCAACGGTACCGCCGTGCTTGGCATGGGCGATATCGGTCCCCTGGCCGGCAAGCCGGTGATGGAAGGCAAGGGCTGCCTGTTCAAGAAATTCGCCGGCATCGACGTGTTCGACATCGAACTCGATGCGCGCGACCCGGACAAGATCGTCGAGATCGTGGCGGCGCTGGAGCCGACCCTGGGCGGCGTCAACCTCGAGGACATCAAGGCGCCCGAGTGCTTCTACATCGAGAAGAAGCTGCGCGAGCGCATGAATATTCCCGTCTTCCACGACGACCAGCACGGTACCGCCATCATCTCGGCGGCGGCACTGCTCAATGGCCTGAAGGTGGTGGGCAAGGATATCGCCAAGGTCAGGCTGGCGGTATCGGGCGCCGGCGCGGCGGCCATCGCCTGCCTGGACACCATGGTGAGCCTGGGCGTGACCCGCACCAATGTCTCCGTGGTGGATTCCAAGGGCGTGATCTATGTCGGCCGCGACGCCAACATGGAGCCCAACAAGGCCCGCTACGCACAGGAAACCTCGGCCCGCACCCTGGCCGACGTGGTCGACGGCGCCGACGTGTTCCTGGGTTGCTCGGCTGCCGGCGTGCTGACCGCCGAGATGGTCAAGACCATGGCCGACAAGCCGATCATCCTGGCGCTGGCCAACCCGGAACCGGAAATCCGCCCGGAAGTGGCCAAGGCCGCCCGCCCGGACTGCATCATCGCCACCGGCCGTTCGGACTATCCGAACCAGGTCAACAACGTGCTGTGCTTCCCGTACATCTTCCGCGGCGCGCTCGATTGCGGCGCCACCAAGATCACGGAGGAAATGAAGCTGGCCTGCGTCAAGGCCATTGCCGAGCTGGCCGAAGCCGAGCTGAACGACGCCGTTGCCGCCGCCTATGGCGGCCAGGAACTGAAGTTTGGCCCCGACTACATTATCCCGACGCCGTTCGACCAGCGCCTGATCGAGAAGATCGCGCCGGCGGTGGCCAAGGCCGCTGAAGAATCCGGCGTGGCCACGCGTCCCATCAAGGACCTGGAGGCCTACCGCCAGCAGCTCACCCAGTACGTCTACCATACCGGCCTGATCATGAAGCCGGTGTTCACGGCCGCCAAGGCCGCGCCCAAGCGCGTGGTCTACGCCGAGGGCGAGGAAGAGCGCGTGCTGCGYGCGGTGCAGACCGTGGTGGACGAAGGCCTGGCGCGCCCGATCCTGATCGGCCGCCCGCACGTGATCCAGATGCGCATCGAGAAAGCGGGCTTGCGCCTGAAGGCCGGCGTGGACTTCGAGCTGATCAACCCGGAAGACGATCCGCGCTACCGCGCCTACCACGAGGCCTACCACGCGCTGCGCGGCCGCGACGGCGTGACGCCCGACATGGCCAAGGTGGCGCTGCGCCGCTCCAATACGCTGATCGGCACCATGCTGATGCATATGGGTGACGCCGACGCGCTGCTGTGCGGCACCGTGGGCCGCTTCGAAGCCCACCTGGAGCACGTGCGGGACGTGATCGGCCTGGCGCCGGGCGCCAAGGTGTTCGCCGCGATGAACGCGCTGATGCTTGAGAAGTACACGCTGTTCATCACCGACACCTTCGTCAATGACGACCCCACCGCCGAGGAACTGGCCGCCATCACGCAGCTGGCTGCCGAGGAAATCGCGCGTTTCGGCCAGCATCCGAAGGTGGCGCTGATGTCGCACTCGATGTTCGGCTCGTCGAACCGGCCGTCGGCCCGGAAGATGCGCGCGGCCCAGGAGATCCTGGCCCGCGAGGCGCCGCACCTAGAAGTGGAAGGCGAGATGCAGGGCGACGCCGCCCTGGTCGAGGATGTACGCCGCCACTTCCTGCCTGGCACCAAGCTGGCTGGCAGCGCCAACCTGCTGGTGATGCCGACGCTGGACGCGGCCAATATCGCCTTCAACCTGCTCAAGATCACGGGCGGACAGGGTGTCACCATTGGTCCGATCCTGCTGGGCGCGGCCAAGCCGGTGCACATCCTCAACCCGCAAGCCACCACGCGCCGCATCGTCAATATGACGGCGGTAGCGGTGGCGGAAGCCAACGCGGCGCGTTGATCCGCGGTGCGGCGGCGCAGCAATGCCGCCGCCGGGAGCGCACATGCCGCCAGGCATCGCGCAATGAAAACGGGGCTCCTTGGGAGCCCCGTTTTTTGTGACCGGCTTGTCCTGCAGTTCCGCCGGCCCGGAAAAGCTGTGCTTTCTTAGCTACTGCAGCAGGTTGTACTGCTCCCGCATCACGACGATGATGGACTTCGCCGCTGCCAGCCGGGTGGGCAGGTGATCATCGGGCTCGCGCGGAAAATCGACTTCCGCGCTCCAGTTGCAACCGGTGTGGTCGGGTTGGTGCCCACGCATGGCGTGGAGCTCGCATTCGCCGCACTCCGGATTGTTGTTCAGGAACTGGTTCAGGATGGCCATCAACTCCGACCGGGTCTTTGCATCACGACGCATGTGTCACCTCGTCCGTTGCCGTCTTGTTGCCTGGAACCTAAATCTAGGCAGGCATCGGCAGCCCCGCCAATTGAATCGGACTATTAAGCAGCGACTTTCGATCCTCAATCGCCGGTAGCCTGTCCCTATCGCGCTGCAGCATATCCATGCTGCAGCGCGAAATATCGATGACCTTTACTGGCCTGGGCGGTCTGCGGCAAAGAGGCGGAGCCGCCAGATGCTTTCGGGGCCGGGGGATTGATATCCCTTGGGGTGACTCATGAACTTCACGGGCCCTGGACCAGGGGCAAGGCGCTCGCAGGCCGGATCGGGGGAGTCCGGCACCATATTCGGCAGGCAATAAAAAACCCGCCACCAGGGCGGGTCTTCAATTCCCGTTGACAAGTCAAGGCAAGCGTCAGAACTTGTGACGCACGCCTACACCGAAGGTGTCGCCGTGCGACAGGCTGGTGATCTTGTCGTAGAAGTAGGCGGCGTAGACGTCGGTGCGCTTGGACAGGTTGTAGTCGTAAGCGACCGCCACCGTGTTGCGCTTGAAGTTCGCGACCGAGTTCTCGGTCTTGTCATAGGCGTAAGACGCCAGGACGTTGCCGGCGCCGATGGGCACCGAAAGGCCGACCTGGCCGTTGGCGTGCTTGATGTCGCCGTTGGGGTTGTTGTTGAGCTCGGTCTTGATGTACTGGCCTTGCGCGAACAGCTTGACGACCTTGAAGTCGTAGCTCAAGCCGCCCTGCACCGCGTTCTGCTTGCTGAAGCCAACCAGCATCGGATTGGCCGAAGCGGTGACGTCACCCGGCGTGCTGTCGAACTTGACTTGCTGGAAGGCCAGCGTGGCAGCGAACGGGCCGTTGAAGTACATCAGGTTGCCGCCCCACTTGTTCTGGCCGGTCGAACCTGCTTTCTCGCCGAAGGAGTAGATCACGTTGGCGGTCAGGCCGCCGAAGTTCGGCGTGCTGTACAGCAGCGAGTTGTTCCAGCCCGAATCGCCGATGATGCCCGGGTCGGCCACGTTGGCGGTGGCGGCGCCGAAGTAGGTGTGGAACACCATCGGCGAGAACACGTAGGAGTCGATCAGCGGGTTGAACAGGATGGTCGACACGAAGTAGGGCGTGGTGTTGCGGCCCAGCTTGAGCGCGCCCAGCTTGTCGTTTTGCAGGCCCACGAAGGCATTGCGGCTGAACATCGAGTCGCCGTCGAAGCGGCCCTGCCTGCCGGTGTCGGTGCGGAAGAAACCGTTCAGGTCGAAGATGGCCTTGGTGCCGCTACCGAGGTCTTCGGTGCCCTTGATACCCCAGTACGAGGTTTGCATGCCGCCCGAATTGGCGACATAGGCGCGGTCGGCCGCGCCGACGTTCTTGACGCCGCCAACGAACATGTCGGCCTGGCCGTACAGCGTGACACTGGATTGCGCCATGGCCGCGCCGCTGAAAAGGGCGGCGGCCGTCGCTGCCAGCTTGAGGGCCGGCGTGATCTGCTTCTGCATTGGTGAGTTCTCCGTGGTTGATCCGTTGCGTTCTTTGTGTACTGGGTCCCTGACGGGTTCTATTCGTTTTGTTTGCTACTGGCATGCCCTGGGCTAGGGTGTTGCCGGCTCGGCCCGGGCACTGCCTGCTACATCGGTAAGGGGTAACGCAAACTGCCTTTTTTTGGCTCAGCCGGATACTAAGTCGTTCAGGCGGAACTGTGCAATCCGATGGATCTGGTTGATGCAAGTTTGCAACTCCGCGGCCGGATCGTTTTCCACGCGCCTTGCGAACTCGCCGATGATGCCGGCGCGGTTATAGCCGCGTACGGCCAGGATGAAAGGAAAACCGAATTTCTCGTTATAGCGGCGGTTGAACGCTTGCAGCTGCTCGAATTCCTCGGCGGAGCATTGATCGAGGCCGGCACCGCTTTGCTCGCGGGTCGACTCGGCGGTCAGCTCGCCGCGCACGGCGGCCTTGCCGGCGAGCTCCGGGTGGGCGCGCACCAGCCTGATCTGGGCGGCGTCGCCGGCGCCGTCCACGATGGCGCGCATGGCATCGGCCAGGGTGGCGGCGTTGGTGAAGGGGCGCTGCGTGGCGGCGGCTTCGGCCACCCACGGAGAGTGTTCATAGATGCCGCCGAGCACCTGGACAAAGTCGGCGGCCGGCAGGGCATTGAGTTGATCTAGGGAGTAGGTATTGCTCATGGATTGGCTTGTCGCTTGGTCGCCTGGTCGATTGGCTCAGGCGCGGTTCTTTGCGGAGTAGGGATGGGTCTCGGCCCAGTGGCGCGCGATGTCCACGCGCCGGCAGATCCAGACCTTGTCGTGGCCCTGCACGTAGTCGAGGAAGCGCTGCAGCCCGCGCATGCGCCCCGGCCGGCCCAGCAGGCGGCAGTGCATGCCGACCGAAAGCATCTTGGGCCGGTCCAGCCCCTGCGGGTCGCCTTCGGCGTAGAGCACGTCGAAGGCGTCCTTCAGGTACTGGTAGAACTGCTCGCCGGTGTTGAAGCCTTGCGGCGTGGCGAAGCGCATGTCGTTGGAGTCGAGCGTATAGGGCACCACCAGGTGGGGCTTCTTCTCGCCGCCGGTGACTTCCACCTCGGTCCAGAAGGGCAGGTCGTCCCCGYAGTAGTCCGAGTCGTACAGCAGGCCGCCGTGTTCCACCACCAGGCGGCGCGTGTTGGGGCTGTCGCGGCCGGTGTACCAGCCCAGCGGCAGCGAGCCGGTCAGTTCCTCGATGATCTGCATGCCGATGCGCATGTGCTCGCGCTCGGTGGCTTCGTCCATGCCCTGGTAATGGATCCAGCGCCAGCCGTGGCAGGCGATCTCATGGCCGAGTTCGACGAACGCCCGGGTCAGTTCGGGATGGCGCTGCAGCGCCATCGACACGCCGAAGATGGTCAGCGGCAGCCCGCGCTGCTCGAACTCGCGCAGGATGCGCCAGACCCCGGCGCGCGACCCGTACTCGTACACGCCCTCCATGCTCATGTGGCGGTCGGGGTAGGCCGCCGCGCCGATGATCTCCGACAGGAACTGCTCGGAGCCGGCATCGCCGTGCAGCACGTTGTTCTCGCCGCCCTCTTCGTAGTTCAGGACGAACTGCAGCGCAAGGCGTGCGCCGCCCGGCCAGCGGGCGTGCGGCGGCTGGCTGCCGTAACCGATCAGATCGCGTGGATAGTTGTTGCTTGTCATCAGGGTCATGATTCTTCAGGAAGACTGTGCCGGCCGCCGCCGGCAGGACTTATTCCGTGCCGTGCGTATTGGCAGCGGCGTTGCGCATCGCCTCTTCGCGCGACTGGATGCCGTTGAAGAAGACGTTGAGCACCACCGCCACGATGGTCCCCAGCACGATGCCGCTATGGGTGAACGGGTCGGTCCACTTGGGCAGGTACTGGAAGAAGGTCGGCGCCAGTGTCGGGATCATGCCGAAGCCGATCGAGATGGCGACGATGAACAGGTTGAAGCGGTTGCGGTTGAAATCGCAGGAGCCAAGGATGCGGATGCCGGTCGCGGCCACCATGCCGAACATCACGATGCCGGCGCCGCCGAGCACGAACTGCGGTACCGAGGCCACGATGTGCGCCATCTTCGGGAACAGGCCCAGCGCGATCAGGATGACGCCGCCGGCCGCCGCCACATAGCGCGAGCGCACGCCGGTCACGGTCACCAGGCCCACGTTCTGCGAGAACGAAGTGTAGGGGAAGGTGTTGAACACGCCGCCGATCACGGTGCCCAGGCCGTCGGCGCGCAGGCCGCGGGTCAGGTCTTCATTGGACAGGCGCTTGCCGGTGATATCGGCCAGCGCGAGGAACATGCCGGTGGATTCCACCAGGGTGATCAGCATCACCACGCACATCGACAGGGTGGCGGCAACGTCGAACTTGGGAATGCCGAAGTGCAGCGGGGTGATGACCGCGATCAGGCTGGCTTCGTCGAGGCCTTCGAAGGAGACCTTGCCCAGCGCCATGGCCGCCAGCGTGCCGATCACGATGCCGAGCAGCACCGCGCAGTTGGAGATCAGGCCGCGCCCGTACTTGCTCAGCAGCAGGATCGCCACCAGCACCAGCGCCGCGATGCCGAGGTTGCCCAGGTCGCCGTACGCCAGGTTCGGCACGTCCTTGACCACGCCGTCGATCACGGCACGCGTGGTGGGCTGGCCGCCGGCCGCCCAGTTGATGCCCACCCGCATGAGCGATACGCCGATCAGCGTGATCACCGTGCCGGTCACCACCGGCGGGAACAGGCCGAGCATCCGCCCCATCAGCGGCGCCACCAGGATACCGAACACCCCCGCGGCGATCACCGCGCCGTAGATGCCGAGCAGGCCGACATTGGGATCGGAACCGATGGCGATCATCGGCGCCACCGAAGCGAAGGTCACGCCCATCATCACCGGCATGCGGATGCCGAACTTCCAGAAGCCGAAGGCCTGGATCAGCGTGGCCAGGCCCGCCGCGAACAGGTCGGCGTTGATCAGGAAGGCGAGCTGGTCCTTGGGCAGCTTGAGCGCGCCGCCAATGATCAGCGGCACCGCCACGGTACCGGCGTACATCACCAGCACGTGCTGCAGGCCGAGCGCGAGCAGCCGGCCCGAAGGCAGCCGCTCGTTGGTTAGATCCGTGGGCACCGTGGTGCTAGCGCTAGTCATGGGTGTGTCTCCTCTCCTTTGGATTTGATGGGAACGCTGCCGGGCGGGGGGGCTCTCGGTATGTGATTCCGGCAGCGCGCCTCATCGGGGACGCGTTGTCATGAGCAGGAATCGGGCCTTGGCCGCGGGTTGGCAGCGGGAACAGCTTGCTAGGTGGAGTGACCCAGCACGCTGCGAAGATCGAAATTGCCCGGTTCGTCCGGCTGGACGCGGTCGGCGCAGGCGCCGAGGTGGTGCGCCATGCGGCTCTGGGCCAGGGCGGCGTCGCCCTGTTCCAGTGCATCGAGAATCTCTTCGTGCTCGTCGAAGGAGCAGGCGTTATTGCCTGGCGCCTCGACGCTGGCAATCATCAGCGTGGTGCGCGAGACCAGCCGACGCATCATGGTGACCAGCAGCGCGTTGCCGGAGAGCTCGGCCAGCGCGGTATGGAACTCGGCCGACAGGCGGATCCATTTGGGGCGCTCATTGGTGAGGAAAGCCTGGCGCTCGGCCTCTACCATCTTGCGCAGCGGCGCGATCACGCGCTTGACGTCGCGCATGGCGGCAAGCTTTTCCAGCACGGCGCGCTCCAGCATCTGGCGCAGCTCGAACATGTCGTGCGCTTCGTCGGTGGAGGGGCTGGCGATAAAGGCGCCGCGGTTGGGCTCGAGATCGACCATGCCGTCTGCGGCCAGGTGCGCCAGTACCTTGCGCACCGTGTGGCGCGCGGTGGCATAGATTTCGCACAGCGAATGCTCGGTCAGCTTGGTGCGCGGCGGCAGCCGGTGCTCCATGATCGCGTCATAGATCTCGTGATACATGCGCTCCTCGACGGAGCCCCTGCGGGCGGGCTTGATTTCGGTCGGGGCGGCGGTGTCATCGGCACCGCCAATCAGCTTGAGACTCTTGGACATCTTGGCACCAGTGTATTGGTGAGGAGGGGGAGCGGCGCGCCGCCGGCAGCGAGTAAAAGCAGGGTGGCGCGCCCCAAAAATTGTTGACAATTATTTGGTTATGGCGGCAATATTGTCAACAAAACCGAGCTAGGTTTTCGACAACTCAGGGTAATTCCCGAGTTGCCATACGGAGTGGTGCAAAGCATTGTCGCCCTGCACCAGTCCAGCGCCGGGATGCGTTAGAAATACGTACCGAGCGGGCACCATTCCCACAAATGGTGCTAGTGAAGGCAGCGGCGCCTCTCACAACCCAAAGCCCTAAGGAAGAACAGGATGGGACGCTTGACCACTCATGTACTCGACACCGCAGCCGGCGCACCCGGCGCCGGCATGTCGATTACCCTGCATAAAATTGTCGACAATCGCAAGGAGACGCTGAAGACAGTCGTCACCAACCACGATGGCCGTTGCGACCAGCCCCTGCTGGATGGCGACACCATGGCCGCCGGGGTGTACGAACTCGAATTCGGTGCCGGCGATTATTTCCGCGCCCAGGGCACGAAGTTGCCCGAGCCAGCTTTCCTCGACGTGGTGACGCTGCGTTTCGGTATTGCCGATACCGCCGCGCACTACCACGTGCCGCTGCTGGTTTCCCCCTGGTCGTACTCGACCTACCGCGGCAGTTGAGCGCGGTACGGGAAACAAAGGAGACAAGACATGGAAGGCTATATCCTCGACTGGGCCAATATGCTGCTGCGGTGGGTGCACGTGATCACCGCGATCGCATGGATCGGTTCCTCGTTCTATTTCGTCTGGCTGGACAACAGCCTGACCCGCCCCGATGACCCCGACCTGCAGGAGAAAGGCGTGGGCGGCGAGCTATGGGCGGTGCACGGCGGCGGCTTCTACAACCCGCAGAAATACCTGAGCGCGCCCAAGACATTGCCGGAGAACCTGCACTGGTTCTACTGGGAGTCGTATTCCACCTGGATGACCGGTTTCGGCCTGCTGGTGGTGCTGTACCTGTTCAACGCCAGCACGTTCCTGGTCGACAAGAACGTCATGGACATGTCGGCGGGCGCGGCGATCGGGTTTGCGCTGTCTTACCTCGCCGTGGGCTGGGTGGTCTACGACTGCATCTGCCGCGTGTTTGGCAAGAGCGACCGCACCGTCGGCATCCTGGTGGCGATCTACGTCGCGCTGGCTGCTTACGTGGCCTGCCACGTGTTCTCGGGCCGCGCGGCGTTCCTGCTGACCGGCGCGATGATCGCCACCATCATGAGCGCCAACGTGCTGGTGTGGATCATTCCCGGCCAGCGCAAGGTGGTTGCCGCGCTGCGCGCCGGCGATCCGGTGGATCCGGTGCATGGCAAGAACGCCAAGCAGCGCAGCGTGCATAACACCTACTTCACGCTGCCGGTGCTGTTCGCCATGCTGTCGAACCACTACAGCATGACCTACAGCTACAAGTACAACTGGGCCGTGCTGGTGCTGATCATGCTGGCCGGCGTGCTGATCCGCCAGTTCTTCATCCTCAAGCACAAGGGCAAGATCAATGTCGCCTGGCCTGCCGCCGGTGTCGCGGTGCTGGCCGTGGTCGCGGTCATGATCGCGCCGCAGCCGCGCGAGACGGTGGCGAACAAGGATGGTGCTGCCGCGCAGGTGAGCTTTACCAAGGTGCAGGAGGTTATCAACTCGCGCTGCGTCCAGTGCCATGCCGCCGCGCCGAAGATGATGCCGACTGCCGCCAAGGGCATCAAGCTGGACACGGCCGACGAGATCAAGGCGCACGCGCAGCTGATCTATCAGCAAGCGGTGCAGCAGAAGGCCATGCCGCTTGGCAACGTCACGCAGATCACGGACGACGAACGGGCGCTGCTGGGCCAGTGGTTCGAGGCCGGCGCCAAGACGACCAACTGATCCGCCAACTGATTGACGGGGATCCTCGCGGATCCCCCCTGACCGAGCATCGGTGATCGACGGTCCGGTGGCCGTGCAGCTTGCGGCCGGAGGTCCGGACTGGCGAGGGTTTGAACGGGGCGCACGCCCCGTTTTTTTGTTTCCGCACGGCGGCGGGCCAGGGGCCAGGGGCCTATTGCAGGTTCGCTATGTAGTTGGCGAGGTTCTGGATATCCGCGTCTGACAAGCCACGCGCCACGCTGGTCATGTTGCCGGCGTCATTGGTGCGCTTGCGCGAGCGGAAGTCTTCCAGTTGCTTGACGATATAGGCGTACTGCTGTCCGGCCACGCGGGGAATTTCATTCTGCCCGCTGAAGCCGCCGAGATGGCACATGGTGCAGAGCACCTCTTCGGACTTCTTCCTGCCGGCTTCCACTTTTTGCCCGTCTGCCTTGAACTGGGAAGGAATGGGTTTCTGCGCAGCGAAATAATCCGCCAGGTCCAGCATATCCTCGCGCGATAGCGGCGCGGCCATCTGCGTCATCGGCGGGTGGCCGCGGCGGCCTTCCTGGAAGTCCTTTAGCTGCATGTAGATGTAGCGCGCGGTCTGGCCGGCGAGCACCGGATAGCCCGGATTGCCGGGGTTTCCCGTCGGCCCGTGGCAAGCCACGCAGGTTTCCGCCTTGCGCTTGCCGGCCTCGGGGTCGGCGCGCGCGATGCCGGCCGCGCATGCCAGCAACACGCACAGAACAAGTGCCAGCCCCGACAGCGCAAACTGCCGGGGCCGTCCGGGGGGGATGCGCATGCCTATTGCACGGCGAACACCAGCACGGTGTTGCCGCGCTTGAAGTCCAGTTGCGTGTTGCCGCCCGCCGCTACCGCGATGTACTGCTTGCCGCCCACCATGTAGGAAACCGCGGGTGCGTTGACCCCGGCGCCGCATTGGTACTCCCACAGCTTCTTACCCGTGCTCGCGTCGAAGGCCCTGAACAGGCCGTTGCCTTCCCCGTTGAACACCAGCCCGCCGGCGGTGGCCAGCACGCCGCCGATCAGCGGCTGCTCGGTCTTAAAGTCCCAGGCAACCTTGCCGGTATCGATATTGACCGCGGAGAGCTTGCCCCATTGCGCCTCGGACGGGATGGTCTTGAACGCGCCGCCCAGCCATAGCTTGCCACCGGGGTAGGGCGTCGCTTCCACCTGGTAAGTCATGGGCTGGTGCAGGTTGGCGGCATAGGCCAGCCGCGTCTTCGGGTCGAACGCCATTGGCGACCATTCCACGCCACCGTTGGCGCCCGGCAGCATGCGCGCGCCGGAGGCGGTGGGCAGCGTCCACATGTTCTCCTGCGGGATCATGGCCTGGGAGAAGCGGATCAGATGGCCATCGCGGCGGTCATGCACATAGATGTGGCCGGTCTTGCCGCCGTGGATCACGCCGGGAATCATCTGGCCGCTCTTGTCGCGCACGTCGACCAGGATCGGCGGGCTGGCGGCGTCAAGGTCCCACACGTCGTGGGCGACATATTGGGAGTGCCATTTGTAGGCGCCGGTATCCAGGTCGACTGCCACCATCGAGTCGGTATAGAGGTTGTCTCCGGGGCGGATGGCACCATACAGGTCGGGCGATGGGTTGCCCACCACGAAGATCGCCATCTTGTTCTTGCGGTCGATCGCCGGCGGCATCCAGACGCCGCCACCAAGGGACTTGTAGAAGTCGCCGCCCTTGTCGGCCAGTTGCTTCTTCTCCGCCGCGATGTCGCGCTTCATGTCGCGTCCCGTCGCGTCCGTGGTGGCCCAGACGCCTTCATGCCCTTTCTCGGGGATGGTGTAAAAGGTCCACAGCAGCTTGCCGTCGGTGACGCTGTAAGCCTTGAGGAAGCCACGGATGCCGTACTCCCCGCCGTTGGTGCCGATCAGGATCTTGTCGTCCACCACGACCGGTGCCATGGTTTCCGAATAGCCCAGCTCGGGATTGGCGATCTGGGTTTCCCACAGCAACTTGCCGGTTTTGGCATCGAGCGCGACCAGCTTGGCGTCGAGCGTGCCCATGTAGAGGCGGTCGCCGCTGACAGCCACGCCGCGATTGTTCGGGCCGCAGCAGAAGGTCGTGATCGGACCCATCTTGTGCTTGTAGTGCCAGAACTCCTTGCCGGTCACGGCATCGATCGCATAGACGTGGTTGTAGGAGGTGGTGAGGAACATCACGCCGTTGACCACGATCGGCGCGGTCTCCATGGACTCGATCACGGCGGTCTGGAACTGGAAGGCCGGCTTGAGCCTGGCGACGTTCTTGGTGTTGATCTGGCTGCCCGGGTAATAGCGGGTTTGCAGGTAGGAGCCGTTCGAGTGCAGCCAGTCGTTCGCGTTGCCGCCGGCGGCATCGAGTTGCGCCTGCGTAACCGATGGCAGGGGCCTGGTCATGGCGGCGCCGGTCGTCGTGGCGGCGCCCTGGACTTCGTCCGCGCCGAAGGCGACGGTCGCAACGGACGCGGCGCAGGCGGCAAGGGCCAGGAGTAGCAGGGGGAGGGTCAACCGGGAATGGCTGCGAGCTGCGAGCATGGGGAGCTCCTTTCTTGCATTCTTTTGTGCCCCCGGCTTTCCCAGGACAAAAGCATGTGCGCGTTGCGCACCGAGGCGGCCCGGGGTCAAAAGCAGTATAGGAAAGAGTGCAGGCAAAACAACCTTGTATCGCAATCGCTTGCATCACTGCCGCCGCCGCGCCGCAATATCAAAACATGCCGCGCCGCAACACGCGCTCGGACGCTCCTTGAATTAGCGCGCCTTACGCACCACACTTAGCCGGAAACGTGCAGCGATGAGGCTGGCCACCTATGCGTGGCGGGGGAGACGGACATGGACGGACGCACAGGATGGCGCGCGGGGATCGCCGCGCTGCTCTGCGGCATGGGCATGTTGTGGCTGCCGGCAAGGGCCGACGACGACATCGGCCTCAATGCCCGCTTGCTCGCGGCCGCCAGGGCGGGCGACGCCGCGGGCGTGCGTGCCACGCTGCAACAAGGCGCGGCGGTGGACGCGCGCAACCGCATTGGCGATACCGCATTGCTCTCCGCCAGCAAGCGGGGCCTGACCGAGATGGCGCGCACGCTGGTCGATCACGGCGCCAATGTCAGCCAGGCCAACGTGCAAGGCGTCACGCCGCTGATGGCCGCGGCCTTTGGCGGCTATGAGGAGATCGTGGCGATGCTGCTGGTGCGCCATCCTGATCTGACAGCCACGGATCGCGTCAACAAGAGCGCCATGGTCTATGCGGCAGGCGAGGGCCACGCCGGGGTGGTGCGGCAGTTGCTGGATGCTGGCGTGGACGTCAACGCCACCTACGGCAACGGGCTCACCGCGCTGATGTGGGCGGCCGGCTACGACCGGGCCGATACGGTGCGCCTGCTGCTCGCCAAAGGTGCCAGGCAGGATCTGCGCGACAATCGCGGACTGACCGCGCGCGAGATCGCGGAGCAGGTGCACGCGTCGAAGGTGGCGAGCTTGCTGGACGCGCCGCGCTGAGCGCCTTGCTTGCGGCGCGGCAGGCCCGGCACCCGATGCCGGCCTGGCCCCCTGTCATGCCGGGATTCCGCTACCGCCTCGTCAGACCGCCGTACGCCGCGGTGCTGGCGGCGCCGGGAAGGCGCCCGCATCCTCGCGCGTAGTTGGACCAAAGTCCAATATCTGCGGTCTTCCAACTGTCATAGTCTTAATCGAGCGTCGAATCAGGTGGGGCCCTGCGGTGCCTGTATGGGGAATTTCGCCATGAGCAAAGTCAAACCGTTCGTCGCAGTGGTTGATGACGACGAATCGGTGCGTCGTGCCATCAAGCGGCTTTTGCGCTCCATCGGGCTGTCATCGGAAACGTTCAAAACCGGGGACGAGTTCCTGGATATGTTCGATTCCATTCCGTCATATCGCCCAGGCTGCGTCGTGCTCGATGTGCAGATGTCCGGCCTGAACGGGCTTGAGGTCCAGCGGCGGCTCACGGGCAGCGGCATCCCGGTGATCTTCATCACGGCGCATGACGAAGCCGGTGTCCGCGAGCAGGCTTTGGCGGCTGGAGCGGCGGCCTATCTGCGCAAGCCGTTTAACGATGAAATCTTTATCAAGGCCGTGCGCACGGCCATCGATCCGACTTCCGAGGGGTGAGGAACGCGAACCGGCTTCGAGCGCCCGGCAAGCGGCTATTGGACCAAGGTCCAATTGTTTTAGCGGGACCCGGATATCACTATTGATATGAACCGGCAAGAACWTCAGGTGGGAATGCGCTTTACACCATGTCGTCATTTTCTGAATGGAGCACGCATCATGATCAAGTACCTTCGGCTYATTCTCGCGATTCCGGTCWTGCTGGTCGCGGTAGCCTGTTCGACCCAGCAGACGTCAACCGTGGGCGGTGACCCGCAACTGGAAGCGGCCGCGCGTGCGGCCCTGGCAAAGCTGAATGATACGAATCCCAGGACCAAGAACCTCCTGACCGCGGCGAAGGGGGTTCTCGTGTTCCCCGACATCATGAAAGCGGGCTTCCTCGTGGGCGCGCAAGGCGGCAACGGCGTGATGTTTGCCCCGGATGGCAGGGTGCTGGGCTACTACAACGCCACGGCGGTCTCGTATGGCCTGCAGGCGGGCGCCCAGACCTTCTCACTGGCAATGTTCTTCATGAACGACAAGGCTTTGAGCGATCTCAATGATAGTGACGGGTTGTCGGTCGGCGTTGGGCCGAGCGTTGTCGTGGTGGATGAGGGCGTTGCAAAATCCATGACCAGCCAAAACCTGACATCGGACGTCTACGCCTTCATCTATGGGCAGCAGGGCTTGATGGCCGGCCTCGGTTTGCAAGGTCAGAAGATCACCAAGCTCAGTAAATGAAGCCGATGACGGTGCCTGTCGGTGGGGCTCCACTTACAGCTAACGCGCGTCGCGCCCCTTGCGCTCGACGCGCGTTAGGTTCGCCTGAGCGCGACAGCAGCGTGGGGCGGCGTGCATTGCGCGGCATTGCCTGTTGGCCTGGTTCACGGAGGACCAGCGAACTGGCCGGCCAAGGAATATGGGGGAGTCTCAGGTCATGCTACGAATGCAGCGAGTCCCAATTGGCCTGATCGCGTGGATGCTGGCGTTCTGTGCCGCCGCGCAGCAGCCCATCATCTATCCAGCCAAGGGGCAGAGTACGCAGAAGCAGAACTCGGACACCGCCGAATGCCAGTTGTGGGCGAAGCAGAACACCGGGGTGGATCCCGTTGCCATTGCGCAGCAATCCGGCCAGCCAAGTGCTCCGCCGCAGCAAGGGGGGCGGGTCAGGGGCGCCGCGGGCGGCGCCGCCGTAGGCGCTGCGGTGGGTGCGATCGCGGGCGATGCCGGCAAGGGTGCGGCGGCTGGCGCGGTCACGGGGACCGTGGTCGGTGGCTCGCGCCAGCGACGCGGCAACCAGGCCGCGGCCGAACAGCAGCAAGCGGGTCAGCAACAGGCGTCCCAGCAAATGGCCACGTTCAACCGGGCGGTGGCGGCGTGCATGACGGGCCGGGGATACACGGTGCAGTAGTGCTGTAGTGCGGTAGTGCAGTAGAGGGCAGGGGCGGAGAGTTGGGGATCCACAGATGACAACGAAACCAAGGCGAACCGCGTTCGCGTCCGCGACAGCATGGCGCAGAGACGCGGGGACTATCGCGCTCGGCGAGATCCCCGGCGCAATGGCGTTGATGCTGGTGAATCGCGACGACGTGCTTGTGCTGTCTGGCTACGGCATGCCGCCGTAGCTGGCTGCGGGTCCGGCTTGCTTGCGTTGTGTTCCAAGAGTCCGAGTTCCCAATGGGAGACTCAAATGGTGATTTCACCTTCGCGGATCGTAAACGTCGGTTGCAGGCACGCGCTCAACCGCGCCCGCCTGCAGTTCGCGTTTGCCGGGGCGACCTTAGTGCTGCTTGCCGGCTGCCACAAGCAGGCGAACGAAGTGCCGCGTGCGATAACCGAAGTGACAGTCATGACTGTCGCGCAGCGTGACACGCCGGTCGAATTCGAGTTCACCGCCCAGACGCAAAGTTCGCGCGAGGTCGAGATTCGCGCACGTGTCGACGGCTTCCTGGAAAAGCGCGTCTATACCGAGGGTGCGCTGGTGCGTGCCGGGGAGACGCTTTTCCTGATGGACGCCAAGCCATTCGAAGCGGCGCTCCAGTCGGCAAAAGGCCAGCTCGCGCAGCAGCAGGCCAGGCTCACCGTGACCAAGGCCAATCTGGCCCGAGTGGTTCCGCTAGCCGCTCAGAACGCCCTCAGCCAGAAGGACCTTGACAACGCAACGGGCAACGAAAAGGAGGCCGAGGCCGCGGTGATCGCCGCCCAAGGCGAGGTCCGGACCGCGGAGCTCAACCTGAGCTACACGACGATCAAGTCCCCGCTCATGGGTCTGTCGAGCTTCGCAAGGCAGCAGGACGGCAGCTACGTGACAGCGGCCGCGACGGGCTTGCTGACCTATGTTTACCAGCTTGATCCGATGTGGGTGAACTTCAGCATTTCCGAAAATGAATTGCTGTCCTACCGCGACCAGGTCGAGAAGGGACAGCTGCGGTTTCCGCCCAACAACGACTTCGAGGTCACGGTTGTGCTTGCCGATGGCAGCCTGTTCCCGGGCAGCGGCCATATCAATTTCACCAATCCGGCATTCAACACGCAAACCGGAACCTTCCTCGTGCGGGCCTCGTTCGCCAATCCGCAAGGCACCCTGCGCCCCGGGCAGTTCGTGCGCGCACGGGTTGCCGGCGCGGTGCGCCCCAATGCGATTCTCGTGCCGCGACGTGCCGTGTTGCAGGGTTCCAAGAGCCATTTCGTCTGGACCGTCGATAAGGATTCGAAAGGCCATCAACGGGTTGTCGAAGTCGGGGAATGGAACGGCGATGACTGGTTCATCAACGCGGGCCTGAAAGCCGGCGAGCGGATCGTCGTCGACGGCGCCATTCGCGTCGTCGCCGACACGCCGCTGAAAATCACGCAGGCGCCGGCCCAGAAAGCCGCCGCCGATGCGCCGCGCAGCGAAGAGCGAAGCCTGTCGCGGCGTCAGTCTGACACTATCGCGACGAACTGACCGGGCAGGCGAAATGAACATTTCCCATTTCTGCATTGACCGGCCGATCTTCGCGTCGGTCATTTCGATCGTGATCACGCTCGGCGGCGCGCTGGCGATGCTCAACCTGCCCATCGCGCAGTATCCTGACATTACGCCGCCGCAGATTACCGTCTCCGCCACGTACCCCGGTGCGACCGGGGATGTGGTTGCAAACAATGTCGCCGCGCCGATCGAGCAGCAGGTCAATGGCGCGGACAACATGATCTACATGAACTCTTCGAGTTCATCGACCGGCAACTTCACCCTTAACGTCTTTTTCGAGATCGGCACCAACCCCGAGCTTGCCCAGGTCGATGTGCAGAACCGGGTGAACCTGGCGCTGCCGCAATTGCCTTCGTCGGTTCAGGCCCAAGGCATCCAGGTGCAGAAGAAATCCTCGGCGTTCATGATGGTCCTCGCCATCTACTCGCCCAGCGAACGCTACGATGCAACCTACATTGCCAACTACACCAACATCTACGTGCTGGATGCGCTAAAGCGCATACCCGGCGCCAATCAGTCGAGCATCTTCGGCACGCCTGATTACGCGATGCGTATCTGGCTCAAGCCTGACCGCATGGCGCAGCTCGGTATCACGGCCTCCGACGTGCAGAAGGCGGTCGCCAACCAGAACCAGCAGTTCGCGGTCGGCAGCATCGGCCAGTCGCCAACCGGCACGGCAGTCGAGCAGTCATTCGCGGTAACCACCACCGGCCGCCTGAGCAATCCGGCCGAGTTCGAGAACATCATCCTGCGCGCGGCGAGCGGCGATGCCGCGATGGTGCGTCTCAAGGACGTCGGCCGTGCCGAACTCGGCAGCAAGGACTATTCGATCCGTAGCAAGTTCCAGGGCAAGCCGGCGACGGTGATCGCCGTTTATCAGCAGCCGGGCGCCAACGCGCTCGACGTGTCCAACCAGGTGCGCAAGACGCTGGCGGAGATGAAGAAGTCGTTTCCGGAAGGGCTTGAGTACGAAATCGCGATGGACACGACCGAGTTCACCCGTGCGTCGATCTCGGACGTCATTCACACCTTCTTCGAAGCGCTCGTGCTGGTGGTGATCGTCGTGTTCGTGTTCCTGCAGAGCCTGCGCGCCACTTTGATCCCGGTGCTGGCGGTGCCTGTGTCGATTGTCGGTACCTGCATGGGCATGATGGCGCTCGGGTTTTCGATCAACATGCTGACCTTGTTCGGCATGGTGCTGGCGATCGGCATCGTGGTGGACGATGCCATCGTGGTGATCGAGAACGTCGAACGGAATATGAGCGTCCACAAGCTGAATCCGAAGGACGCCGCCAAACGGGCCATGGACGAAGTCACGGGGCCGGTGATCGCGATCGTGCTTGTGCTGTGCGCCGTATTCGTGCCGGTGGCGTTCCTTGGGGGTATTACCGGACAACTGTACAAGCAGTTCGCCATTACCATTGCGATCTCGGTGGTGTTCTCGGGGCTGGTCGCGCTCACGCTGTCGCCTGCGCTGGCGGCATTGCTGCTGAAACCCGGACACCATGAAAAGAAGGGCTTCTTCAGGTGGTTCGAGAATGCCTTCGGGCGCATGACCGCTGGCTATACGAACCTGGTGAAGATGGTCATCAAGCGCTTCGTGGTCGCCTTGTTGCTGTTCGTCGGCATGATCGCGCTTGCGGTTGTCATGATGCGGTCGATCCCGACCTCGTTTCTCCCGCCCGAGGACCAGGGCTATCTGCTCGGGGCGGTGATCATGCCGGACGCCGCGAGCCTGGATCGCACCGGGGCGGTGTCACAGCACGTGACCGACTATTTCATGAAGCAGCCGGCCGTGGGCAGCGTCACGGTGGTCGACGGCTATAGCCTGCTCGACAGCCAGAACAAGAATAACGCCGGAGCGTTCTTTATCGGGTTCAAGAGCTTCGACGAGCGCTATAAATTCGCCAACATCAAAACGCAGAATGCGCGCGCCGTGCTGATCGACGCCTACGAGCAGCTGTCGAAGGTAAAAGAGGGGATCATCCTGCCGGTCAATCCGCCGTCGATCCCGGGGTTGGGTACGACCGGCGGCACGGAGATGTGGATCCAGAGCAAAGGGGACGGTTCCATCCCGCAACTCGCGGGCGTGGTGAACGACTTCATGGCCAAGGCGAAGCAGCGGCCCGAACTGGCCCGCGTCACGTCGACCTTCAATGCGGCGGCACAGCAGCTGCTGGTCAACGTGGACCGTGAAAAGGCGGAAACCCTGGGGGTGCCGGTCGAGGAAGTGTACAGCGCGATGCAGACCATGTTCGGCTCGCTGTACGTCTCGCAGTTCAATCGTTCGAGCCGGCTCTGGCAGGTCATCCTGCAAGCGGAGCCGTCCTACCGGCTCAAGCCCGGGGATCTCGACCAGATCTTCGTGCGCGGCAAGACCGGCAACATGGTACCGCTCAAGGCCGTGGTGACCACCAAGTTCGTCACCGGTCCGGATCTGGTGACGCGCTTCAATAATTTCCCGGCGGTCAAGATTACCGCCAATGCGGCCCCGGGATACAGCTCGGGGCAGGTCCTTTCCACGCTGCAAGAGGTGGCGGACGAGGTGATGCCCAACGACTACGGGGTGGGGTGGAGCGGCGAGGCGTACGAAGCCCTGAAGGCCAGCAGCTCGTCGGCGCTTGTGTTCGTGTTCGGCCTGATCATGGTGTTCCTGATTCTCGCTGCGCAGTACGAGAAGTGGAGCTTGCCGGTGGGCGTGCTGATGGCGGTGCCGTTTGCGCTCTTTGGCGCGTTGCTTGCCATCCTGCTGCGCGGCCTCGATAACGACGTCTACTTCCAGATCGGCCTCACGATGCTGGTGGCGCTGGCGGCCAAGAACGCGATCCTGATCTTCGAGTTTGCCGTGCTGAACCGGGAACAGGGTGAGTCGGTCTATGACGCCGCGGTCACGGCGGCGACCGAACGGCTGCGTCCGATCGTGATGACCTCCCTTGCCTTCATCCTGGGCTGCGTGCCGCTGGCGATCGCACTCGGCGCATCGGCGAACAGCCGGCATTCGATCGGGACCGGCGTCATTGGCGGCATGCTCGGCGCCACGGTGATCGCGGTGTTTTTCATCCCGATGTTCTTCTACGTGCTCGAAACCATGTCGGAGAAGAAGGGCGGAGGCAAGAAGACTCCCGGTCCGGAAGGCGGCGCGCCCGGCGAGCCGGCACCGGGCTCCATTGGGGCGGGAGCGGGCGGCCCGACGGCCACGCCGTCCGCCAGACGCGAGGACGAATGACATGCGCACTTCGGCTCTTTCGCTAATGGCCTTGCTGACGCTCGGCGGTTGCCTGCTCGGGCCGAACTATCAGCGGCCGGCCGTCAACACGCCGGCTACCTTCCGCTTTGCCGAGGCGGATGCTCAGGATCTCGTCAATACGACGTGGTGGGTGCAGTTCGAGGATCCGGCGCTCAACGATCTGATCGCGACGGCGCTGGCCGAGAACAAGGACGTGAAGATCGCGGCGGCGCGCGTCGAGCAGTTTCTCGGGCAATTCCAGAGCACGCGCTCGCAGTTGTTCCCGCAACTCGGCGCAGGGGCCGGGGCACAGCGTGAGCGCGTGCCGCTAGGGACGACGACATTGCCGTCCGGCGTCGGACAGGTATTCAACCAGTACCAGGCGACGCTCTCGGCGGCATGGGAGATCGATGTCTTCGGCAAGCTGCGCCGTCAGACCGAGTCCGCCCGGGCGAGCCTGCTGGCGAGCGAGGAAGGCAGGCGCGCGACGATCCTGACGCTCGTCGCTTCCGTGGCGTCGTCCTATGTGAATCTGCTGTCGCTCGACCGGCAACTGGAAATCGCCAAGGCGACCGTGGCAAGCCGGGCAGAGTCGGTGCACGTATTCGATCTGCGCTACAAGGGCGGGGAAGTTTCACAGATGGAACTGGCGCAGAGCCAGTCCGAATACGAATCCTCGCTGTCGACGATTCCGCAGATCGAACTCCAGATCGCGCAACAGGAGGATGCGCTATCCATCCTCCTGGGGCAGAACCCGCAACCGATCCAGCGTGACCGCAAGCTGGACGACCTGGTGTTGCCATTGGTGCCGGCCGGATTGCCATCCGAATTGCTCGAACGCCGCCCCGACCTGCGGCAGGCCGAGCAGGACCTGATCGCCGCCAACGCGCTGATTGGCGCGGCGCGCGCGCTCTACTTCCCGTCGATCTCGCTGACTGGCGTGTTCGGCACGGCGAGCACCCAGTTCTCGCAGCTCTTCACCGGCCCGGCCAGGTTGTGGTCATACGCCGGTGCGGTGACGGTGCCGATCTTCACCGCGGGCAACATCAGCGGGCAGGTCAAGCAGGCCGAGGCACTGCAGCAACAGGCGCTGTTCACGTACCAGAAGGCGATCCAGGTAGCTTTCCAGGAGGTCGCGGACTCGCTGGTGTCCTTGCAGAAGACGCGCGAGAAACTCGTTGTGCAGGGACGGCAGGTCGACGCGCTGGCGACCTACGCGAGGCTCGCACGGTTGCGCTACGAGGGCGGATACACGAGCTACATCGAGGTGCTGGATGCCGAGCGCAGCCTCTTCAACGCGCAACTGAGTTACGCCCAAGCGCAGGGAACGGTCTTTACCTCAAGCGTGAATCTCTATAAAGCGATGGGTGGCGGCTGGGTGGTCGACGCGGAACGTATGACCTCGGTAGTGTATGGCGACGGCGGCAATTCCGTACCACCGGACGCATCGCCCTCCGGTACAAGCAAATCACTGCCATGACCGCGGCGCGCCTGATCGCCTGCCACGAGTGCGATCTGCTGCAGCGTGAGACGGCGTTGCCAAGAGCCGGCATCGCACGCTGCCGGCGCTGCGGCGCGGAGCTCTATCGGAGCCGGCCGGAGAGCCTCGACCGAGCGCTTGCATTGACGCTCGCGGCGCTCGTGCTGTTCGTGGTGGCGAACATGTTTCCGGTGGTGGGGTTGTCGGTGAACGGCGATCTCGTCCAGACGACGCTGTTCGGCGCGGTTCGGATACTCTATCGCGACGGCATGTGGCCGCTCGCCGGCCTCGTGTTCGTCACCACGCTCATGATGCCGCTGCTGAGAATGCTGGCGATGACGTATCTCTTGCTACCGCTGCGGCTGCGACGGTTGCCGCGCCGGCCCGACGCGGTGTTTCGCGTCCTGGAACTGGCGGCGCCCTGGGGCATGACCGAAGTCCTGATCCTCGGCATGCTGGTCGCCTTGGTCAAACTCGCGCATATCGCCACGGTGGTGACCGGCGTCGCCATGTGGGCGTTCGGGGCGGTGATGCTGCTGCTCGCCGCCGCGTCCTCCGCCTTCGACGTTCGCGACCTGTGGGCCCGGATAGATGCGGCATCGCACGTAAGAGGGCGTGGCGTGATCGCTGCCTCGGCCACCACGGCTGCCCGCGCGGGCTTGCTGGTCTGCCACAGTTGCGGGCTGTTGTCGCGGCTGGCTCCTCATGCCCATGAAGGCAGCTGCCCGCGGTGCGGCACTCACCTGCACTTTCGCAAGCCGGCCAGCATCGCCCGTACCTGGGCGTTCCTGATTGCAGCGATGATCCTGTATATCCCGGCCAATCTGCTGCCCGTGATGGACACGAGTTCGCTCTTCGGCTCGGAGGAGGATACGATCCTGAGCGGCGTGGTCTACCTCTGGACCTCGGGCTCCMGGTTGTTGGCATGCGTGGTATTCATTGCGAGTATCGCGGTGCCGATGCTCAAGATCATCGCCATGCTGTTTCTCGTCAGTTCGGCACAGTTTCACTCGCGATGGTTGCGTGAGAGGCGGGCGCGCATCTATCGTCTGGTGGAAATCGTCGGGCGCTGGTCGATGCTCGATATCTACGTCATCACGCTTCTGGTTGCGCTCGTGCAGTTCAGTTCGCTGGCGACGATCAAGGCCGGCCCGGCCTCGGTCGCGTTTGGTGCGGTGGTGGTGCTGACGATGTTCGCCGCTATGTCGTTCGACCCGCGTCTGATCTGGGATGCCGTGGAGAAGGATCGTGGCTAATCCTCCTGAACAAGGCGACGAACCCGGCGCGCCTGACTTTCCCGAGGTGGTCGCCACGCAGCACTCGCGCTGGCGCCTGCAACTCGTCTGGCTGGTGCCGCTCATCGCAGTGCTGATCGGCGGCTGGCTGGCGGCACAGGCGATCCTCCAGAAAGGCCCGACCATCACCATCAGCTTCAAGACCGGCGAAGGTCTCGAGGCGGGAAAGACCAAGATCAAGTACAAGGATGTGGACATCGGCGTAGTCAAGAGCGTCATCCTGTCAAAAGACCATCGCGGCGTCATTGCAAGCGCTGAACTGGCCAAGGACGCGTCGGACTTGCTGGTCGACGACACCCGCTTCTGGGTCGTGCGGCCGCGCATCTCCGGCGGCACCGTATCGGGCCTGGGTACGCTGCTGTCCGGCTCGTATATCGGCACGGACGTCGGCAACCAGACCAAGTCGCGACGCGACTTCGTCGGCCTCGAGACCCCGCCGGTTTTCGCGAAGGATGTCCCCGGGAAGGAGTTCGTGCTCAAGAGCGAGGATATGGGCTCGCTCGATATAGGCACTCCCGTTTTCTTCAGGCGCTTGCAGGTCGGCCAGATTTCCTCCTACAACATGGATGCCGACGGAAATGGTGTCACGCTGCGGGTCTTTATCAATGCACCCTACGACAAGTATGTGCACGCCGATACGCGCTTCTGGCACGCAAGCGGTGTCGATGTGTCGCTCGATACAAGCGGCGTGAAGGTCAATACGCAATCGATGGTCGCGATCCTCATTGGCGGGGTCGCGTTTCAGTCCCCCGATGATGCAGAGAGTGGACCGCAGGCTGAGGCCAACGCCCAGTTCGATTTGTTCCGCGACCGTGCGGAGGCGATGAAGCGCCATGACAAGATTGCCGAGACATTCGTGTTCAGCTTCAGGGAATCGGTACGCGGCCTGACGGTCGGTGCGCCCGTCGATTTCCGCGGCATCGTGGTGGGCGAGGTGACAGGGATCTACACGCGCTTCGACCGGGAAAAGAAGGAGTTCAGCATTCCGGTCGAAGTGCGGATCTATCCGGAGCGTTTCACGTCGCGGTATGAGACGGGAGTCAAGGGGGGCAGGCTCACGGACAACCCTCACGCGCTTGCTGTGTGGCTGGTCGAACATGGCTTCCGCGGGCAGCTTAGAACCGGCAACCTGCTGACCGGGCAGCTCTACCTCGCGCTGGACTTCTTCCCCGCGGCTCCCAAGGCCACGGTGGACTGGGACGCCAAGCCGCCTGAGTTGCCTACGGTTCCGGGCGGCCTGCAGTCTCTTCAGGACTCGATTACAAGCCTGGTTGCCAAGCTCAACAAAGTGCCGTTCGAGGGCATCGGGAAGGATGTCCGAGTGACCTTGCAAAATGTGGACAAGCTGCTCAAGACGCTCGATGCGGAAGTGGCGCCGGAGGCGCGCGCCGCGATTGTGTCGGCGCGCACGGCGCTCGATTCGGCCAACAGCGCGATGCAGCCGGACTCGGCACTGTCGCAGAGTACAGCCGATACGATGCGGGAGCTGTCACGCACGGCGGCATCGCTTCGCGCTCTCGCGGACTATCTCGAACGCCATCCGGAAGCGTTGATTCGCGGCAAGACGGAGGACAAGAAGTGATGCGCTCTCTTCTTCTGATAGCTGCGGTACTTGCGGTTTCGGTGCTCGGTGGTTGCGCGAGTTCGCCTCAGGCGGTTTTCTATACCTTGAGTCCGGAGCGGACAACGGTGCCCGTTGAGGCCAGTGTCGCGCCACTTGCTATCTCGATCGGGCTGGTGGCGGTGCCGGACATTGTCGACCGCCCGCAACTGGTGTTGCGGGTCAATGCGACGCAGGTAAGGATCGACGAGTTCGCCCGCTGGGCCGAGCCGCTGAAGAGCCAGGTTGCGAACGTGATGGCTGCAGACCTGGCCCAGCTGTTTCCCGGTGCGCATGTTTCAAGCTATTTGCAATGGGCTGATCGTGCGACGGCGTACCAGGTTGCGGTCGACATCCAGCGCTTTGATTCCGCACCGGGCGATGCGGCGTCGATCTCGGTGTTGTGGCTGGTGCGGCCGCCAAAGCAGGGGACGCCGGTGAGCGGCCGCAGTATCGTGAGCGAGCCTGCCGGCGCTCAGGGTTACGATGCGCTGGTCGCTGCGCACAGCCGGGCGCTGGCCGCGGTCTGCCGCGATATTGCCGCGGCGATCCGCACGACGCGTGGAGAGTGACAACTTGGGATCGGCGCCGGCCGCATGGAGCGAATCAGGGGTCGGGCTTCGCCGCGGTCCGCTGTTTTTGCGGAAGGCGCTCGCCCAGCGATTCATAGATTGGCGGACAGCGCAACATGATGGGGACGACCATCGCGGTGAAGCAGGCTGTGAGCATGGGCAACAGCAATGTGAAGCTTGCCGTCATCTCCGTCACCAGGACGATGCCGGTGATCGGGGCGCGCACCACTGCCGTAAAGAAGGCCGCCATGGCGACCACGGCGAACGCGCCGGGAGAAGCGGCCACGCCCGGGAACCAGTGAATACAGATCCTGCCGAAGACAAGGCCCGTCTGCGCGCCCAGAACGAGCATCGGCGCAAACAGGCCGCCTGGCGTACCCGCGGCGTACGATACGGCTCCGAGGCCGAAGCGGATCAGGAACACCAGCGCGATGCCGGAAAGCGCGCCCGTTCCCGCGAGAGCGCGCTGTGTGATTGCGTCGCCGCCACCCACCAGGTCCGGAGCAAACCACGCGAGTAGTCCGACCCCGGCCCCGACAAGCGCGGCGCGCACTTCGGCCGGCCAGCGGGCGAGCCCATCGGCTGTGGCTAGCGCCCAGAGGATCGTGCGGCAATAGGCGACCCCTGCAAGGCCGACGACCACACCGAGCGCGAGGTGCGCCGGCACCGTTCCGGCACCGGGAAACGGTTGTGCTGCCATCTGGAAATCCGGCAGATCGCCGTGGATCAGGCGCGCTACCGCAATGGCGCCCGCCGACGCGCCGAGCGCAGCAATGGCCGTGCGCGTCTCGAACCGGCGCATCAGTTCTTCGAGGACGAACACCGCGCCGGCGATCGGCGCATTGAACGCCGTCGCCAGTCCAGCACCCGCGCCAGCCGCGAGCAGAACCCTGCAGTCGTCCGCGTTGCGGCGAACCAGTGTCCCGAACAGGTGGGCGATCGACGCACCCATTTGCACGGTGGGGCCTTCGCGGCCCAGGGCCAGCCCGGCGCCGATGGCGAGCACGCCACCAAAGAACTTGACCGGGACGAGCGCGAGGGGTGCGGCAGGCTGGTCGGCGCTCAGCACGGCCTCGACGTGAGGGATGCCGCTGCCGCTCGCCTCTGGCGCGAAGCGCCTGACGAGCCATGCCGCCAGGGCGGTCGAGGCCGCGGCGGCGAACAGGACGAGGACCAGTCCGATGACGTGCCCGTGTGCCCACGAGACGAACAGGCCGCGTAGTCTGTCCGCATGCTCAAGCGCCAACCGGAAGAGCGTCCCCAGCAGTCCGGTGGCCGCTCCCACGATGAGGGACGCGATGGCGAGCGCGACCAGCCCGCCGCGCTGTCGGTCGACATCGGTGCTGTTCATGATCTACGCATATCTACGCAAGCGCCAAGGCCGCTCGCGCAGGTAACGGCAGCGAACGCGGAGCGCGGGGCGATCTACGACGGTGTGCAGGCGCCAAATAGTACGAACACGTCTTCGCGGTTCACAAGCGTCGCGGACATGGAGCCGGTCTTGGTGTCGAGCGCAATGCTCCAGCCGTAGCCCAGCTCCGTGCCGATAAGAAGCAACTGCCCATTGCTTGGCTCCATGAAGCGGATGTCGGTGGAACGCTGCGGTCCCGACACGGTCTTCTTTGCGAAATTGATTTTCATGAATTGCGGCGCGCCCAGGATCGCAGGAAGCGTTCGATAGCAGACCTCCCCGATATCGCAGAAGTGTGCGTCGACGGTGGCGCACAAGAGCGGCTTGCTGCCGTCGAAGTCCGCGGCGAGCACCCATGCAGGTGTTGCACAAACAAGGGTAGCGAGGGCGGTTGCCCGCAATGTCTTCAGCATGGCGCTTCCTCCTGCCTGTCGTGAACCGGCCAGCGAAAGACGGGGCAACGGACTGGCTGGCCGGCGCCCCGATGATGCTGACGTGATCGCTACTCGACCGTGTAGCCACGGCCAGTCATGCATGCCGCCACCGCACGGTTGTACGTCGAAAGCTGACCCGATGCCTGCTGCTGCATGCTTTGTTGCTGCATGTCCATTTGTTGTTGTTCGCGCCGCATCCGCATGCCGGAGCCCATCGTGCCGACGAGCGCACCGACCGCGGCTCCCTCGCCCCAGTGGCCGCCCGCGGCCCCGCCGATCAGGGTCCCGAACAATGCGCCACCCCCGGCGCCGCGAAGGAGCCGGCCTTGCTGTTGTTGGGGTGGCGGACTTTGGGCCATGCGCTCCGCGAGCGCGACAGGATTGACGCCGGTGGTTTGCTGCGCCCACGACTGGCATTCCGCGGTATCGGTTTGCTGGCGCTGCGGACTCTGTCCCCTTGCGGGGTAGATGATGGGTTGCTGCGCTGCTGCGGCCGATGCCAGCGACGCGATTGCCAGGCCGATCAGAGTTCGAGCAGTTCCTTGCATGGCTCCAGGTCCCGGGTGTCATTCGCTACGGCGTCACCGCCCGATTGATCCGGGACGGTGAGAAAACCTCTCCGGCCTCAGGCCGGAACTCGCGCCCGGCCCGTGGGAATGCCAGGATCGGGCCGCTCATCTCGTGCAGAGGTGACTGGTGGTTGCAGGACGCGCATACGCTTCGATGCGTCCACGATGCTTCGCGGTTCGCCACGGCTGTAGGCAATATTGGTATCGCTGGCGCTCAAAGGCAATTGGACCTTGGTCCAATAGGGTACCGGCGCCGCAGACTCTCCGGCATCGTTCACGATCGGTTCGCGCCGGACCCTTCGCCCGCAGCCCGTAGCGACACCAGCCGCGCAAGCACGATCGCCGGATAAAGCTGGCCGATCAGCGCCTCAAGAATCGCAAGCGCCCGCGCAGCGTTGGCGACCGGCGTGATGTCGCCATAGCCTACCGTCGTCAGCGTGACAAAGCTGAAGTAGAGCCAGACCGAGCGATCCGAAGCCGTGTCGGTGTTCGGGATTCCAGTGTAGGCGCCGGGAACGTGAACGCTGACGAGCTGGTCGGCTTCCGCCCAGACAACCCCGATCAATATATAGAGGGCCACGGCGCCCAGGATCCGGTCGAATGTCACCGTGCCGGGGCTGAACACCTTGATCCCGATGACCACGCCAAGAAGGCCAAGTGAAACAAGCACGGTTTCGTCAAGTATCCCCTGCGAATGCGCCGGCGCAAAGAGCCATCCCGCCCAGCGCACCAGGATGGCCGCAGCGGCGACCAGCGCGACCATCAGGAACTGCAAGCGGCGGTCCGACACCGCCGCCACGCCGGTCAGGAGAATCAGCGACAGGAGCAACTCCCGCATCAGCCGCGCGTAGAAGCTGTCCGGCGCCACTGAAAACGGTACGACGAACACGAGCAGCAGGAGCAGGACCAGGAGCGCTACCATGCTCCCGGCGCGTATTTGCTGCGCGTGCTCACGCCACCATTGCGCATGTGCCATAGCCGCTCCCATCCGCGTCGGAAGCGGGCGGGGCCATGCCGGCGCACAGTCTCGACGCATTGCGCAGTGAACCTAGCACCACTGAAGAGCCGGCACTATGGGACCTTGGTCCAATTGCGTCATGGCGAGCGGGGAGCAAGATATGGCTGGGTCCCTCTTTTCCAATGCCGCTCCGTCGCGGCGCCTGCCATCCCAATATGTCGTGCCAGCCATCCGCGGTGCGTGCCGCACGAGGCGGCGGGGACCCCAGTGAATCGGGGGGGCAAGGCCAGGTCCGCCGGGCCGCGGTGTTCTCGGGTAGCTCTCTGGATACCCACGGGCGCTGCGCTCATGACCACATGCGGAGGGTTGAAGCATGAATCACATCGTCATCGCCCTGATCGTGTTCGTGTGCGTATTCGGCAGTTCGCTGGTCGGCATGTACACGCGCGCCGTGCTGCCGGAGAACCACCTCAGCGATCAATCAATCGGTGTTGTCAAAATGGCGACCGGCCTGATCGCAACGATGGCCGCGCTGGTGCTCGGGCTGCTGGTGTCGTCGGCAAAGGGCACGTTTGACACCACGAGCGCCGAGCTTGTGCAGAATTCCGCCAGCGTCATCCATCTCGATCGCGTGCTGGCCAAGTATGGGCCGGAAACGCGCGAGGTCCGGGGCTTGCTCAAGAGTATCTACGCCGAAAAGGTCCAGATCCTCGGTTCTTTGGACGAGACGCAGTTGGGGACGCTGGGTAATGCCGAAGCGGTCAGCCGGCTGGAAGAGTTCCAGCGCGCGCTGGAGGCACTGGCGCCCCGCGACGACCGGCAGCGTCAACTGAAGGCGCAAGCCCTCCAGATTATCGATAACGTGTTTGCTGCGCGCTGGCTGGCGTTGCTGCAGACGAAGGCTACGATTCCGATATCCCTGCTGATCGTGCTGGTGCTGTGGCTCTCCATTGTGTTCGGCACCTTCGGCTTGTTCGCCGACCGCAACGGGACCATCATTGCAGCCTTGATGATGTGCGCGCTATCGACGGCAGGGGCGATTTTCCTGATCGAGGAGATGAGCACGCCGCTCTACGGGCTGGTCAGCGTGTCGCTTGCGCCTATGCGCGACGCGCTCGCCCATCTCGGCCAGTAGGTCGGCGGGCCAGCAGGTCAGCGGTCAAACCACCGGTATTGAAGCGTGATGGAAACGGTCTGGAAGTTGCCGCCGATGCGTGCTGTCAGCCCGCGCGACCACGCGAGCTTCGCGGACCATTGCGCCGCAAGCGGAACGGACAGCGTGGCGCCGTAGCGCACGGTGCGCTGCAGATCCTGGCCCTGAGCGCCATTTACGCTTGTCTGACCGCCAGTGAAATACGTCACGTCCGCAGCGAGCCAAAGGCCGGGTCGCCAGTTATAGCCTCCGTGCCATTGGAATACAGGCAGCGGTTCCTGGCTGCGCCGATTGCCGCCGAAGAAGTCGTTGTTGTCGGTGAAGAACCACACGCCCGCCATTCCCTCCACGAACCAGTTGCCGAGAGGCTGGGATAACCCGATCTCGGGCTTGAATGCCCAACGGTTCGAACCCACGTTCACCAGGCGCGATGGCAGGTACTGGCCGGTCGGCGCGACCACGCTGAGGCTGGCGCCGAGTGAAGCGGTGGGGCTGCGTCGCGCGAATTGTTCCGGTGTGAGTGCCTCGCCACCCAGCAGAATCACGGCAAATCTCATCCTGATGTCGCCCATGCCTGACCGGTAGGCGTGCCCGGGCGCGCCCTCGACGTTGCCGGTCAGGTCCGCATTGGCGTAAGGAACCAACAACGCGACGCTTGCCGTACGTCCCGCAATCCCGAAGCTATGGGAGTAGCCCGCTGCGTAGGTATTGATCGTGGCTTGCAGGTCGGTCACCGGCAGCGAAGGATCCAGCAGGACCTCGCCGCTCGATCGCGCATAGCTCATCAACAGGAAGTTCGTTCCGACCGGCACGGCGGAATAGGCGCGCGGCTCCATTTCCTGCGCAGACCCGGAGACTGCCCAAAGGAGGATCATGCCGGTGCTCGCGTACCGAAGGCGCCGTACGGCACGTGTCGTTAATCCTGCCCGGTCCGCGCGCCATCTGCGCGCTTCAACCGACTTTGATTGGGTGGAACGCGAGTCAATCGGCATGTCTTTGCCAGAGGCACGGGAAGCCGGCGGAAATGATCTACTCTGTAGCAGAGTATGCGATGGCGCAAGGTCCTTGTGCCGGCCATAACAAGGGGTAGCCATGAGAATTCTAGCTTTGTTGGCATGTGTGATGCTTTGCTCGAACGCGTTTGCCGAATGCACCACCAACGCGCGCGGCGTTGTGGTTTGCAACAATGGAGAATCGGCTGGTGCTTATAACCGGAACACGGGCAACGCTGCGATGTCCGAAAAAAATCAGAATGGCGTGACGACGACAGAGACGAGCAAGGGCGGAGAGGCCAAGACCAAGAATGGCAAGGGCGTATATACAAGCCCGAGCGGGAAGACATGCGCCAGGACGGCCCGGCATGAGGGCTGCAACTGAAGATCCACGGATGGAGCCAGGCACACGCAGGCGCAGTCATGTTGCCGCGACTGACGCGGGGCTCCGGGGTTGGTGAGGGGACGGCAGATGAATGCCAGCCTTATCGGCGACCCGCACCAGCTCTGCCAGTGAATGTGCCTCCATCTTCTTCATCACGCGGGCGCGGTGGACCTTGATGGTCTTTTCGGCCGTGCCCAGTTCGCAAGCCATTTGCTTGTTCAGGCGGCCTTCGACCACCAGCGCCAGCACTTCCCGCTCGCGCGGCGTAAGCCGCTCGATGCGATTGTGAATCGATTCGATTTCGATGCGGCTCGCGAGCGCTTGCGACGCGCTCCCCAATGCGGTCTCGATGGCATTGAGCAGGTCGGTATCGCTGACCGGCTTCACCAGGAAGTCGGTCGCGCCCGCCTTCATCGCGCTGACGCTCATCGGGATATCGCCGTGTCCGGTGAGGAAGATGATCGACAGGGGCATGCCTGCTCCGCGCAATTCGCGCTGAAACTCCAGGCCGTTCAAGTCAGGCAGTTGCACGTCGAGTACCAGGCAGGCGTTGTAGTCCGCGGGAGGACCGCATTCGAGGTACGCACGGCACTCGAGCGCCGATCCGAACCCTTCGGCCCGGTAGCCTGCGGAGCGGATCAGGCGCGTCAACGCCCGGCGCACGGCGTCGTCGTCATCCACCACGAAGACGGTTGGTGTGGCGTGGTTCATGGTCGTTGTCCGGAGTGAAGGAACTCGGCTTCAGTGGCGATGGGCAAAGTGAAATGGAAGGTGGCGCCATGGCCACTGTTGTTTTCCGCCCAGATGCGGCCCCCATGCAGTTCAACAATAGTGCGGCTGATCGACAGCCCTAGCCCGAGCCCCTCGCGCTTCGACGTATAAAACGGCTTGAAGAGCTTGTCCAGCTTGTCGGCGGCGAGGCCGGGTCCGCGATCGCGCACCCAGACGCGCACCATGCCGGCGCCATCGAGCGCGGCGCCAACCACGATCTCGCGATCGTGCGCCGAGCGGGACTCCGTCGCGTGGAATGCGTTAAGCAACAAGTTCAGCACGACCTGCTGCACCTGGACGCTGTCGCCCTGCACGGGCGGCAGTCCGGGATCGACGTTCAGCAGCACGCGAATGCCGCGCACGATCGCGTCGCTGTGCACCAGCAGGACCACATCGCCGATGACGCGGGCAAGGCTGAGCGGCGCCGCCTCGAGTTCGCCTTTCTTGACGAGCGCGCGGATCCTGCGAAGCACTTCACTCGCGCGATGGTTGTCATCGACCAGGTCCTGCAGTATCTCGCGCACTTCGGCGAGATTGATCGGTTGTTTCGCCATGAATCGCTGGGCTGCCTGCGCGTTGCTCAGGATGGCCGTGAGCGGCTGGTTCAATTCGTGCGCGAGCGAACTTGCCAGTTCTCCGAGCGTGGAGACACGAGTCAGGTGGACGAGCTCCTGCCTGTTGCGCTGGAGTTCGTACCGCTCTGTCCGGTCAATGATGACCGTCAGCGTAAGCGGGTCGCCGTCGGACGCAGCGTGATTGGCTGTGATTTCCGCCGGGAATTCGGTGCCATCCTTGCGCCGCGCGAACAGGTCACGCGTACCGCCTGTCGCCCCGGCCAGCGGCGCGTCCACGGCGCCGGCACGGCGGACGGGATCGCCCTGCAATCCGGGAACGAGCGCGTCTGCGCTAGCGCCGATCAACTCATCCTGGCGATAGCCAAAGAGCGTTGCCACGCTGGCATTGGCCAGCACGATCCGGCCGTGCGCATTCGTCATCAATATGGCAAACGGCAGCAGTTCCAGCGTGCAGCGCAATGTCTCGTCGCGCTGCACTCGCTGCGTGGCGTCGCGGGCGCTTTCTGGCAGATCGCCGCGCGCTTCCGCAAGGGCTTCATGCGGCTCATGGTGAGCGGCGGTGCGCCGGAACCCGCCGGCGGCAGTGAGGCGCGCGCGGATGGGGCGCCAGCTCTGCCGCCAAGACTGGCGAGATCCTGGCGCCTCGCGAGGGCATGGCTGTTCCGCGGACGATCCTGTGGCCTGCTGCTCCCACGTTGCGTTGGCGACACGGGTACGCAGGAAGTTAAAAGCAAAAGGCCGGTGCGGCGGCTTTGTTGTGCCAAGGGCCGGGGTGATCGGCGCATCCGTGGCTGCGGGTGCCTGGCGATGGCGCGCGCGCCGGAACTGCAACATCAGCAGCAGTGCGATGAGCGCAGCCTCCAGGACGGCAGCGGTGTGAACGATGGTCATGGCGCCGTGCTCCCCTGTCAGTGGTTCGCGCGGCCTGCGCGAACCCGCTGCCGTCGGCAAGCCGGCGAGCAGACGAGCAACTCAGCGCGCATGCGGTCGTATCAGGCGCTTGCGCAGTTGCAACAACGTGYGCGTTACCGGACATCTCCGCAGGGCCATGAAGCGAACCTGTCCCATATCCCTCTTTGATTTGTTGCTGCATCGCGTCCCTGAAACGCGACGCAATTCCGTTTCTGCTGGCGGATACTGGCTTGCGACAGGGCGCTGGGGTGAATGAAGCATCACTGGCGGCCAGGGCAAACCGGTTATCAAGTGGCATATGGGCAAAAAAAGTTTAGGCGCTGTCGTCCCTTTGTAAAAGGCATTAGTCTCGATTGCGCAACTACGAAAGCGGCGATACCCAGCGGGTGAGGCCGGCCGGATGCTCGAATTCGCGATCGAATGGGACCAAGGTCCAATTGCCGGCACATTGCACGCGGACTATTTTTTCAGGTGAGTGTATTTGGCTGGCCGCATGGTCCCGCTTTCAGCCTCTCGTGCCTGCGTTCGCCACGGCGGGCCAGGCCGACGTCAGGGAGCCTGGCTGTGCGCACGGCTCTGAGCGCGGCGCTATCGTCGCGGGTGAAGCGCTCCACAATCTCATCACGTCTCACCACCGGCTCCATTCCCCGGGAACGATCATGGCGCAGCCAAAAAAAGCGACCCCTTCGGATGCAGCCGCGCTCGGGGGAAGGTTCGACCATACGATTCTGGTCCTGCAAGGCGGCGGCGCGCTGGGTGCGTACCAGGCGGGCATCTTTGCTGGACTTGCCGACTGCGGCCTGATGCCTGACTGGGTTGCCGGCGTTTCGATCGGGGCGATCAATGCCGCGCTGATCGCCGGCAATGCGCCGGAGCGCCGCGTGGAGCGCCTGAGCGAATTCTGGGACCGGATGTCGGCGCATGCGCCATTTATTCCACCTGCCTACCTGGACCCGTGGCGTCCGATGCTGAATGCCTTCAGCGCGGCATCCTCGGTAACGTTCGGGGTTCCTGGCTTCTTCACGCCACGGGTTCCCCCGCCTTTCCTGGCACCCGACGGCAGCATCGAAGCCCTGAGTTTCTATGACACTCGGCCGCTCAAGGCAACACTCGAGAAACTGGTCGACTTCGACGTGATCAACCGCAAGGATGTGCGGCTCTCGCTGGGTTCGGTCAACCTGCGCTCCGGGAACTCGGTCTATTTCGACAACGCGCAGATGCAGATCGGGCCCGAGCACGTGATGGCGAGCGGTGCGCTGCCACCGGGATTCCCGCCCGTGGAGGTGGACGGGGAACTGTACTGGGATGGCGGCATCGTTTCGAACTCGCCGCTGTGGTACATCGTCGACGAGAACTTCCGGTTGGGGGCGCTGGTCTTGCAGGTCGATGTATTCAGCGGGGCGGGCGAGATGCCGCAGAATCTGCGGCAGGTCCAGGAACGAGTCAAGGACATCCAGTATGCAAGCAAGACGCGCTTCAACACGATGCGCGTCAGGGAAATCGAAGGCCTTCGCGGCGCACTGCGCCGTGTCATCGACAAATTGCCCAAGGCGCTGCAGTCGGATCCGGATGTGGAGCGGCTCACGGCGATCAGCACGCGCGGCACCGTCGCGCTGCTGCATTTCATTAACCGGCACAACACGCAATCCTCCGATTTCAAGGACTACGAGTTCTCGCGCGCCACGGTGACCGATCTGTGGAACGGCGGGCTTGAGGACGCACGCCGCGCCGTCGCCAGTCCGAAATGGAAGGAAGCGTTGGCGCTTACCAGCGGGATCGGCATTTACGACATGACCTCGTAGCGCCCCGCCAACAGGAACACACGCCATGACCGAAGCAGAGATCAAGAGGCTCGCCTTCGCGATGCCGCTCACGAGTCCCGCGTTCCCGCCGGGCCCCTATCGTTTTATCAATCGCGAGTTTCTGATCGTTACCTACCGGACCGATCCCGCCGCGCTGGCTGCCGTCATTCCCGCCCCGCTGGAGATGACCGACCCGGTCGTGAAGTTTGAATTTATCCGGATGCCGGATTCGACCGGCTTCGGCGACTATACGGAAAGCGGCCAGGTGATCCCGGTGCGCTTTCGCGGCGAAACCGGCGGCTACGTGCACGCGATGTTTCTCGACGATGGATCGCCGATCGCGGCGGGCCGTGAAATCTGGGGCTTTCCCAAGAAGCTGGCATCGCCGCAGCTACGCATCGAAAAGGATACGATCGGCGGCGTGTTGCGCTACGGCCCGGTCCCGATCGCCGTGGCGACGATGGGGTACAAGCACAGGGCGCTTGACCACGACAAGATCCTGGCGTCGCTGTCGGCACCCAACTTCCTGCTCAAGATCATTCCGCATGTGGATGGCACCGCTCGTATTTGCGAACTGGTGCGCTACTTCTGCGAAGACATCACCGTGAAGGGGGCCTGGGAAGGGCCGGCCGGGCTCGAGCTGTTTCATCACGCGCTCGCGCCGGTTGCGTCGCTGCCGGTGCTCGAAGTGATCTCGGGCGTGCATATCTTGACCGACCTGACGCTCGGGCTGGGTACCGTGGTCCACGATTATCTCGCCGCGTGATGGCGTTCGCGCGCATTGGACCATGGTCCTATATCGGCCCCCCGGCGGGTTGCATAGTCTATGGATGGAATGGCTCTTCCCTGGCGTCAGGTCGTGACGGACCCGTGCTGAGGGAATCCAGGGTCAGGCAGCGTGTCCGGAAGCGATAGTGCCTGCACATTCGCTGCCTCGTCACCATCATCGACACGACGAAGCGAGGAAGATCATGACCAGGCGTCTGCTGTGGTTTGCGGTGGTGCCGGCGCTGCTGTTTGCKGGTGTCGCCAGGGCTCAGTACCCGATCATGAACGAGGTCGCCGAGAAGCTCGTTCAAAAGTACCAGCGCGCGTCCTGCGAGCAGTTATGGCAGGAGAAAGCCCAGAAACAGGGGCAGCCGAAGCCCGCGAAGGAGCAGGAAGCCGTGCAGTTGCTGCGCGACGATCCGCAGATGCGCAACGCGTTCATCAACAGGGTGGCGGCGCCGATCGTCAACAAGATGTTCGAGTGCGGCATGATTCCGTGATCGCCGTCGGGTGCAACACCAGACTGAATGATCTACCGAGACCGCGATGATCAACGAGAAATTGCTGTTGCGCGCAGCCTTTGTGGTGCTGGGCTTGCTGCTGTCCGCGAACGGCATGGCACAGCCGTCCCAGCCGGCGCAGAACAAGCCGAAGGCCGCCGCCAAGCCGGTGCCCAAGGCTGCCGCGCCGGCGTTCCAGGCCGGCATCGAACCGCGCGCGGTAGACATCCTCAAAGAGGCGAGCGCCCGCCTGGCCGCTGCCAGGACGATGGCGTTCACGGCCGTCGTTTCCTATGAAAGTCCGAGCCGCCTCGGTCCGCCGCTCGTCTATTCCACCAAATCGCAGGTGGTCATGCAGCGGCCGGACAAGCTCAAGATCGTCACGCTCGGAGACGGGCCCCCCTCGGAGTTCTACTACGACGGCAAGAGCATGATGGCACTTGCGCCGGCAGAGAACCTCGTCGCCGTCGCGGACGCGCCGCCGACCATCGACGCCGCGCTGCAGAAGGCCTACGATACCGCGGCGATCTATTTCCCGTTTACCGACGTGATCGTCACGGATCCCTACAAGGACATCGCCGGCGGACTGAAGACCGCGTTCTATATCGGTCAGTCAGGCGTGGTCGGGAATACGACAACGGACATGGTGGCGTATGTCACCGGGGATGTGTTCGTGCAGGCCTGGATCGGCACGCAGGACAAGCTGCCGCGCCGCATCTATGCCGTTTACCTCAATGACCGTACCCGCTTGCGCCATGTGCTGGAACTCTCCAACTGGGAACTGGACGCCGCCGTTCCCGCAAGCGCCTTCGTTTCAGCCAGCGCGGCCGGCGCGGCGCGCATTGCGTTCGAGCCGCCGGATGCAAAGGGTGGGCCGGGAATGAAGCCTCCTCCGAAGTTCAAGCCTGCCAAGGGGCAATGAGGAGACGCATCATGAAGAAAGCCGTCATGCATCTGATGGGGTTGCTGATCCCGGCGCTCGTGGCCGGTCCTGCGGGGGCGTGGTCGCACGCCAACTATCGCGGAGGCGAGACCTCGCATGCGCCCGGTTCGGATTCCACGACCCGGAGCAACGCCTGGGGTGGCAGCGAAACGCACACCTACGGCGAGGGCACGACCGCAACCGGCCGCTACGGCGGCACCGCCTCGCACACGGAAGGTTCTGGGCAGACGACCGCCACCAACCGCTATGGCGGGACCGCGACCCACACCTACGGGCAGGGCACTACCGCCACCGGTGCGTATGGCGGCACGGCGACGCACGCCACGGGATCCGGCTATACGACCTATACGAACTCCTCGGGCGCGACGGCGTACCACAGTCCCTACTACGGTGCGACGTACCCCGCGTACCATCCGCCGGTCGTCGTGAACAACTACGGGTCCGGGTGCTACAACTGCGGTGGCTGGTCCACCGCAGGGGCCGCGGCGGCGGGCGTGGTGGTCGGCGTGGCGGCAGGCGCGGCCGTGGCATCGGCGAATACGGCCGCCGCCACATCCAATGCCTACAACGCCGGCGTGGTCGCCGGGGCGACGGCTGCCGCTGCCCCGGCCAGTACGGCGTTTGCGATGGGGGCGATCTACCCGACGCTGCCAGCGGGCTGCATCACGCCCACCGTGCAGGGCGGCACTTACTATTTGTGCGGCAACACGTGGTTCAAGCCCTCCTATGGCGCCAACGGCGTCTACTATCGCGTGGTGCCAACGCCAGCCTGAGCATCGGCTGGATTTTCGCTGGGTTTGCGCGGGGTTTGCGCGGGGTTTGCGCGGGGTTTGCGAATACCCGGACCCCGTCGTCAGCGCATCAAGCGCGCTAGCACGATGACATAGACCGCCGACGCCGCAAGCTGGGCCACGGTGATTGGCAGTCCATAGCGCATGTATGTGGCGAACGTGACCGGCTTGCCCTCGCGCGCGCAGATGCCGGCGGCCACGATGTTGGCCGATGCGCCGATGAGGGTGGCGTTGCCGCCGAGCGTTGCGCCGAACATCATCCCGACGAACACCGGAATCGCGGCCGCCGGCCACTGGGTGAACTGCTCGGCAAGCGCTGCGTCGGGCACCACTTCCGCCGCGACCAGGTAGCCCTTGACCATCAGGATCGACGCCGCCGCAACGGGAACGTTGGCCAGCAGGCTGGAAAGCAGCCCGATGGCTACAATCATCACTAGTGCAACGAGCGTCAGCTGGGTGCCGAACGACGCCTGGAGCTTCAGCGCCATGACCTGGATCAGCCCCGTCTTGGTCACCGCTTGCACCAGGCAGAAGATGCACCCCAGGAACAACAGCGTCTTCCAGTCGACGTCCCGCAGCACGCTGTCGGTTGGCTCGAAGCGGGCTTCATATCCGACCAGCAGGGCGAGGGCACTGGCGATCATCGCGACCGTGGGCGGCACGAGCCGCGTGGGCAGGTGCTCGCCGAAAACGAACAGCCCCACCATCGTCAACAGGACGGCGAGCGAAAGCGCCGCGTAGATGGGCCGCTCGAGCTGCCGCGGCTGCGCGCGCGGCGGCAACGGACGCCGCATGCGCCAAAGGTCCGGCATCAGCAGCGGCAGCAGGGGGACGATGACGAGCAAGGCGACGACGCCACCCAGGCTCACGCGGTGGAGGTACTCGCCAAACGTCATGCCGATCGAACTGCCCACGAGAAATGTCGCCGGATCTCCCACCAGTGTCAGCAGGCCGGCGGAATTGCTCACGATGGCGGTCAGCACCATCGGTCCGACAATGTCCACTTCCAGGGCGACGGCAACCCGGATAATGATGGGCGCGATCAGGATGACCGTGGTCGCGTTCGGCAGGAAGGCGCACAGGGGCGCGACCAGCGCGATCAATAGCAGCAGGAACCGCCTGCCGCTTCCGCCCGTGGCGCTCAGGTACAGGTCGCCGATGCGGTCGAAGAGACCGGTGGTGGACAGGATGCGCGCCACCACCATGCCACCGAACAGCAGACTGATCGGCCCACCCGAGGTGCGGGTGGCGCTCAGCAGATCCTGCTCGTTCAGGATCCCCAGTGCGATCAGAACGCACACGCCGATCAGGGCGGCCACCGCCATGTCCATCAGGTTGAAGGCGATGGTGAGAATCACGGCCCCGAATACGCCAAGGACGATGTAGATCTGCAGTTCGCTCATGCGGCGGCCTCCGCTGCCCGTTGCATCGATGGGACCTAGCGCACCGGTGGCGCGTACATCAGGCCACCCTGCGTCCAGAGCCGGTTAAGTCCGCGTTCGAGACCGAGCGGGCTTTGCGCGCCGAGATTGCGATCGAACATTTCTCCGTAGTTGCCCACGCTCTGCACCGCGCGCGCGGCCCAGCCGGGCTCGACGCCGAGCGCCTGGCTGGCGTCCGCGCCGGCTTCGAATGCGCGGGCCACCGCCGGATCCCGCATGCGTGCGCCCGCGCTGGCTTGCGTGATCCCGGCTTCTTCCGCGGCAATGAGCGAGAAGAGTACCCAACGGACGAGCGTCAGCCAGCGCTGGTCGTCGTTGCGCACGACCGGACCGAGCGGCTCCTTCGATATCCGCTCGGGCAGGATGGCGTAGGCTTGCGATCCGTCCCGGACGCGCAGGCGCGCGGCCGCAAGTTGGGACGCGTCGGCAGTGTAGGCGCTGCAGCGCCCCGAGAAAAAGGCGTCGGCCACCTCCGTCGCGGAGTCCACGACGAGCGGCTTCACGCTCAGGCGATTCGCTGCGGAGTAGGTCGCCAGATGGTCTTCGCTGGACGTACCTTTTTCGACGCAGACCGTGGCGTGATCGAGTCCCGCAATCGACCGGATGCCGTTTTGCCTGGACACCATGAACGCCTGGCCGTCGTAATAGAGAATGCCGGCGAATTGCACGCGCAGCGTGCTCTCGCGCGCCAGGGTCCACGTGGTGTTGCGGCTGAGCAGGTCCACCACGCCGGTGCGCAGTGCCGGGAACCTGCCTGAAGCCTTCAGCGGAACGAATGTCACCTTGTCCGCCTGGCCGAGGGCCGCGGCCGCTACGGCGCGGCAGAAATCGGCGTCGATGCCTGACCAGCGGCCCGAGGCATCCTTCGCCGAGAACCCTGCAATGCCTTCGCTGACGCCGCAGCGCAGCGTGCCGCGCGCCCTGGCCTGCGCAAGCGTATCGCCGTCCGCGGCATGCGCTGGCAAACCGGCGGCCATGAGCCACGGAAGCGTAGCCGGCAAGAGCATTCTGACGACGCGCCGAAGGAGGGTCATGCGGGCCCCTGAGCCAGTCTCGACATGGAATTGCGCTCCAGACTGATTCACTTTGTCCGCGATTCCCTGGTGCGTCAATTGGCCTTTCGGCCTATATGCGGGCGATCCACGGACGCTGGCGCGATGAGACATCGTGTGCCTCGGCGTTCATGGCGCATCCAGCGTCCCGGGGCTTTTCGGGTAGGTGACGATGCCCCAGGTCAGCGCGACGCCGGCGATTTCCCGCAGCGGCTGGTAGCTGCGCGCGTCCACCACATAGACCGCGTTCGAGCGGCCGCAGGCGATCAGCAGCCGCGCGTCGTCGGGGGTGAAGCTGAAATGCCAGCAGCGCTTGCCCGTAGCGATGTTGGCGATATTTTCATAGCTGCCCGCATCGAAGACCTGGATGGTGTCGGCACGCGAGGCCGCGACGAACAGGCGTTCGCCGGCGCGGTCGAACGCGACCCCGTAGGGCCCGGCGCGTGTCGGCACCGTGCGCAGGATGCGGTAGTCGGCCGCGTCGAGCACCAGGAATGCGTTCGCCGATTCGAGCGTGACGATATAGCGCCGCCCATCCGGGCTCACCTTGATGCCGCGTGGCCGCGATCCCGGCGGCGTCTTGAGCAGATTGAGGCGGCGGCCGCTGGCGCGCTCGTAGACCGAGACGGTGTCGTCGCCCTCGTTGGTGACCAGCAGCAGGCGAGCATCCGGCGAGAATTCGATGCCTTCGGTTTCCAGCCCGCTGGGGATGGCGCGCGTGACGCGCCAGTCCTTGAGATCGATCACCGCGATTTCCGCCGGGACCGGGGCGCCGTCGCCGGCCTTGGCTGGCTTGCCGGCTTCCGGCGCGGGTTCCGCTCCGGGTGGCCCGTTGCGTTCGCCGGGCTCGTAGGTGACGAAGGCCTGCCCGCCGGACACGCGCACGAATTCCGGGTTCTTGCCGATCGGTATGCGCCTGACCAGTTGGCCGTCGCGCGTGTCGATGACGGAAAGGTCGCTGGTGCCCTTGTTGGCGGCCAGCAGGTAGCGGCCATCCGCGCTGATGCCGATGCCGCGCGGACCCTTGCCGCCGGTGTCCAGGGTGCGCGCGACTTCGAGCCGGCCGAGGTCAATCACCGCGATGCCGCCGGTCTCGCTGGATACATAGGCCGTGGCGGGCTGGGAGACAGGCGTCTGTGCGCGCCACGCGCACGCGGCGCAGGCGAGCGCGGCACACAGCGCCAGCGTGGTCCGGCCCGGCCAGCGATATCCCTTTTCCGTGGCCATGCGCGCCTCCCGATTGCGTTGCTCGCCGTGACGGCCGGCTTCATGCCATCCCGGGATGGCAACCCTGCGTCGCTCTATTCTTGGCGAGGGTGTGGTCGCTGCCAAGGACTTTCGGTGCGCCCGCAGCCACTAACGCCCATCCCATTCGTAGCGCACCCCCACCAGGAACAGACGCGGCGCGCCCGGCGCGACGAAGCGCTCGGTCGGCACCGACGCGCCGGGCTGCAGCAGCGTGCCGCCGGGAAATACACTGAGGCCTGCTTGTCCATAGGTTTCATAGCGGCGGTCGAATACATTGTCCACCCGCGCATAGAGCTGCCAGCGCGGGTCGACCTGCCAGCTCGCGCGCAGGTTGAACAGGGCGAAGCCGGCGGTACTGGCGAGACGCGGATCCTGCGCGGTCAATGCACCGTCTTCGTTGCCGGCAACGGGCCGCGAGGACGAAACGATCATGGAACCGCCGAGCGTGACGGAGTCCGTTGCCCGCCAGTCCACGCCGAGCTTGAAACTGTGCAGCGGCACGCCGGCCATGCGGGTGCCGGGACGCACATTGACGGGCGCCGCGAACGGCGTCTGGATCTGGCCGTCGGCCTGGTAGGTGGCTTGCAGGTAGCTGTAGCCGGCGCGCAGCGTCAGACGGCCAAGACGCTGGCGCAGGCCGAGTTCCAGGCCCTGGCTGCGGGTCTTGGGAAAGTTCGTGAAGAAGCCGAGCGGGCTGACCGGCGAGCGCTCGAACAGGATGTCGTCGCGGTTGTCGCTGCGGTACAGCGCCAGCGTCAGGTCGGTGGCATCGGCGGCTTTCCAGCGGCCGCCGAATTCGTACGTGCGCGACACCACCTGCCGCAGGTAAGGATCGGCCTGCAGGCCGGTGGGCAACTGGCAGGCATTGGCCGGGTCGGCGCAGCCAAGCTCGATGGCGGTGGGCATGCGCGTGCCCTGCGAGGCCGAGGCGAAAACGGTGAGACCGCTCAGCAACTGGTGCGAGAGGCCGAGCGCGGGGTTGAGCCGCGAGAACGTGAAGCTCTCGTCGGAGGCATTCGGCAACGTCATCTCGGTGCGCGTGCGCGAAGTGTTCCAGCGTGCGCTCGCGGTGAGATAACTGTGCGGCAACAGCTTGATGGTGTCCGATGCATACAGGCTGAAGGTGGTGGTACGGCCATCGAGCGAGGCCGCGGTGGTGGGCGAGGAAGCGGGGTCCGCCACCGCCACGCGATCTGCGTTGAATGTGGCCGGCTGTGTGTCCTGGCGGTACGCGGCGCGGCTCAGCGCGGCCGCGGCGCCCAGTACCGCGCTGTGGATGTCGCCGGTATGCGACCACTGCGCGGACAGGCCATAGTCATGCGTGTTGACGGTCGAGGTATTGAACACGGCGTTGGCAGGCGCATTGCCGGGCTGGCACCCGTCGTCGCCGGCGTTGCCCTGGCAGTCGAGCAGGCGGTCCAGGTAGGCGTCGCTGACGTCGCCCGTGGTTGCCTGCGCGCGCCCCACGCGCAGATAGGCGGTCAGTGCCAGCTGGTCTTCGGCATTGAATTGGTGTGCGCCGTTCAGCGTCGCCTGGAACGCGCGTGTGCGCGCGATGTCCGGCGCGGTGTAGATGGCATTGCGCTGGACGCCATAGATGCTGTCGGGAACCAAGCCGTTGCCGGACAGGCTGCTGGTGCTGCCAAGCAGGCTCACGCTCCATTGCGTGTCCGTGGTGGAGCGGCCTACCTTGGCGAAGAGATTGCCCAGCCAGCTGCCGGAAAGTTCGCGCCATCCGTCCTCCCGGAACCCCGTGCCCGCGACGAAGGCGTGCCAGCCGTCGCCCAGCATCTGCCCGGCGCTGACATCCAGCCGCGCGCGGCCGTGGCTGCCGACGCTCAGGTCGGCTTCCACGCCGGGGTGTGTCTCGCCGGACTTGGTGGTCAGCGCCAGCGCGCCGCCGAGCGCGTTGAGCCCGTACAGCGGATTGCTGCCCGGCACCAGCGTAATGGTGCTGATGGCGGCCTCGGGGATCGCGGTCCAGTCGACCACGTCGCCCAGCGCCGAATTCTGGCGTACGCCGTCGAGGTAGAGCGCCAGACCCTGGCCCGCGCCAAGGGTGGACGAGAGCCGGTAGCCGCGGTAGAGGATGTCCTTCAGGTACGGGTTGCCTTGCACATCGTTGATCACGACGCTCTCCATGTTCTCGCCGAGGAACGATGACAGGTTGCCGGATTTGGCGCGCTCCATGTCGGCATCCGTGGCGGTCTGCACATTGCCGGGAAACGCCTCGCGCGGGATGGAGAACGAGGGCAGCGGCGCGGGCGCGACCACGGTGACTTCCTTGAGGTTGTGCACCTCGTCGGCGGGCAAGTCCCGCGGCGTTTCGGCGGCCAGAACCACCGGAGCGCCCGCGGCCAGCGCCAGCAGTGCGCACCTCGCCGCCGTTCGCCGCGCTGCGTGCGCCAGGCCTGGGCTGCGCGGTCGGGGGAGGGCGGGGAGCATTACCTTCTCCGTGAGGACAAGGACGCAAGCGCACGGATTCCGGCGCACGGTCACCAAGGCATCGCGCACGCCGACGCCGTCCAGGGTGATGCAAGTGATACTTACTGTAGTGCACGGCCCGGCGCATGCCAAATCGAACCGGCTGCCGCGCAGGCGGTTTGTCGCGGGCGCTGCATTTTTCGCCTAGAGTTTGAAGGTGCCCCCGAGAGCGCTTCGCCACGCACCACCGGGCTTTCCGAAAGGCGTGGCGCTCCGTTTTGCTGTGTCGCAGCATCGTGATCCTCACCGGATCGAGGAGTTCGCCATGCCGTTTCCCGATCGTCCCGTCTTCAGGCCTGGCCGTGCGGAGCGCACCGGCTTCGCCGGGGCCGCCGCCGTGGCTTGCGCCGGTCAGGCCGGTACGGTTGACCGGCGCCGCCGCTTGCTAAGCCGCAGTCTCGGTTTTGCCCTGCTCGCGCTGGGCGTGTTGCCCGCGCGCTTGCGTGCGCAGGCGAGCCGGGATGGCGGCCCGATTCCCATCGGTGTGATCGGCTCCGGCCGTATCGGAGGAACGGTCGGCGGCTTGTGGGTGCGCGCGGGACATCCTGTGATGTTCTCCTCGCGTCATCCGGAAGAGCTCAAGCCGCTCGTCGACAAGCTCGGCCCGCTCGCCCGCGCGGGCACGGTCGCCGAGGCGCTGGCCTTTTCCAAGGTGATTTTCCTGGCCGTTCCATACAAGGCCTTGCCCGATATCGCCGCCGAGCATGGCAAGGCCTTTGCCGGCAAGATCGTGGTGGATGCGACCAATGCCATCCGGGCGCGCGATGGCGCCATCGCGGAAGAGGCGGCACGCAAGGGCATCGGCATTACCACCGCAAAGTACCTGCGCGGCGCGCGCATCGTTCGTGCCTTCAACTTCATGGGCGCCACCAAATTCGCGAGCGAGCATCACCGCGCCGAAGGGCTGATTGCCGTGCCGATCGCGGCTGACGATCCCGCCGCGCTGCGCGTTGGCGAGCAACTGGTGCGGGATGCCGGCTTCGAACCGGTGGTGATCGGGCGGCTGGCGACGGCCGACAGCTTTGCGCCGGGCGGCCCGCTGTTCCACCAGATCGGTTCGGCCGATGCCATGCGGGCGCGCATGGCGGAGGTCAGCGGCAAGGCGGCCGCGCAGCCGAAGTAACCCCGGCGGCTGGCCGGGGCGCGGCGCTTATGCCGGCACGGGCGCGTTGACGCTGGTCTGCCGGCCCTGGAAGTCCGTCCAGCACAGCGCCTTGAAGTCGTACAGCTTGCAGCGGCGCGCGGTCTGGAAGTACCAGCGCCAGGTGAAGTTCTGGATGATGATGCGGCCCGGCAGCGCGTGTTCGAGCAGCGCCTGCGCGCGCTTGAGGCGGTACAGCGGCACGCTCATGTCAACGTGATGGGCGGTGTGCTCCATGATGTGATGCAGGGCCGCGCCGATGCCGTAGCGGAAGCGCAGGTGCACGGTGGTGGAGACGAAAGGCTGGGCGCGTGCCCACATGGTCTTGGTCTCGTACCAGGCCACGCTGGTATGGGTGTGGTGCACATAGAGCACGAAGCCCACGGTGAAATTCCATACCAGGAAGGGCACGACGAAGCCCAGGCCCACCAGCAGCGCGACCGACTGGCCGCTGGCCACCGCCAGCCAGGCCAGCGCGCCGATCCAGGCGGCGCCGAAGATCGCCACCAGCGTGCAGTCCCACATGAAGACAGCACGGCGCGTGGGCATCTGGCGGCGGCTGGGGAAGAACATCTTGAACCACCAGATCTCGACCAGGTAGTACAGGCCCGCGCCGAAGCCGTTGCGGTAGACGCGCTCCAGCGCGCGGCGCCAGCGCGGCAGCGTCTGGAATTCCTCGAGCGAGTAGGGTGCCCAGACGAAGTCGAAGCCCTTGAGGTTGGAATAGCCGTGGTGGACCACGTTATGGCCGACTTCCCACAGGCTGTAGGGCGTGAGCGACGGCAGGAAGGTCAGCCGCCCCAGCCATTTGTTGAGGCCGCGCCGGGGCGTCAGGCTCTGGTGGCAGGCATCGTGGCCGATGATGAACAGGCGGGCGATGATGATGCCGGTCAGCACGCCCGCCGCCAGCTTGGCGAGCCAGTGGGAGAACATCACCACCCCGGCCAGCGCGGCCACGAACAGCGCCGTATCCAGCGCGAACAGCGCCAGCGCGCGCGAGGTGCTGCGCTGACCCAGCGGGATCAGCCAGCCGCGGATGATCTTGCGCGAGGGCAGGGGCGCTTCAGGGGAAATCGGCTCCGGAAAGGGGGCTTGCTGCGTGGCAATCATTCAAAAACCTTCAGTTGTCGAACGCGGGGTCGGGCACCTGGCTGTGCCCGGGACTGGCGATGCACGGCCACAGGGGGCCGACGGTGTGACAGCTTAGAAGGATTGCGTGACAGGGGTGTTGATCCGGGTCAAGCCGGCGTGGCCAGGACCCGGTGCTTCCCGGTGGAAAGTGATGATTAATGCGCGACGGAGGCCGACGCGCTTGCCGGCTCGCCCATCACATAGACCTCATCGATCACACGATCGTCGCCCAGCATGGCGAAGGCGAACAGTTGCTCTTCCAGCGTCTCCGAGCGCTCGCTGCGGCGGGCGATCAGCGGCGTGGCCTGCGGATCGAGCACGATGAAGTCGGCCTCGCAGCCCGGCGTGAAGCTGCCCACGCGCTCGCTCCAGCCCAGCGCATCGGCGGCGGCGCGGGTGGCCAGGTAGAACATGCGCAGCGCGGTGAGGTGATAGCCGCCCATGCGCGCCACCTTGTGCGCGGCATTCATGGTGCGCAGCATCGAGAACGAGGTGCCGCCGCCCACGTCGGTGGCCAGCGTCACGTTGAGGCGATAGGCGTCGGACTGGTGGAAGTCGTAGAAGCCGCTGCCCAGGAACAGGTTGGAGGTGGGGCAGTGCGCCACCGCGGCGCCACTGTCGGCCAGGCGCTTGCGGTCGTCCTGGTCGAGGTAGATGGCGTGGCCGTAGAACGCGCCCGGACGCAGCAGGCCGTAGTGATCGTAGATATCGAGATAGCTGCGCGCCTGCGGGAACAGTTCGGCAACCCACTTCACTTCGTCGCGGTTTTCCGCCACATGGGTCTGGATATAGGCGTCGGGATAGGCCTTGGCCAGTTCGCCGCAGGCAGCCAGTTGCGCCTCGCTGGAGGTCGGCGCGAAGCGCGGCGTGATCGCGTACGACAGGCGGTTCTTGCCGTGCCAGCGCGAGATCAGGTCAGCCGAATCGCGCGCGCCGGACTCGGCGGTGTCGCGCAGGAATTCGGGGCAGTTGCGGTCCATCAGCACCTTGCCGGTCACCAGGCGCAGGTTGCGCCGGTCCGCTTCGGCGAACAGCGCGTCGGCCGAGGCCGTGTGCACGGTGCTCCAGGCCACGGCGCTGGTGGTGCCGTTGCGCAGCAGCTCGTCGGCAAAGAAGCCCGCCACCGCCGCAGCGTACTCCGGCTCGGCGAAGCGGCGCTCCTCGGGGAAGGTGTAGGTTTCCAGCCAGTGCAGCAGGCCGGGCGAGGGCGAGGCGATGATGTCGGTCTGCGGGTAATGCACGTGGGTGTCGATAAAACCGGGCACGATCAGCTTGCCGCGGCGGTCGATCACTTCGGCGCCGGCCGGGATCTGCGCGGCCAGCTCGGCGTAGTCGCCGACCGCGGCGACATGCCCGGCGGTGACAACCAGCACCCCGTCTTCCCAATACTGATACGCGTCGTCATGAAACTGCGGATCGCGCAGGAAGTGCAGCACGCGGCCACGGATGGCGCGGGTGATGGACGGGTTGGGGGGCGTGGTCGTCATAGCGATGTCTCGTCATGCGCCGGCGCGCGCGTGGCGCGCCGGCATCTTGGTGTGAACCGCGCTCAGGCCGTGGAGGCCGTCGCGGGCAGGGGGGATTGCCAGAAGTGGTCGACTTCGGCGAGGAAGGCGGCCTTCTGCGTGGCGGGCAGGAAGGACGCCTCGAAACTATTGCGCGCCAGCTTGTGGCCGTCGTCCGCGGTCAGCGGCAGGGCTTCGAAGGTGGCTTCCCAGTTGGCGTTCATATAGCCGCCGAAATAGGCGGGGTCGTCGGAGTGCAGCGTGACCAGCACGCCGGCTTCCAGCAGGCGGTGCAGCGAGTGGTCGCGCAGGTCGGGATAGACCTTGAGCTTCTGGTTGGACAGCGGGCACACCGTCAGCGCCACGCGCTCGCGGGCCAGCCGCGCCACCAGGGCGGGGTCGTCGATGGCGCGCACGCCGTGGTCGATGCGTTCCACCTTGAGGATGTCGAGCGCGTCCGTGACATACTGCGCCGGGCCTTCCTCGCCGGCGTGCGCCACCAGCCGCAGGCCCAGCTCGCGGGCGCGGGCGAAGACGCGGGCGAACTTCTCCGGCGGGTTGCCCTGCTCGGAGGAATCCAGGCCCACGCCGACGAAACGGTCGCGGTAGGGCAGCGCCGCTTCCAGCGTGGCGAAGGCGTCTTCCTCGGACAGGTGGCGCAGGAAGCAGAGGATCAGGCTGCTGGAGAAATCGAACTGGGTGCGGGCCTGGGCCAGCGCGTCGGAGATGCCGTCGATCACCACGCCGATGGGCACGCCGCGCGCGGTGTGGGTCTGCGGGTCGAAGAAGATCTCGGCGTGGCGCACGTTGTCGGCTACGGCGCGCTGCACGTAGGCCATCGTCATGTCGAAGAAATCGTCCTCGGTCAGCAGCACGCTGGCGCCGGCGTAGTAAATGTCAAGGAAGGATTGCAGGTCGGTGAAGGCGTAGGCTTCGCGCAGGGATTCCACGCTGGCATACGGCAGCTTGACCTTGTTGTGCTGGGCCAGCCGGAAGATCAGCTCGGGCTCGAGCGTGCCTTCGATATGGACGTGCAGTTCTGCCTTGGGCGTCAGGCGGATACGGTCTGCGAGCGCGGCATCGAGCGTCATGGGGTTCCTTTTGCGGTCTTGGTTTGCGTCGTGTTCGCCGCCTGGCCGCCGCGGTTGGCGCTCAGCGCGCCCAGATGGGCGAGACGCTGGTCGCGAACCTGCAGCAACTGGGCGACGATGGCAACCGCAATCATAGCCGGAGCCTTGTCCGTGATGCCGGAGACGCCCATCGGGCACGTCATTTCCGCAAAGCGGGCAGGGTCAATCCCGTGCTCCGCCATGCGATGCTCGAAGCGCGCGCGCTTGGTCTTGGAACCGATCAGGCCGAAATAGGCAAAGTCATTGCGCCGCAAGATCCGCTCGCACAGCGTCTGGTCCAGGGCGTGGCTGTGCGTCATCACCAGGAAATAGCTGCCGGCCGGGGCATGGTCGACCACCGCTTCGGGGATATCCGTGGCTTCCGGGGTGACGTTGTCGGGCAGGCCCGGCGGGAACAAGGTGTCGCGCTCATCCACCCAGTGCACCCGGCACGGCAGGTTGGCCAGCACCTTGACCAGCGCATGGCCAACGTGGCCGGCGCCGAACAGCACCACCTGCAGTTCATCGGGCACCATGACGTCGGTCCAGGCGCCATCGGTTTGCAAGCTCACCGAGGGCGTGACCGCCTGCGCCGCCGCGTGCCGCACCGGACCGGCCGCCGGCACGGTGCGCGTGAGCGCGCGGCTGGCGGAGAAGGCGGCCTGCACCGCATCGAGCCAGGGCAGGTCGGGCTCGCCCAGCACCTCGAAGGCGAGCTGGACCACGCCGCCGCAGCATTGGCCCAGGGCCGGGCCCAGGGGGATGCGCACGATCTGCCGCGTCGCATCGCGCTCGGCCAGCATGGTGCGCGCGATCTCCATGCCGCGCCACTCCAGATGGCCGCCGCCGATGGTGCCCACCAGGTCGTCGGCGGTCACCAGCATGCGCACGCCCGCCTCGCGCGGGGCCGAGCCTCTGACTTCGGCGATGGTGACCATCGCCACCGGCACGCCGGCGCGCACCAGGCGGGTGGCGTCGGCGAAGCGGAAGGGTTTGAGGGGCGCGTCCTGCATGGTGATGCCTTTTTAGGTTGATGCTTTTGGTGAGGCTGGTTACGTCGCTACGGTGTCAGAGGGTGCGGCTCACTGCACTACCGGCGCAGCCACCCGCACGGCATCCACCGCATCCAGGATCGCCTCGCTCGTCGCAGGCGCCACCAGCGGCGGGTTCACCTTGTAATCCCCGACGCTGGCCACCGCATCGCGAATGGCGAAGAACACCGAGAACGGCAGCAGCAGCGGCGGCTCGCCCACSGCCTTSGAGCGATGGATGCTGTCTTCCGCGTTGTCGTTCTCGAACAGCCGCACGGTGAACGCTTCCGGGCAGTCGTTGACGGTCGGGATCTTGTAGGTCGAAGGCGCATGCGTCATCAGCTTGCCATCCTTGTTCCACCACAATTCCTCGGTGGTCAGCCAGCCCATGCCCTGGATAAAGCCACCTTCGACCTGGCCGATATCGATGGCCGGGTTGAGGGAGCGGCCGGCATCGTGCAGCACGTCCGCGCGCAACAGGCGCCATTCGCCGGTGAGCGTGTCCACCAGCACTTCGGAACAGGCCGCGCCATAGGCGTAGTAGTAGAAGGGCCGGCCCTGCAGCCTGGACTGGTCCCAGTACAGCTTGGGCGTGGTGTAGAAACCATCGGACCACAACTGCACGCGCGACACGTAGGCCTGGCGTGCCAGGTCGCTGAAGTCAAGGCGCAGTTCGCCCGCCACCACCAGGTCGTCGCCGAACTGCACGCTGTCCGCGTCCACGCCAGCCTGGCGCGCGGCAAAGGCAGCCAGCCGCTCGCGGATCTGCCGCGCCGCGTCCTGGGCGGCCTTGCCGTTCAGGTCGGTGCCGGTGGACGCGGCGGTGGCCGAGGTGTTGGCCACCTTGCTCGTATCCGTGGCGGTGACGCGCACGCGTTCCAGGCGGATGCCGAGTTCGTGCGCCACCACCATCGCCACCTTGGTGTTCAGGCCCTGGCCCATTTCCGTGCCGCCGTGGTTCACCAGTACCGAGCCGTCGTTGTACACGTGCACCAGCGCGCCGGCCTGGTTGAAGTGGGCCACATTGAAGGAGATGCCGAACTTCACCGGGGTGATGGCAATGCCCTTCTTCAGTACCGGGCTGCCGGCGTTGAATGCGCGCGTTGCCTCGCGGCGCTCGCGGTAGGCGCTGCTGGCCTCCAGTTCGTCGAGCAGTTCGTGGATGACGTTGTCTTCCACGGTCTGGCCGTAAGGCGTGACATTGCGCTCGGTCTTGCCGTACAGGTTGGCGCGGCGCACGTCGAGCGCATCGCGGCCCACGGTGCGCGCCACGTTGTCCAAGATGTATTCGATGGCAAAGGCGCCTTGCGGGCCACCGAAGCCGCGGAAGGCGGTATTGCTCTGCGTATTGGTCTTGCCGCAGTAGCCGTCGATCTGCACATTCGGCAGCCAGTAGGCGTTGTCGAAGTGGCAGATGGCGCGGGTCATCACCGGGCCGGACAGGTCGGCCGAGAAGCCGGCGCGCGAAACCATCTCCACCGACACGCCGTCGATGCGGCCATCGGCATCGTGGCCGACTTCGAAATCGAAGACGAAGTCGTGGCGCTTGCCGGTGATCATCATGTCGTCGTCGCGGTCCGGACGCAGCTTGACCGGGCACAGCAGCTTCCACGCGGCCAGCGCGGCGCAGCAGGCGAACATGGCCGATTGCGATTCCTTGCCACCGAAGCCGCCGCCCATGCGCCGGCATTCCACCAGCACCTGGTGCGCGTGCCATCCCAGCATATGCGCGACAGCATGCTGCATTTCGGTGGGATGCTGGGTCGAGCACCACACGTGCATGCCGTCGTTTTCCTTCGGCGCGGCGTAGGCGATCTGGCCTTCCAGGTAGAACTGCTCCTGGCCGCCCAGGCGGATACTGCCCTGCTCCCGGTGCGCAGCACCGGCGATATGGCTGGCCGGCTCGCCGCGTGTCAGGTGCATCGGCGGCAGCACATAGCTGCCGGCCTGGTGCGCCGCCTCGGGCGACAGCACCGGCGCCAGGTCCTCGTACTCGACATTGCCCAGGCGTGCGGCACGGCGCGCGGCATCGTGCGAGGTGGCCACCACCACGAACATCGGCTGGCCGATGAACTGCACCAGGCCGTTGGCCAGGATGGGGTCGTCATGGATGATCGGGCCGCACTCGTTGGCGGCGGGGATATCTTCGGCGGTCAGCACCGCCACCACGCCCGGCGCGGCGCGCACCTTGTCGAGCGACATCGACTTGATGCGGGCGTGGGCGCGCGTGCTCATGCCGAGCGCGGCGTGCAGCGTGCCGGCCAGCTCGGGAATGTCGTCGGTATAAGTGGCCGTGCCGGCCACGTGCAGGTGGGCCGATTCATGCGGGCGCGAAATGCCCACTTGTGGCGTGGAGACGGCGGCCTTGGCCTCGATCTCGGCGTCGAGCAGGAAGGGTTCGGTTTGCTTGTTCATGCCGATCTATCCTTATGCGGTGGCGACGGTGGCGACGATCTGGCCGGCGCCGGGGGCGCGGACATTGACGGCGGCGGCTGGCAGCGCGTCGGCGCGCGTTTCCAGCCAGAAGCGGTACAGCAGGTTGGCGGCGCCACGGCTGCGGTAGGCGGCGGTGGAGCGCATGTCGGTCAGCGGCGTGAAGTCCTGCGCCAGCGCGCTCATGGCGGCCCGGGCGGTGGTTTCGGTCCAGGGTTGGCCGACCAGCGCGGCTTCCGTCAGGGCGCCGCGCTTGGGCGTGGCGGCCATGCCGCCGAAGGCCACGCGTGCATGATGGATCACGCCGTTTTCCAGCGTCAGCGCAAAGGCCGCACAGACAGCGGAAATGTCCTCGTCAAAGCGTTTTGACAGCTTGTAGGTACGGAAGTGCTCCGGCCCCGCGAGCGGCACGCGCAGGGCCGCGACGAACTCGCCCTCGGCCATGGCGGTCTTCTGGTAGGCCAGGTAGAGGTCTTCCAGCGGCAGCGCGCGGCGCGCTTCGCCGCGCTGCAGCACCACTTCGGTGCCAAGGGCGATCAGCGCGGGCATGGAGTCGCCAATGGGCGAGCCGTTGGCAATATTGCCCCCCAGCGTGCCGGCGTTGCGGATCGGCAGCGAGGCAAAACGCTTCCACATTTCTTCCAGTTCGGGGTGCGTGGCATTGAGCGCCGCATAGGCGCGCTCCAGCGAGACCGCCGCGCCGATTTCCACGGCGCCGTCCACCTGCTCGATACTGTTGAGGTCGGATACCTGGCCCACGTACAGCAGGTTGCCGAGCTCCCGGAACTGCTTGGTCACCCACAGGCCCACGTCGGTGCTGCCGGCCAGGATGCGCGCGCCCGGCTCCGCCGCCTTGATGGCGGCGAAAGCCGATGCCGTGCGGGGCGCGTAGAAGTGCTGGCCGCCGGCGCTGTAGTGGAACGTGCCTTCGCGTTGCAGCGAGCGCAGCGTGTCGGCGATCTGCCGCGGGTCCAGCTTGCTGGCCTGCGGCGCCGGCAGCGCCATCATGCGCTGGCCGGCCTCGATGATGGGACGGTAGCCGGTGCAGCGGCACAGATTGCCTGTGAGGGCGTCGCAGATGGTCTCGCGGGCCGGCGCGCGGCCGGTGCCGGCGTCTTCGGCCTTTTGCTGGTACAGCGCCCACAGCGACATCACGAAGCCGGGGGTGCAGAAGCCACACTGGGAGCCGTGGCACTCCACCATCGCTTGCTGTACCGGGTGCAGCGCGCCGTCGGCCTGGCGCAGGTCTTCCACGGTGATCAGGGCGCGGCCGTCCAGCGTGGGCAGGAACTGGATGCAGGAATTGACCGCCTTGAAGGCGACCTGGCCGTCCTCGCCCAGTTCGCCTAGCACCACGGTGCACGCACCGCAATCGCCTTCGGCGCAGCCCTCCTTGGTGCCCGTGCAGCGCGCGTCCTCGCGCAGGTACTGCAGCACGGTGCGGGTCACGGGGGCATCGGCGACCTCCTGGACCTGGCCGCGGTGGTAAAAGCGGATGGTTTGCGTCTCCATGGTGTCTTCTCTCTTTGTGATGGGGGCAAACATAGCACTGGTGCCGATGATGCAATATTCGGCCCAGGTGATATGCCCCATCAAGAGGGGAGAGCGTTGCACGGCTGACGAGGAGTGCGGCAGCCGGATTTGACCAATGACGGGGTGCCTGACATACACTATGCGCCGTTCCCACCCCCCACGCCACCGGCTGCCATGCGCGCCTGGCGCCCCCTCGCCATGCACGGACGCGACCATCTCGATACCTATTTGCTGCGGGTGCTGCACACGCTGCTGACCGAGCAGAGCGTGACCCGCACCGCAGTCCGGCTCGGTCAGTCGCAGCCCGCTATCAGCAATACGCTCAAGCGGCTAAGGGAAATCACCGGGGATGCCATCCTGGTGCGCGGCAAGAGCGGCATGGTGCCGACCGAGCGCGGCCGTGAGCTGCTGCAACTGGCCGAGCAGAGCCTGGCGGCCATGGACCGCATCGCCCGGCCGCCCCAGCATTTCGACCCCGCCACCACTACCCGTACCTTCCACCTGGGGGCGCCGGACTACCTGGACGCCTTCTTCCTGCCCAATATCGTCGAGCGTGTGCGCCGGCTTGCGCCCGGCGCCAAGCTGTTCGTGCACCCGATGACGTCATCGAGCGACTTCCTCGACAGCCTGGAACAAGGGCAGCTCGACATCGTGGTCGGCAACTGGCTGTCGCCGCCGGAACATCTGCATATCTCGCCGCTGTTCGACGATGAGGTGGTGTGCATGCTGGGGGCGCAGCATCCGTTGGCGCGCAAGGGGCTGACCCTCAAGCATTACCTGGAGATGCCTCATCTTGCGCCCGCGCCCTATGCTTCGATGCAGCGCAGCATGATTGACCAGGCGCTGGCTGAGCAGGGGTACAAGCGCAATATCCAGGTTACGTTGCCGTATTTCGGGCTGGTGCCGTATGTGCTGATGAAGACCGATATGGTGTTCACCACGGGGCGGCAGTTTGCCGCGCACTATGCGCAGTACCTGCCGTTGAAGATGGTGCCTTCGCCGGTGGTGTTTCCGCGGATGCGGTTTTATCAGCTTTGGCATGAGCGGTGTCATGCTGCGCCGGATGTTATGTGGATGCGGAGGATGATTGCTGAGGTGGCGGGGGAGTTGCCGGTTTTGCCGCAGTTGGTTAGGGAGGGGTAGGGGGGTTTAATTGAGGGTGGTTTTTGAACCCAAGGGCAGAACAGTTGGCGTGTTGTTGGGTGTTTGGGGTTTTGTTTGGGCGGTGTTGGTTGTTTTACCCAACAGCGTACGACATCCCCCTGCGGGGGACGCCGGTCACTCTTCTTTGCTTCGGCAAAGAAGACTAACGAGAAGAAAGCCGACCCTGCCGGGGGCAGAGCAATCAGACGATTTGGCGGCAGTGATTCCGTCGTGCGGGCAGTGGCTTCGGCTGGCATGTCCTACCGGTTTCAACGGCGATAGCGCTGCGGGCCACACGGGTTTCGTGGTGCGGCCCCCGATGGCGGGCGCCCTGCCCATTCACCCATCTGCCGTTCGCGGGGCAACGGGCCACGATTCTTCGAGGCTTACTGTTTCGTGGTTTGTCTCTGGCGGCAAGCGCGGCGATTGTTCGGTCCCTGCCGTTCGCGGTGGCGAACGCCGCGCAACTTTTCAATAATGGGTTTCGTGGTGGGCGCGGTGGCCCCCCCGCTCAACCTGCGGCCCCGCTCACGAAGTGGTAGCGAACCGCCAACACCATCACCCTATGCTTCCGTGTTCGCTGACCGGGCCACGGTCCCCACCACGAAACGACGAAGCTGGCGTCCAGCCATAGCCAGCGCCGGTACGGCAGGGTGTCAAATGGCACGGTATTCGCCGTGAGAGACAAAACCACGAAACCAGCAAGGCACGATACGCTGCAGCAATTCGCGTCGCGAACGGCAGATGTGGGAGCGGGCACCGCGCACGAGGTCAGGGGCCCCACCACGAAACCCATGGGTCATGCGATTTCACGGCCCTTCGAGCCGGCAAGGCACGCCAGCCAACACTCAGGGCCGTACGACGAAACCACCGAGCCTCATAGGCCTGATTGCTCTGCCCCCGGCAGGGTCGGCTTTCTTCTCGTTAGTCTTCTTTGCCGAGGCAAAGAAGAGTGACCGGCGTCCCCCGCAGGGGGATGTCGTACGC